>CAYZHG010000001.1:0-4852 GCA_964477455.1 uncultured Gammaproteobacteria bacterium
GTCCCATGCAATGTGGGCAATGAGATGTGGTTGCTTTGTTTTTGAAAGCGAACAACTCTAGAAGGACGCAAAATCCCCAAAAGGGTGCTTGGTGACGAAAGTTACTCAGCATACCGCTTAGTAAATAATATTTTGTTTATTGAGCCGATTAAAAAATCCACCGTTGTTTAGTGGATTTTTTTAATTAACAGATTTTCGCTTTTTTCACCCGCGAGGGGGAAAGGTTGAGCCTCGGCTCATAAGCACGAGTCATGAGACAAGTATTAATTTATTAATACTTGCGAGTGACGAAGTGGTTATCTGTGAAACTAGATAACCCGCTCAAATTCTATTAATTAAAAAATTTGATTTAAGCAAATTATTTACCGGTGATTAAACAAATCACTGACCCGTCAAATTTCCAGTTTAATTTTATGGCTTGTTGTAATCCAACAATCGACAGTGCGCCATTTGGTGATAATTGTATTTTTTCAGTTTTGTATATTAATTTTATCGCTTCTTCTATTTGTTTATTGTCGGCAATCCAACCAAATCCATGGCTCTTTTTTATGTCAGCAATCACAGTTTCTTTACGGTGAGCAACATTGTCAACAATAGCCCCAGCGATAGATTTTTTCGAAGTTGCACCACAACATATCGGTGAAAAATTTATGGCCATTGGGTGGCAGGCACAAGTCTGAACAATGTGAATTTGAGGGTTTAGTTTTAATTTTTTAAAACCATTGTATATTCCTTGTGCAGTTGTGCCGCTCGATGTAGGGATGAAGACGGCTGATAGATTTTTTATTTTACTTAATTCTTTTGCAAGCTGGTTGTAGCCAAGCAAGGCGATATCATCAGTAGATTGACGTAATATTTTTGCTTCACCAGATTTATCAATTTGAAAAGATGTTTGTTTTGGATTTTTGGTTTGAGTAATAGTGATGTTTTTAGACAAAACTTTTTTAAGCGTTTTTAGTTTGAATGAGTCGATTTTTTCACCAACAAAAATTTGAAGTGACAATTTATTCTTATGTATTTGGTTATATTTTTTGATATACAAACCAGCCGCCAAAGCGGCGTTTCCAGAAGAAGATATCACAAAGTTGGAATGCCCTTGTTTCACATATGTGTCAACCATCAGGGGTATAGAACGGCCTTTATGTGACCCTAGAGGGTGTAAATCTTCACGTTTGAAGTACAGTAGCACCTCTAAACCGAGTATCTTAGCCAATTTTTGATGTTTTGTTTGTGGAGTGATCATAGGTATTGCCAAAATGGGTTATTTCTGATATACTTGTTTTTACTTTTGTAATTTAGCTTAAATATAGCTTTATGATTCTTATTTGTCTTGAATGTAAAAATCCAGTTGATTTAACCTCTTATCCAGACCTAGATACCGGACACGTACTCGAATGTGAGATGTGTGGTATCACTTTGGAAGTCACCTCTATCGACGGTGATAAGATCAAAGCGGAAGTGGTAGACGAGGGTAAATAAGCAATTTAGAAAGCTCCGACAGTCGGGGCTTTTTTTATTTTCCAAAAAGCATTTTTTTAAATTTCTCCAATTCGCTTTTCCCTTTTACTTGCATTTTTAAAATATCATAAACAAATTGGTTGTTCCAAGATGGTAACCCGACTATGTTTTTGATAAATTGTTCTAAGTTATTTTTATGAATAGTAATTTTTTCGCCTGCATCTAGATTCTGTTTGGCAACAATTTTACAATCCTGGGCAATATAATAATAAATAGTCCAATCCATTTTGTGCACGGGTTGGTATGTTTTTAATAGCGTCCATTTTTTGGAAACCATTCCAGATTCTTCAAGTAGTTCCCGTTTGGCAGCAGCTAAAGGTTTTTCTCCTTTATCAACGCGACCACCGATTAATCCGTAATCTCGTTTTTGGTTTGGCTGAAATTCTTTGGTGAAAAAAATTTTATCATCCTGAGTGGCAATGATTTGGACAGTATCTGGTCGCTTGATCATTTCAAAAGTAGCCGTTGAGCCATCAAACATTTTTTGAGGCCATTGATAGATGTCAAATATTTCACCAGTAAAAACTTTTTTTGCTTGTTTTGGAATTTTCATATGTTTTTAATGTATGCTTATAAAATTAATATTCCAACTGAGCGGGTTATGAGCCGAGGCTCATCCTTTCAACCTCGCGGTTGAAAAAAGCGAAGTGGAAAATTAATTTTATTTTTTCAGCACTTCGTCAATCATACCTCTAAAACTATGACTGCCCATAAAGACAATCACGTCGTTATTTGTGGTATTAGTTTTTAGATAATTTATTAAATCTTCATCAATATCAAAATATTTAACATTGGAATATGTTTTGGCGATTATATTTTTTAATTCTTCACCTTCAATACTTCCAGGTGTTTTTACTTTTGTCAGGCGCGGAATAATCACTTCAGTGGCATCGTTAAATTGATTATCATAATCGGCGAATGACTCTGGTTGCCGGTTGCCGGTGTTTGGTTCAAAGATGGCAATAATTTTTCCAGAATAAATATTTTTCAAAGTAGCTAGAACAGATTTTGCTTTGATAGGTGAGTGGGCTATATCATCGTATACATTTGCACCAGCAGAAGTTTGTCCGCGTTTTTCTAGTCGACGTTTTATTCCATCAAATTTGGCAATAGCAGAAATTATTTTTTCTGGTTCAATGCCGATTTCTTTGGCCATAACAAATGCCCCACAAATATTTTCAGCCATATAGTCACCGAGCATTGGTGAGGTTATTTCAAAAACTTCTCCAATATTTTCAATCGTAAATGTTAGACCAGATTTTGATTGTAAAACATCTTCGTAAATATAATTACTATTTTCTTTGCCGTAAGTCACTACCGTTGAATTCGCTTTTTTAATTAAATTTTTTACCGTTGCATTATCGGTACAGGCGACGATAAGACCGGTCGACGGAATTAATTCGATTAATTTTTCAAAGGCTTCCAGATAAGATTGTTCCGTAGGGTAGACATCAGCATGATCCCAACGTACCGCCGTTAGTAAAAGTTGAGTGGGTTTGTAAGAGAAAAATTTAGCGCGCATATCCTCGCGGCTAGTTTTATATTCATCACCTTCAATCACGCTATATTCACCGCCAAGATCGTCGGCGCTAAGCTCCAGACTGTTGGCTAGGCCACCAAACATATAAGCTGGATCTAATCCAGCCTCTTTTAAAATCCAAGCGAGTAGGGCAGTAGTAGTAGTTTTTCCATAGGTACCAGCACAAACAATAGAATTTTCTTTTAATAAGTTTTGAGCAATTAATTCAGGATAGGAAATATGAGATATATTATTATCCAAAACAAATTTTAGTTCTGGATTTTCACTACCAGCAACATTGCCGACCACTACCAAATCTGGTGTGCCAATTTTTTCAACATGCCAACCTGGATAGTATTCGATTTTATGTTCAGTGAGATGAGTAGAAATTGGCGGATAAAAACCGACATCACTGCCGGTTACTTTCCAACCTTTTTTTTGCCACAAAATTGCTAGAGCACTCATGCCTACACCGCAAATTCCAATAAAATGAATATGTTTCTGACCCATACTATTTTATTTCTTTTTTTAGTTTTTCCAAATCAGTACTCCATTTTTTACCATTAAACCATTCTAACCCATCAAATTGTAATTTGTAGGTATCAGTTTTGCGGGTAGCAGAACCAAGATAAATATATTTTTTATTATTTTCTTTTGCCCAAACGATAGCTTTGGTCATCATGCCTAGTCCGAGGTTTTTTATTTTGGAATTTAGATCATAAAATGGATAACAATAATGCAGCAGTTCAGAGTTGTCAAAACAAATAACATAACCAATCGCCAAGTTATCTTCTTTTTGTCTGTAAATAAATAATTTATTAAAATTACTTTCATCTGGTTCAGTGATGAGAGCCTTTATTTTTTGCGCAGAAAAAGTTTTTTCGCCGAATTTGGTAGAATAAAAATCTTTTCCAAGTTTGTGTATGCCCCAGTGATAATTTTCATACGAAATATTAGCGACTTCAGTCATTATGTTTTCATTATGTTTCAACACCCGTCTATTTTCGCTATTTAGATCAAATTTTGATAAATTAATACGCAAACTTCTGGTTTGATACAATTCACCTTTGCCAGTGCGGGTAAACAAAAATCCATCACCATAAAGTGTATTTATGTTGTCGTCAGAAAAATCACTGATAGTTTTTGAGTTCCATTTTAAGTACATATTATTTATATATCGCCATCCAAATTCCGATGACTACCATTAAGGCATGAATTATCCAAAAGCGCATAACGATTTTTTCTTCACCCCAGCCCATGAATTCTAGATGGTGATGAAGAGGAGCCATTTTAAAAAGACGACGACCAAACAAACGGCGTGAGGCGACTTGTAAAATTACCGCAATTGCCTCAATGTAAAAAATAAATCCAAAAATTGGGATATATAAAGTTTTGTCGATAGAGATCATATTGATGGCCAGCAGGGCACCTAAGCCCAGTGAGCCTACATCACCCATCTGAAAACGTGCCGGTTTAATGTTGAAATAAGTATAGGCCAAAAGTGAACCTGCCACAGTGGCATTGAGTGGAGCAAACGCAGTACGTCCTTCAATCCAACTAATTATAGTTAAACCGATAAAGGTGATTAGTAGAGTGCCACCTGCAAGCCCGTCTAGACCATCGGCGATATTTACAGCGTTGGCAGTAAACATTACAAATAAAATAATGATAGGCACAATCCAAATACCAGCGTAAATTCGGCCATCAAAAGGAATTGATAAAGAATGCCAATGTGGGTCCAATTTTGTATATACCCACCAAGCGGCCACGGCTCCAGCTAAAAATTGAAATAATAATTTTTCATGAACTTGGATA
>CAYZHG010000002.1:0-30477 GCA_964477455.1 uncultured Gammaproteobacteria bacterium
CAAAACCAAATGGCGCACAATTCTGAAATTCCACGTTTGGTAAAAGAGCACGAACTAAAATTCGATGAGTTGCCAGTGGAAGTTTTATATTTTGAAAATGGCCAAGGAGTATCGGGAGGTTTCAAAATTTTGTGGGATTTATTGTTAGCTAAAATTAATAAATAGTATGATGCTTATTCAAATTGTTTTAGTGTTATTTTTTTTAATGGTTATTTTAAAAGTTTTACGTCGCTTTCGTGCAGGTGATATCAAAGGTATTGAGGCAGTCGGTTGGGTGTTTTTTTGGTTGGTGGCTGTTGGTGTGGTATCAAACCCAAACTCAACTTCGTTTTTGGCAAAAATACTTGGCGTAGGTCGGGGAGTGGATGCGGTTATTTATTTATCAATCGCGTTGTTGTTCTTTTTAGTTTTTAAAATTTTTGTTCATTTAGAAAAAATTGAGCGTCAAATAACGCGTTTAACTAGGCAAGATGCCCTTGATCGCGCCCAAAAATATGAAAATCCTTCACATCATTCCTAGCGCCTTTGATTATTTTAATGATATACGATACGAGGCTTTTAATCTTCTAGAAGAAGAGGGTGATTTGGGTATGGAATCGGATGCGATTACCGTAGGTTACGGCAGTGTCACTCGAAAAGAAAAAAAAGAAACAAGTGCTGTTGCACCCTCTAGAAGATATATTGGTCAAGAGGATTTTAAAAAAACGGTTAAAGCTTGGGACTATTATGATATAGTAAATTTGCATTGCCCGTTTTTTGGAGAACTTGGAACTGTTTTGAAATGGTCAAAGGAGCACCCAGAAAAAAAATTGATAATTACGTATCATCACGATTTTGTTACGCCAGATTTTTTTGGTTATTTTATTAAAATATATAATTTTTATTTTTTGCCAAAATTGTTTGATATCGCAAATCTAGTTGTATTTTTTGCCGAGCAACGTAATTATTCTAAATTGGGTATAAAAATGCTTAAAGATCATTCAAAAATTGCAGTTCTCGGCCTTCCGGATGACGGCAATGATATTCACAATTTTAGTATTGCCGAAGATATGGTTTTGGTCTATAATAGTTCAATGTTAAAGTAATACTAATTAACTCCTAATTCTTTTTATATGGAACAACAAACAGAACAGAAGAAATCGTTTTTTGCGAGCCTAGATTCAAAGAGTGCTTTGATCGTTGGTTTGGTAGCTGGTGTATTGGTTATTTGTACAATTGGATTTTTGGTAATGTTAGGTGTTTATTTTGGGGGAAATAAAACATCAAATATTTCAAGTACCGATTCTCCTTTAGTTGCCGATGGCCAAGATACTCAACAGCCTCAAGACAGCGCTCCAGTAGCAGTATTAAAATCAGACCGTCCTAAAGTAGAATTGTTTGTTATGTCATATTGTCCATATGGTTTACAAATGGAAAAAGCTTATCTGCCTGCTTGGAATTTACTCAAAAATAAAGCAGATATAAGTATTAAATTTGTTTCTTACGCAATGCACGGTTTGAAAGAAATAGAAGAAAATACTAGACAATATTGTATTCAACAAAATCAACCAGCCAAATTTCAAGCTTACCTCACTTGTTTCACAGGAAAAGATGATTACAAAGGATGTTTAGCACAGTCTGGTATTACCGAGGGTAGTTTGACTTCTTGTGTTAATTCTACTAATGATAAATTCAAAACATTGGTTAAATACAATGATCAAACCACTTGGTTGTCTGGTCGTTATCCAGTTTATCCAATTGATGGTGATTTAAACACAAAGTACGACGTACAAGGCTCTCCAACTTTGGTTATCAACGGTGCACAAGTTGAAGGTGTCAACCGCACAGCCGATGGTGTAAAGAAAGCGATTTGTGCCGCCTTTAACAACCCTCCTGCAGAATGTGGAACAACTTTGGCCGCCGCCGCTTTTGGAGCTGGATTTGGTTATGATACTGCTGGTAATGCTTCCGCTGGGGCAGAATGCGCTCCTAACTAATCGATAATTGTGGTATAATACAATCGCTTTTCATTAATTATAAATATATGGGTAATTTTAAAAGAGGACTTGTCTTGGGAGGGGCAGTTGGAGCATTTTTAACATGGCTCAATGTTACCCCACAAGGTAAGGAAATGCGTAATAAAATTATGCAACATCTCGAACCTTTATATAATGAATTAAAAGCTAGTATTGCACAGCTCGAAGGACCTACCGAGGAAATGTGGGACGCTCTGGTAGAACGCGCGGTGGCTGAATATGCCGATAAAAAAGAGTTGGCTGAAGAAGTGAAAAACAGTCTTATCAAACAGCTCAAAAAGAAATGGCTTCAATTGCAAAAGGAATTGAAGAAATCATAAATTTAAACAAAAGAAAAAGCGTCGATTATTCGCCGCTTTTTTTAATATCATGAATTGTCATTTGTAGATCGCGGTTGCCGTTCCATTCATTTACCGATATGCAGAAAGCGATGTCGATCTTGTCTCCTGGGTGAAGGTTGTTTTTCCAATCGTCGGGATGACGATTGGTGTCTCCCAAACCAAATCCAATTGTTTTTCTAACGGTTTGAGAATTATGTTTTAGATTCATTCTTAAATGTTTACCATCTTGACCGACTGGATCAATATTTACGATTGTCAAACCTTTGGCCGCATAAATTGGTTCTTCATTGTGCATTCCAAATGGTTCAAATTTTTGTAATAAATCATACATCGGCCAGTTGATTTCGTCCAAGTCGACAATTGAATCTATATTTATTTGAGGTACCAATTCTATTCCTTTTGTTTCTAGGGGCACTTTTTCATTTAAGAATTTTTTAAAATCTTCGAGTGATTCTCTGGATTTTAATGTAAAACCACAAGCTTGGGGGTGACCACCAAATTTATCAAAAAATTCTGGACGTTCTTGCATGGATGCAATAAGATTGAACTCAGAAATACTACGACCAGATCCAACAATTTCTTTGTCGCTATTTAATCCCATCGCCAATGATGGCTTGTAAAACATATCCTTGAGACGACCGGATACCAATCCCAACACACCAGTTGGCCAATCTTCTCCAAAAGCAAATAGGGCGGAGTTTTTTTCTTGACCGGAGTCTTTTATTTGTTTAATAGCTTGATTTACCAAATTTTCCGTTAATTTTTGACGATCAAGATTATTCTGGTTTAGTTGCCAAGCCAATTCTTCGGCCTCATGTTCGTCTGTGGCCATTAATAGGGCATAAGCACTATTAGCATGGTCCATGCGACCTGCCGCGTTTAGGCGGGGGACAATCTGAAAACCAATCATGTGAGCGTTAATTGATCCACGCTTTGGTTGACCATTTTCATCCAAAATACCGGCAACAAACATGAGTTTTTTTAAACCAATATTTTTGGTTTTGTTTAACACAGTTAGTCCATACTTGGTCAGGGTGCGCGATTCTCCAACCAACGGAACCATATCACCAATAGATGAAATGGCCGCCAAGTCCAATAGCCATTTTTCAAAAGCGGCATGTGATTGTCCGTCAGCCAAAATTCCATTCGTTTCTTTATGTTTTTTTAATAAAGCCTGCACCAATTTAAAGGCAACTGCACCACCGCACAAACCTTTGTCCGGATAATTTTCTCCCGAAATTTTGGGGTGAATGATAGCGTCGGCTGGTGGAATCTCGGCTGGAATAGAATGATGATCGGTAATAATAACCATCATACCCAGTTCTTTGGCCAATTTTACTTCAGGTGTGTTGCTCACACCACAATCACAAGTGATTATTAAATCAGTTTTTTTATCACTAAGATTTTTAACTGTTTTTAAATTTAATCCGTAACCGTCTGTTTCTCGATGAGGCAAAAAAACCGAAACATTTTTGGCTCCCATGTTTTTTAAACAACTAACAATAGTAGCCGAAGCGCAAACACCGTCGGCATCATAATCGCCGTGTATTACAATATTCTTTTGTTGTTTAATGTTTGAAAAAATAATTTCCACTGCTTTTTCCATGTCATTAAATAAGAAAGGATCGTGAATATCTTGAGTATAATCTGGATTAAGAAACTCATCTATTTGTTCTGGTGTTTTGATATTTCTGTTGTAGAGCAAGCGAGTCACAATTGGAGGAAGCTCGGGGTGTAAATTTAAAAATTCCGTTGGTACAGTAGGGGATATAATCCATTTTTTTGGCATACTATTTTTTTTCAGCAAGTTTTTTAATTATTTCTTCTATTTTTATAATACAGATATCAAAAGGTGGACGATCTTCAGGTTTATCAGCAACCATTTTATCACTAAAATCTTTTAATTTAAACCAAAATGAGTTTAAATCTGGATTTTTATATAAATTGCGAGATTCTAAAGATATCATTAATTGTATGTCGGATAATCGATAAATTGAATCGCCAATTTCCCAAATCATAGATTCGCTAATCACAGTCGTTGGTTTTTTATGAAAATCTCTATATTCTGGAGATAATGAATCAAACATTGGCATCCCATCATCTCCTTTTGGGGCAATTAAAAATGTCATAGTTTGACCAACTTCCTGTAAGCCATCAAGATCAAAAATGACCCCCTTTTTATTTTTATTATTTATTCCGAAATTTTTTCCAATAGGATAAGTGTTTAAATCGGTAAGAGACAGATTTAAACTAGCTAAAAATTTTGCTCCACGAAGACAGTCTAAAATAGCAGATATTGATTTTATAGCGTCATTTTCATCCAATTCTTTATAATCATGTTCACTTTTTCCAACTTCTTCGATGAGCGTATCCTCGATAGCTGTAATATCTTCATATTTGGAAGCATAGCTTAACGATTTACTACTATGTAGATCAATATCTCGAGTTTGGCCAATCATTCGTGGTGTAATTATATAGGGCATTTCTTTTCCAACTTTTTCTAAGTCTGCAATCGCTTTGTTTATTGTTGTTAAACATTTCCTACGAGCATTTTTAATTTCACGACTATTAGCATCCGATTCTTTTAAGAAATATTTCTCATTAGTATTTATGTCCTCTATGGTACGTGTTTTGTTAAAATGTCCATATTTTGTTTTTTGTTTTTCAGCTACAAAAAAATATAAATCTTCTGGTAAATATTTTTTTAATTCATCGATAATTTGTCTCTTGATTCTTTTTGTCCAATAAAAAACCATTTCTTCGACTTCTTGCTTGCTTTTTTTATCAGCGTCCGTTTCTTCTCCTTCACTTTCTTCCTGTCTGTTTTTTAACAATGCTTTGATGCTTTCATCTCTTAGCAAATCCATTATACAAGCCCTTTTATCAACTAAATTTGAATTTTCATTTACCTGTTTAATTATTTCTTGAACATAGTTTTTGATATCTTTTGCCTTGACATCCTTGTTGTATTCAAATTTATCCGTCAATCCATCATATGGTCTATATTCAAAATCGTGTCGACCGTTTGGCACATGGTGAAACTCTATATTTCTTGGAAATTCTGACATATTATTTTTTAAAATTTTTCAAGGTGATGATTTTAAAATCCCAATAAGAATCCGCTAAAAAAATTGTAAAGACAAAAAATAGGGCATTGAGTGACCAATAATCCCCAGCTGGGATCGGTGTGTTGTATGTTGAAAATAAAGAAATTCCAAGAATAATCCAATATACCAAGGATTTGGTTGTGAGACTGCGACGGTCGGCAATTTCTATTTTATTTCGAATTTTAAAAATATAAGCGATGTAAAAGAATACCAATGGTCCAGCTACCAACCACTCATAGCGATGAGGGTCAACTCCTAAATATTTTAAACCATAAAAATAAGACCACATGATCATTATCAAAGCGACAAAAAGAAAAATAATATCAAGTTGATATTTACGTAAGATTCTCATGGTATTTTTTATTGAAAAATAGGTAAAATACTAAAAGATAGCATTGCTAAAATTCCAATTATAGCGACTACTGCCCAAAGTTGTTTTATGGTTTTGTGTTTCATATATATTAATAATATTTAGCATTTGTGTCAGTATTTATTTCACCAACAACGCTAGTTTGAATAACTGTTTTCATTTTTTTATAGGGCACACCTTGTTTAAGAGCCCACATGAGTTTTGTGCTCATTGCTTCCATACTCATATCAAACACTTGGATAACGCCAGCTTTGATGGCTTGTAGTCCTGGGTCATTCACACCCATCATGGTTGCGCCACCAGGACATTGAGTGGTAACCAAGATTGGAACTTTCTGTTCTCTTGCATAATTTAAAGCTGGTAATAAATCATATTGAATATCACCTGATCCAAAAGCACGCAAAATAATTCCTTTTGTTCCACTATCAATTAAATTTATTATATATTTTGATTTTAATCCAGGAAATAGTGTTAGACAAACGACATCGTCTTCAAAGCCATTTTTTACAATCAATATATTGTTGTGAGCCGGACGTGTTTGATTGTTAATTTTTATTTTTATTCTAACTTCGCCAAAATCTTTGTCGTTAAAAGTTTTGAAAGCATCAAGTTCTGATTCACTTATTTTTTTAGCACGACAACCAACAATAATTTTACTTCCAAAAACTACAAATATTCCGCCAATTTTTAAAGTAGCAACTTTGAGTGCATTTGCAAGATTATTTCTAGCATCACTATTAATAATTTCACCTGGTATTTGTGATCCAGTTAAAACTACCGGTTTTCCAATATTTGGTAAGGCAAATGATAAGGCACTTGATGTATATCCTAATGTGTTAGTACCATGCGTAATCAAGAAACCGTCATACTTTTTATAATTTTTAGCAATAATATCAACTATCTTTTCCCATTGTTTATGATTGATATTGGTGCTGTCGATGTTATCCACAATCGTCACATCGATGTTGGCAATATTTTTAAATCTTGGTTCCATTTCAAAAAATTGTTCAGCCGTGTAGTGGCTTTCCAAAGCACCAGATTTATTTTTTGACATTGAAATAGTGCCACCACAAAATAACAACAATATTTTAGGCATATATTTATATTATTAACGATAAAAATATAATAAATACTGCGGCCGTCGCTTTTTTTAAAGTTATTTTTTCTTTTAAAAATACTGCGGCCAAGATAAAAACAAAAAATGGAGTAATATTAGCAAGCGTAGATGAAACCCCAGTATTACCAGAACTTATTGCATAATAAAATAGGACATATTGGGCAATTACAAATAAACTTCTGACAAAAATTAAACGATACTGTTTTATAGATATAGTGGTAATATTAAAACCGAATAGCAAAAGAGCAAATAAAGAAATAATCCCAGCCCTAAACATATATAAGGTAGGAGAGTTGATGGCTTGTAAATTGTTTAATAAATATTTGGCTGGGATGGCCGAAATGCCAAATAATACAGTAGAGATAAGAGCGGGAATTATGGTTGCTGATTTTGTAAGTTGAAAATTTTTAAAATCAGCTGTTAATAATATGGTAGAAAAAATAATTAATATTGCAATAAAATATGTCCAAATTCCAGAAGTTTCTTGTAAAAATATCCAGCTAAATAAAAATGTAAAGGCAGGGGATATTGATAGTATTGGTGAGGCGGCGCTGGCATCGGTTTGTTCAAATGTTTTGAAATAAAAATAATTAGCAACCGTATCAATCAATGAAACTAACATTAATAACCCAACTGATAAATATGTAACCTTAAAAAAATAAAATAATGGCGATAGTAATAATAGTACTGTCGTCATGGTCAAAAAATTAATACCAAGAATTTCTTTTGATTTTATTTGTTTAAGCAGCGGTCTGGCTAATATTGTCCCGATGGCTGCAAAAAATGCTGATAATATGGCGATGGCTGTGTGACTTACAAACATACACTTATCTTTTTAAAACTGCCAAATAAGCCTCTGGAGGAATATCCACTTTACTATGCGCCATCATGCGTTTCTTACCTTTTTTCTGCTTCTCAAGCAATTTCATTTTACGTGTCACATCACCACCATATAGTTTGGCGATAACGTCTTTGCGTAAAGCACCCAACCGTTCGGAGGCAATCACTTTTCCGCCAATTGCGGCTTGAATTTTCAATTCAAATTGTTGGCGAGGTAGAGAATCTTTCAAAGATTCACAGATTTTGTTACCAATGTGATAAGCCTCTTCACGCCAAACTAGCGTCGACAACGCTTCCACCTGTTCTTCGGCGACTAAAATATCAATTTTTACGACGTCAGTTTTTTCATAATCAATCAGTTCGTAGTTCATGGATGCATAACCAGAAGTAACGGTTTTTAATTTATCGTAAAAATCCGTAATCAGAGCGGCCAATGGGATTTGATAATGTAAAAGAGCGCGCTGATCAGAACCGGTACTAAGATATTCAGTATTTAGATAGCGCCCACGACGTTCAGAAATTAACGACATGACATTGCCGACGTAATCTTTTGGAGTAATGATATCCAAAGTCATCCATGGTTCCATGATAGATAAAATATGATTTGGTTCTGGCATTTCTTGCGGACTGTGGATAGTTAATTTAGTGCCATTAGTTTTTTCAATTTTGTAGGCAACACTTGGAACGGTAATAACAATATCCAAATTAAATTCTCGTCTGAGACGTTCTTGAAAAATATCCAAATGTAACATGCCAAGAAAACCACAACGGAAAACAAAGCCCAGCGCCTGTGAATGTTCTGGTTCGTAAATCAAAGCCGAGTCACTTAATTTTAATCGGTCAATCGCATCACGTAGTTGTTCATAGCCGTCGCCTTCATCTGGAAAAATTCCAGCATAAACCATCGGCTTCACTTCTTTATAGCCAGGTAATGATTCTTTGGCAACACCTGTCTTTTCCGAATTTAAAGTAGTGATTGTATCACCAACGCGACAATCGCGCACCTCTTTCAAACCCGTGACAATATAACCAATTTCACCATTTTTTAAAACAGGGGCGGGTTGGAATTTTGGTGTATAATATCCCAATTCCAATACTTCGGCTGGAGTCTGTGTCCCCATCAAATATATTCTATCTCCCTTTTTTAATTCACCATCGGCGATACGCACGGAAGCGACCACACCTTTGAATTCATTGTAAGAAGAATCGAAAATCAAGGCACGTGGTGATTGTGAACTCAAGTCAATCGGTGGAGGGACTTTTTTAACAATTGCTTTTAAAATATCTTCTACCCCTTGTCCAGTTTTTCCTGAAGCTAAAATAATTTCACTTGGGTCACAACCCAAAAGGTGAATAATTTCTGCCGTTGTTTTTTCAATATTGGCGGCTGGTGAATCTACTTTATTAATAATTGGAATAATTTGTAAATTTTGTTCAATCGCTAAATAAAGATTACCAATTGTTTGGGCTTGTACACCTTGAGTCGCATCAACGAGCAAAACAGCCCCTTCTACCGCTGCCAGCGCGCGCGAAACTTCATACATGAAAACTACATGCCCAGGAGTGTCAATAAGGTTTAAAACATATTCTTCGCCATCCAACATGTATTTCATGCGAACAGGCGTAAGTTTGATGGTAATACCACGCTCACGTTCCAAATCCATGGAATCTAGAAGTTGGTTTTTCATGTCACGTTTGGATACCGTACCGGTAAATTCCAAGAAACGATCGGCTAATGTCGATTTACCATGATCAATATGGGCAATGATGCAGAAATTTCGTAAGTGGTCATTCATAAAAGTATTTCAGCTTATTCTTTATTTTCAATAATTTCAGTCGCATTGATATTGCGAATTTTGAGCCAGCGCCTACCGAAGCTATCTTTGAGTTGTAGGAATTCTGGTACCTTTAGTATATAGCATAAGAAAAAATATACAACAACACCTGTGATACCAGCAATGGCACCTTGCCCAAAAATTCCCCAGAAAAATTGTTGGTTTAATAATTTGGCTAGTGGATATTTCAACATTTGAACTACCACTCCCATAACCAAACTAGCGAGAGAAATCTTATAAATCAAAGACAAGATGTCTGACTCATTCAAGGTCTTGACTTCACTTCTTAAATGTATCCACAATAATATTAAATTAACAGTAACACCAATCGAACTTGCAAGCGCTAGGCCTGCGGCTTTTAGCGGTTTCATGAGTATTAATGCCGCAATAATACTAATTAATTCGGAAATAATACCAATTACAAATGGTGTTTTAGTGTTGGAAAGTGCAAAAAAAGCGCGAGATAAGACAGGGATCAAAGCTTGAGCAATCAATCCAAGCGAAAAGAAAGCTAGAGCGTTCGCGGTGTTTATGGTTGCGTTCCAATCAAATTCACCACTACCCAAGATTACTCGCACAATTTGGGCGCGTAATAATAAAATTAAAATTGCAGACGGTACAATTAAAAACAAAATTTGACGAATGACTCCAGACAAATGATTCGCAAATTGTGGCATGTCATTTTCTGCTGCCGCTGAAGATAGTAGGGGAAAGATTGCTAAAGCAAACGGAATCGCCAAAACACCTACTGGTACGGCTTGTAAGTTGTTGGCATAATTGTAAACTGCGATACTTCCGACTGGTAAAAATGAAGCAAGCATTGTGATAATAACTTGATTTGTTTGAGTGATTGCCAATCCTAAAGTACGAGGTACCATCAATTTGCCTACGGTAATAGAATCTTTATCTTTGGTGTCAAAGCTAAATCGAAAACGCCACCCAACTTGACGAACGCCGTATACTTGAATGGCACAATGAATAAGTGCCCCTAGGACAACTCCCCAAGCCAGTCCATTTTCACCCATGAGACGTACCAACACTGTTGCTCCGAATATGATTCCAAAATTATAAAAAATTGGGGCAAATGCATACAAAACAAAGCGACGCAGTGATTGTAATACACCGCCCATGATCATGGATATTCCCAAAAAGATTGGAGATAAAAACATGATACGCGTAAAACCGATGACCCGCGCCAAATTTTCATCTTGAAATCCAGGGGCGATAATTTTGTTTAATGATGGGGTAAAAATTAATCCCAATGTACATAGTGCTATCAATGACAAACCTAAAATAGATAAGATATTATTGGTCAGATGCCAAGCTCGTTTATTTTCATCTTTTTCACTTAAAAGTTTGGTAAGAGTAGGGATAAAACCAGCAGTAAGTGCTCCAACTATCAATAGGCTATAAATAAGGTCAGGAATTTTGAAGGCCGCATAATAAGAATCCATCACCGGTCCAGCACCATAATAATGAGCCAAAACTCGGTCACGAATAATTCCAACTAAACGAGAAAGCAAAGTAGCGCCAGACAAAATAATGGCGGCACCGGTAATGCTTTTAGATTGAGTGTTTAAAATTCGAAACATTAAATTTTAGGTAAATTCAAAGTCATAATCATATAGTCAGTACCAGATTTCTTTTCATCATCGACTTGAACAAAAATTGAGCCGTCCAAACCATCTTCACGACTAAATGAAAATTGTTGGACTTTTTTTCCTTCTGATTCGATATCGATTTTAAAATTTTTCTTTTTTAATTCTTTTTTGTAATATGAAATGACAAAACTTGGATCAGCATTTATGTTCTTCCATTCAATTTGAATGCTATCGCGGTAATTGCTGTTTGGTGTCGCCACTGCTTTCCAAATATTTTTTAAATAATCACCGTTGGTAGAATTGTCTGAGTTGTAAAAAACTGGAGAAAGTATTAATTTTGGCACTAGTGTCGCTATTCCCAAACCGCGTTCTTTATAGCGAGCCGGAATAAGAATGATATTTTCGATGCTGTCTTTATCGTAAACTGGAATATCGGCGGGAAAATTGGCAGGGATACTACTGTTGGTTTGAGGTCCTGGTCCAACATAAAAGCGAATTCCAACCACTGCAACCACAGACAAAAAAATCAAAAAAAGGCAACTTGTAAAACAAGCACCTTTCCAGGATCTTTTTTTGGTTAATTCCTCCATTGGTGGTTCTACTATTTCAATATCGTCTAGGTTACGGCGCATAATTGCTAATTTTTAAGTCACTTTTTCAATTCGCTCTTAGGGAATATTTTAACATAAAAAAATAAGCTTGTATATAGTTTTGGGATGAGGTAAAATATTGTTATCAGAGCTTCGAAGATATTGATTTTTTTTGCGCTCAGACTTGTACCGAATTGTTAGTTTTTCCGATGGCCAATTTGGTTCTCGGTACTTCAAACAATTCGCGCTACAAAAATTAATATCTCCTCAACTCTTCTTTAATTCATAAAGTAATTATGAAAATACATTTTTTTGGCGCAGCTGGGGAAGTGACTGGTTCGAATAGTTTGGTGGAGACAGGGGATAGGAAAATAATCGTGGATTGTGGAATGTTTCAGGGGAGTGATTTTAATGAAGGAAAAAATCATGATCCACTTCCTTATGATGCTAAAGATATTTCCGCAGTGTTGGTGACGCATGCTCATTTGGATCATGTTGGACGCTTACCGATTTTGGCAAAAAATGGTTTCACCGGATCTTTTTATGCCACTCCAGCTACGATTGAATTGGCAGAGTTGGTGATGCGCGATGCACTGACGGTGATGAGACATGATAACGCCAAATTTGGCATGCCGGTTTTGTATGAAGAACAAGACGTTGAACAAGTGATGCAACAATTTAAACCAGTAGAATATCATGAATGGTTAGATTTGTTTGGTGATAAAAAAGTAATGGCATATTATCGTGATGCCGGACATATCTTTGGTTCGGCCTTTATCGAAGTAGTAGCGGAGGGTAAACACGTGGTATTTTCTGGAGATATCGGCAATGTGAATGTACCAATTTTACGACCAACTGAAAGTTTGCCTCCTGGTCTAGATTTGTTGGTCTGCGAATCTACTTATGGTGATCGTCTTCATGAGTCGGATCAGCAACGTCGCGAAATCGTGGAAAATGAAGTGGTGGACGCGGTACAGCGTGGTGGGGTAATGATGATCCCATCATTTTCTCTAGAACGAACACAAGAATTATTGTATGAATTCAATGATTTGATTGATCGTACGCACCGTATCAAACGCGTACCGATTTTTTTGGATAGTCCGTTAGCTATTAAAGCCACTCATATTTATCGTAAATATACCAAATATTATAATCTTGAAGCTTTATCTTTGTTAAAGTCTGGGGATGATATGTTTAATTTTGCTGGTCTGGAAGAAACACTGACAGTGGACGATTCTAAAAAAATCAACGAAGCACATAATCCTAAAATAATTATCGCCGGGGCAGGGATGATGAACGGTGGTCGTATTTTGCATCACGCATTACGATATTTGTCTGATCCAAAAAGTACGCTACTGATTATTGGATATCAGGCACACGGATCGCTCGGCAGACAGCTTTTGGATGGACACTCACCAGTACAAGTAATGAAAGAAAAAGTAGAAGTAAGATGTAAGATAAAGGCAGTCGGTGCATTTTCTGCACACGGTGATCAATATAAAATGTTGAGTTGGATTGGTAGTAGCGATATTCCACCAAAAAATATTTATTTGAATCATGGGGAACCAGATGCGGTCAAAGTTTTTGCGGCAAAAATTAAACAAAATTTTAATATTGATGCGAAGCTGGCTGAACGCAATTTGATGGTGGAGATTTAATTATACAAAATTTATATGATTTCAGAAAGAAATGCAGGGATAAATCCCGAAGACTTCAAAGCACCTATACCAGACCAAATAGAAGCAACTGTAAGTGAAGAACTATCTCCAAATCCAGTCGAAATTGTAGCAAAAGAAACCGATTTGTTAGCCAAATTCAGAGGAAAGGCTCAGAAACTTGCAAAAGTGCTCATTCTTTTTACTTCGTTAAGTTTGGGGTGTGCTGAAAAAAAAGTTGATTTAGAAAAACCAAGGTATACCATGGAGGATGTGGAAGAAGCACTGCTTGATAATGCACAATTCCTTAATAATGCAAGGTATTTTAAAGAAGTATCTGGATTTAACCTGGCAAAGCATATACAGTTAAGAGCAGAAAGAGATCCACAAAACTTTTTTAAAAACGCTAAATATTTTCAAGATATTCCCGGATTAAATTTGGCGGAGTTAGTAGTTAAAGTAGGTGAAATGGATCCTGAATTTTTGTTAAAAAACGCAAAAGAACTTAAAAATATACCAGGATTAAATTTAGTAAATGAAATACTGAAAGCTTTAGAAAATGAGAAATTGAAAGCTATTGAACATAAATATTGGTTAGATGATGTAGAAAAAATAAAATATGAAGCTGGATTGTTCCTTAACAACGTTAGGTATCTTAAGGATATACCAGAACTTAACTTGGCAAAGAAAACACATGAATTTGCAGAATTAGATCGACATAATTTTTTCAAAAATGCGGAATATTTTACTGATATACCAGGTTTTAATTTAGCAGTTGAAATATCGTTGACTGCAAGAAAAGGAAATCCAGATGAATTTTTTAAACGTGCCGTATCTTTTAAAGATATTCCTGGATTAAATTTGTTAGAAGAAATATTGGTAGCTAAAAAATTTTATCCTGAAGTATTTTTTAAAAATGCCAAGTATCTTAAAGATGTACCGGGGTTAAATTTGGCACAAGAGATGTCAAAATTGGCAGAAAATGAACCTTTTATATTTCTCGAATACGCCAAATATTTTAAAAATATAATAGGTCTAGATTTAAAATTTAAAATAACACAGGCAAGTGAACTTGATCCTTTAGCATTTATAAACTTTTTTCAAGATTTAAAGGATGTTTTTTCAGAATCTGAATTATCACTATTAACAGAAAAAATATTTAGAGATAATCCTAAGTTATTAAATTCAGAAAAATCTAGACAATTTATTCTTGATATCAAAAAACCACAACTCGCATCAACTGAAATAATAAAAAAAATTTCCAACGTCCACACGTTGATACTTTTAAACCACATGATTAAACATGGTTTATCTGAAAGTGCCGCTGAGGAGATAATGCGTGACGACAATAAATTTTTGCAAACTCTCGTCGAGATAAAATCAGAACCTGACCATATAGGAAAAAATGATGTTGAACTTGCTTTAAAAAATCATAGTCTACAAGAGATACAAGAGATTAATGATTTGCATGATCAATCCAATTCGGTCAGATTTGCATCAGTGAATAGCGCAACACCGTCCGAACTGTATACTATAATGGTTTATGGTGAAGAAGAAGTTTTTACATCATCATTTAATGGACTTTTTGATATCCTGATTAAAAAAATGCACAAAAATAATTTTAATGGAAAAAAATTATTGGAACAAGTTGGTCAAAATAAATTTAGAATTTTTATTAAAGAATGTTCCAGTTTCAATAGACTAAACGAATTTTTAGATACAATGGACAAAGAAAGTGCCGAACAATTACTCTCCAACATAGTATCCAACATTGATACAGCTAAAGACAGATTAGCACAAGCTACTATTGTGGCCGATATTTTTAGAAATATTCAAAATGAAGACATATTAAAAGTGCTTCAAAAACAGATAAAATTAGAATATGAAAGAGTTGCTAATTCTCCTGAATCGCAAAAGGAAGATAAAATTTTATATGGCATTTTATCCGGCATGTTTGCAGAAAAAGCAGTGGTAAATGAAGCATGGATCAAAGAGATGGCGGATAAATTTAAATTAGAGAATTTAAACACATTAAAATCAAGCGATTTGTTTAATGCTGACAATACCAATGTCCAACAATATTTCTTTTATGACGATAAAGACGGTCATGCTTCCTTTAAACATTTTTTAGATCAATATCAAAATCAGCCTGATTGGCATATCACAAAAAAAGAACATTTTGTATTAATTAAACAAGAAAAAAATGGAAAAATTCTTGAAATTTATGCAAATTATCCTAAATTTCAAACTGAGGGTCCAGAAGAAATAGATATGTTATTGAAAGAAAAAAATATTCAGACAATCACTGTGGTCCATCGTGGTCATAGCTATCACGCACAGCAAACCATAGACCGAATTCCACCTACCGCCAAAATTGTTTCTCTGGGTTCGTGCGGTGGATACAGCAATATTGAACAGGTGCTAAAAAGAGCACCCAAAGCCCACATACTATCAACAAAGGGTACTGGTACCATGTTGGTTAATGACCCATTGTTAAAAACTCTGAATACGGAGATTCTTTCAGGAAAAAATATTGAATGGCCAACTTTTTGGGAAAAAATGCAAAAAAAAGTTGGGAATAATGATAATTTTAAAAATTATGTCCCACCACATAAAAATCTAGGGGCAATGTTTTTAAAAACATATTTTCAAGAGTTGGAAAAATAATTAAATATTCTCGTATGGATCAAATTAAGTTGTTATTAACAAAATCAGACCTTAGCTCAAAACAACAAAATGAATTGCTTGCGATATTAAAATTATTGCCCACGGTCGAGGTGAATGAGTTGGCAGATTTTTTAGCTTCCAATCCAGAATGGGTTGATAAATTGTATTACAATTACAAACAAAAAAAAGAATTAGCCACTTCAAAAGACAGTAAAAAATGGCAAGAATTATTTGATCAAGAAAAAATAGAATTGGAAAAATTATAATATTTTATTTTCGACGTTCTCCAAAAGTGATTTTTCCTTCTTTGTTTTCATCCAGTTCACTGATATAAATGGAACTTGGAAATTTTGGTGATATTTTAACACCCAATTTATATAAAATTTTTTCAATCGTGTCACCGCATATAATCTTTCGTTTTTCTCCTGTGCGTTTAGACGGTAATAGGGTGATTTCCATTTTGTCGATATTAGCGGTCAGATAATTAAAAGATTCACAATCGGCTTTTTTTACTAAATCTACTAATTCGATTTTGTCTCGAGAAGATATTTGTGAAACATTTAAAGCATCAATGACCTCTTGTTTGTTGTATGATTTTTCATCGTCCATATATTAGCATTTGAATGATTAAAATTTGTTTATAATTCAAAACCTAGATCTATTGTAGGCTATTATTGAAGTTCCTTCAAGCGTTATTTAATTATTCTAAATTAAGTTGTCACGTTATCCACAGGCCATTGATTTGGTCTGTTTTTTATTGTTATTAGCCAAAATTCACTTGGTGCAAGTTGGAAAAAAGTGTTGACCGATGTATTAAAGTGGTGTAAAATGGAAAGCAGTGGAGAAAAGTGGTGAATTTTCATGATATGTTTATCGGTGAATACGCTCACAATTTAGATGAAAAAGGGCGGTTGGCCATACCGGTCAAATTTCGTCGTGATTTATCTAAAGGTGCTGTCGTCACCCGCGGTCTTGATAACTGTTTATTTCTCTATACTAAAACCGAATGGGAAAAGTTGGCAGAAAAATTGTCTGTCTTGCCAATTAGTCAGTCTAACAGTCGTGCTTTTTCTCGTTTGATGTTGGCTGGTGCTATGGAAGTGGAAATTGATAAACAGGGTCGTGTAGTACTACCAGAATATTTACGCGAGTTTGCTGGTTTGAAGAAAAATATTGTTTTAGCTGGTCTTTATAACCGTGCTGAAATCTGGGATGAAGAAAAGTGGAAGACATACAAAACTCAGACAGAAACTAATAGTAATGAAATCGCCGAGAAGATGGCGGAACTAGGAATATAATATGAGACATGTACCCGTGCTACTGAATGAAGTTCTAGAGGGGTTGAACTTAAATAAAAATAGTAAAGTGATTGACTGTACTTTAGGTGACGCTGGTCATAGTGAGGCGATTTTGGATAAAGTTGGTCCAAAAGGAAAATTATTGGGTATTGATGCGGATCCAGAATCATTGTTGAGAGCAAAGAGAAATTTGTATCGTTATGAGAACCAAGTAACTTTTGTCCGAGATAACTTTGTAAATTTAAAAGAAATAGTTTCGGTCAATAATTTTGAAAATGCGAATGCAATTTTAATTGATCTAGGTTGGTCCACTCCACAATTCAAAGAACGCGGTCGGGGATTCAGTTTTGAAAACGATGAACCACTTGATATGCGCTACGGTGGTGTAACTGGTGAAACTGCGACGGATATAATCAATGAATATAGTGAAGCGGAATTGGAAAAAATATTGCGTTATTATGGAGAAGAAAATTTAAGTCGAGAAGTTGCCAAAGAAATTGTCGGAGCCAGAGCGGTGAATCGGATTGATCATACTGCACCACTGGTCGAAATTATTTTGGGAGTTTATCGTCGTAAATTAAAAACAACAAAAGAAATTCCCTGGGTAGGAGGAATTCATCCCGCGACAAAGGTTTTTCAAGCGCTGAGAATCGCGGTTAACAAAGAATTGGAAGTGATTAAACAAGTTTTACCTGAAGCAATCGATGCTTTGGTGAGTGGAGGCCGATTGGCGGTAATCACATTTCATTCATTAGAGGATCGAATCGTAAAGCAATATTTTGTAAAAACACAAAATAAAACAATCAGAATTATAAATAAAAAACCGTTAATCGCCAGTGAGGAAGAACTCGCAAATAATCCAAGTAGTCGTAGTGCTAAATTAAGAATTATTGAAAAGATCTAAGCCAATATGTCCTACAAACGTCAAGTACAAGCCCATTATCACAATTTTATTCATGCTTTGCGTACTATTTCTATGCCCGATTGGCTTAGCGGTAGGGCGATGCGAGCAGGTTTGTTAGGTGTGGTGGTATTTATGTCTGTGGCATATATGGTAAGGGTAAATTCAGCCGCTACAAGAGGGTATGAAGCACATGCGTTAGAAAATAAAATCAGTGAAATGCATGCTGACCTTCAGAGTTTACAGATTAAAATTGCCGATGCCGGTTCAATGAACACCATTGAAAAGAATTTGCCAAAAATGAACTTAGTGGTAGTTGAAGATTATCAAAGATACAATATTTCCGGTGGTGTAGTGGCGATAGCAAAATAATATCCTTTAAAATCCGCTAGTTGGCGGATTTTTTATTTTACAAAATTTGTGGTATAATAATTTCATAAATAATACTTATGTGGTTGTTGATTATTCAAAGTATTTTATTTGATGCAATTGTGGATATTTTTTATTTTCCGCTTTGGTGGTATACCGGCGGTGTTTTGCATTCATTGAAATGGTGTGTTAGTTTTTTTCTGTCTGGAAACCAAACTTTGGCACCAGGTTTATGGCTAAAAAATATTTTTGTACCAATGTTTGGGCAATATGATTGGCAGGGACGTATTATTAGTTTTTTTATGCGTTTTATCCAAGTTTGCTTACGATCAATCGCTCTATTTATCTGGTTGTTGGTTTGTGTAGTTTTGTTTTTTGTTTGGTTATCATTACCGGTGTTTGTGGTGATTGGTTTTATAATGTCATTTTCAAAATAATTTATGTTATTTGATAAGCCAGAAGCAATTTCATTATTGTTCTGCCCAACGTGTAAAGCGACTGGTTTTATTGGTTTTAATAAGTGCAAAGAGTGTGGCGGAATGTCGGTTGGTCATTTTGTTCGCGGCCACTGGTTGTTTTGGTTTTTTCCTTTGACACGCTATCATCTCAATTTGGCCAAAGCTCGTCGCATTTTTTTTAAAGTTCGATTTATCTCGCTCTTACTTTTATGGTTAAATGCTTGGGGGTGGGGAACATTATTTTTATATAAAAAAGGATTGTTTTCCAACGTTGAACAACTATTGAATTGGACAAATTCGCGTTCCTTAATTCAAAATTTGAAAGGTATTGAGGGGTTGTTGATTTATAGCGGTTTAGCAATATTGTTGTATCTATGGTACCGAGCAATAGTAGAAAGAATTAAAAAAGACAATGTTGAGCGTTATCACTATAGTCAATACGGAGACAATAAAGAGTTCGACGAAAAAGTAATCGTAAGCGATTGGCGTCAAGCCAAAAAAATAAAATCCAGAAAAAAAATTAATGTTGCCGATACATTTACGGACGAAGCTCTCACTGTACTGGGAGAGGCTTATTTGATAGCCGACAAGACGGGTCATGATAGTGCCACCCCAGAGCATCTTTTTTATGCTTTGCTTTCTTCCAATCGTATTGCAAATATTTTTACACGATTGGCCATACCAGCCAGTTCACTCCAAAAAACTTTGGCAGATGTTTTGGGGGCCACAAATATTTCCAATGGTCAAAAAGATAAATTTACCATGCCTTTGATTTCTTCAGAATTTCAACAAATTTTATTCTCTTCTTATGAAGAAGCATATAGTGCTCATCAGGAATATGTTAGTGTGACAGAATTATTATTATCAACCATAAAACAGTCTGTAAAATTACAGGAAATTTTATTTGATTTAGCAGTTGATAAACAAAAATTATTAAATGTAGTGGAATGGGCAAGAATTAGAGAGCGCTTGTACCGTCAATATATTAAATTTCATGCGGCGGCGGCGGGAAGATCAAAAACTGGTATGGACAAAGCGATGACTGCTGTTCAGACTCCTTTTTTAAATAATTTTAGTGATGATTTGACACTGTTGGCGCAATTTGGAAATTTGGAAAGTTGCATTGCTCGTGAAAATGAAATTGAAGAAATAGTTCGTATCGTAGAAGGGGGAGGGCAAAATGTTATTTTGGTTGGCGATAGTGGCGTTGGTAAAAATAGCATCATAGCTGGTTTGGCACAAAAAATGGTGGAAGATGATGTACCGGCTCGCTTGCAAGACAAACGTTTGGTGCGCTTAAGTGTTCCAAAATTATTAGCAGGAACAACCCCAGCAGGAGCAGTAGAACGCTTGATTGGAATTATGCAAGATATTGGTCGCTCTGGAAATGTAATATTATTTATAAATAATATTCATGAATTAACAGGTGTGTCTGCTGGTGGCGAAAGTGGCAGTTTGGACGTTGCGGGAACTCTGAATGAATATTTGGGAAGCGGTCGTTTTCTTACTTTTGCGACAACTACTCAGGACGAATATTCTCGTCATATTGTTGGATCTCCTCTAAGTAATTTGTTCGCTAAAGTTGAAATAAAAGAAATGGATGAAAATCAAGCTATCCAAGTGTTGGAATCAAAAGTTGGCAATATTGAATATAAACAAAATGTATTTTTTTCTTATGATGCCGTAGCAAAATCCGTACAACTGGCGATGAGATTTCTACACGAATCTTATTTGCCTGGTAGTGCGCAAGAGCTTATGACTGAAGCGGCTTCATATGCGCGCAGTAAAAAAGGTTTGAATAGTTTTGTAACTGGAGAAGAAGTAGCGGCGATTGTTGCTCAAAAAACCGGCGTACCAGTCAATACTGTTTCGGCTGATGAAAGTACCAAATTGATGCACTTGGAGGAAGAAATGCACAAACGTGTAATTGGTCAAGTTGAAGCGGTAGATTTGGTGGCCAATGCTTTGCGTCGTGCTCGTGCTGAAATTAGATCGTCCAAGCGACCGATTGCCAATTTCTTGTTTTTAGGACCAACTGGTGTTGGTAAAACTGAATTGGCCAAGACCATTGCAGAGATATATTTTGGAGGCGAAGAACGCATGGTACGTTTGGATATGAGTGAGTATCAAGACAAAAGTAGTATATATCGTTTGATAGGTACTCCTGGTGAAAAGGGTAGTGGTATGTTGACCGAAGCTATTCGTCGCAGTCCATTTTCATTATTATTATTAGATGAAATGGAAAAAGCCGACAAAGATATATTAAATTTATTTTTGCAGGTTATGGATGATGGTCGTCTTACCGATAGTGTTGGTAGGGTAGTAGATTTTACCAACGTAATTTTGATAGCTACTGCTAACGCTGGTACAGCTTATGTGCAGGAGCAATTGCGTGCGGGTGTGACTTCTGAGATTATTAAAGATAAATTGTTGCACGGTGAGCTGAAACAATATTTCCGTCCAGAATTTTTAAATCGTTTTGACGGTATCGTATTATTTAAAGCTTTGAATCGTGAAGATATTATTAAAATTGCCGGTCTGATGCTTAAACGAGTGGCCAGTGATTTGGAGGCCAAAGGTATTGAATTGAAAATTGAGCCAGCCGCTATGGAATTTTTGGCTGACGTTGGTTTTGATCCAGAATTTGGTGCCCGTCCTATGCGTCGTGCCCTACAAGAAAAAGTTGAAAATCAATTAGCAGAACTATTAATTTCTGGTAAATTAAAACGTCGTGATACAGTGGTGATTGGTCAGGGGGGAGAAATCAAGATAGTTTAATTATGATTTATTTTATAGTAGCAACTTTATTAAGTTTGATACTAACCTTAATTGTTAAGAATCTAGCTAAAAAATTAAATATTTTTGATTATCCAGATAAAGAAAGAAAATGGCATGATCATCTGACGCCACTACTTGGTGGGTCTGCGATTTTTATATCTTTTTGGTTGATAGTTTTTTATTTATATAATTTTAGTGGCATTGTATTTAAAAATTTTAATGCTAAACAATTAATTCTATTTTTTATTGCCGGATTAGTTTTGATGGTCGTTGGTTATTGTGATGATAAATACAAAATTTTTTATCAATACCGTTTATTATTTTCAGCATTAGCCGTTTTGTTAGTTTTAGCCGGTGGGTTAAATTTCGATGGTATTACCAATCCTTTCGGAGGAACAATTGGATTAGATTTTTGGAAAATTCAAACCTCGTATTTTGGTACTATTTTGGTAGGGGTGGAAATTTTGGTATTCTTGTGGTTGATGGGCATGATTTACACTGTTAAAATTTTGGACGGTTTGGATGGGTTGGCTACCGGAGTTGTAATGATTGGCGCATTGTCTGTCGCGGCACTGGCTGGCGGTTCAACAAAATTTTTCCAGCCAGATGTTTCGCTGGTTGCGTTGGTGTTGGCCGGTAGTTGTCTTGGATTTTTGTTTGTAAATTTTTATCCGGCAAAAATATTTTTAGGGGAAGGTGGCGGGCAGTTTTTGGGTTTGATGTTGGGAGTTATTGCTATCATAGCGGGAAGTAAAATTGCTACCGCTTTGCTAGTAATGGCTGTTCCGATTATTGATTTAATTTGGGTTGTTAGCTCTCGTTTGGCCAATGGACAATCAATCTCCCAAGGAGATCGTCGCCACTTGCATTTTCGCTTGGTTGATATTGGCTTCAAACATTGGCAAGCAGTTTTGGTTTTTTATGGTTTTTCTGCGCTGTTTGGTTTTTCTGCGCTATATATGAGCAGTAAATTCAAAATTTTCTCACTATTAATTTTGGTTATTGGTATTATTATATTGGAGATCTCTATATATAATCGACAAAAATATGTTAACAAATAAAAATCAGGAAGCCAAAAAATGGCAAATGTATATTATTGGATTGATTATTATCTTAACTATTTTTTTGAAATTGTATTATACGTTTTATTTGCCTAAATTAACTATCAAAGTAAACGATAAGACCTTCAATGTGTTGATGGCGAATAATATGAAAACTTGGGAAAAGGGTTTGGGTGGACGCAAAAATTTGGGTAAATATGACGGAATGCTCTTTGTTTTTCCAGAAATTAAACAACATGTATTTATAATGAGAGGGATGCAATTTCCAATAGATATTATTTGGTTTAAGAATGGCTTGATTGTAGATATAGCGCCAAACATTTCACCGGAACCTGGCAAAGCAGATGAAGAATTTACTTTGTATCCAGCTAGAGATGCTTCTGATCGAGTTTTGGAATTATCAGCAGGATCGGTTGAAAAATTTAACCTTAAAATTGGTGATAAGTTGGAGATTTTGAGGTAGGTTAAGCAAAAACAGGTCGTCTCTCTTGACATTTCATTTATTTTTGTTATAATTAACACGTTTTATATCTAAAGTAAGCCCAACTAGGACAACTTCGATGGACTAGAAAATGGGTATTTAAGTTCAAATTATGATCTCTATTATTGCAACTGGCGGAAAACAATATATTGTTAAATCCGGTGAAAAATTCAAATTCGAAAAATTAAAAGTAGACGGTATCGATGTTTTGGCTGATACAGATTTCACATTCGACAAAGTGCTTTTGAAAGCTGATGAAGAAGGAAATTTGGTAGAATTAGGAAAACCATACTTAGAAGGCGAAACAGTAAAAGCCAAAGTTTTAAGACAAGGAAAGACTCGCACTTTACGCGTTGAGAAGTTTAAGAGTAAAGTTCGTTTTCATAAAGTACACGGTCAGAGACAGAGATTCACTGAAGTGCAAATCGTTTAATAGCAAATTCTTTAAAGACAAAAACACCGGTAATAATTACTTTTCGCTTTTTTCAACCGCGAGGTTGAAAGGATGAGCCTCGGCTCATAACCCGCTCAAAGTAACTATTACCGGTGTTTTTTTTGTTTAATTTATATTGGAGAAACGATTTTTTAGGGCGCTACCTAAGGTGATTTCGTCGCTGTATTGTAAATCCGATCCCATTGGCAAGCCACGCGCCAATCTTGTGACTTTGATTTGTGGATTCAATAATTTTATTTGTTTTTCTAGATAGAGCATAGTAGTTTCGCCGGGCATGTCTGGGTTTAGTGCCAAAATTATTTCTTGAATATTTTGATTGATTTTTATGCGTTCAAATAATTCACGAATTTTTAAGCCGGCAAGTGCATCTTCATCGCTAACATCGATAGTCCCGCGTAGGATATGATAGACGCCAGCATAAGCTCCAGTTTTTTCCAGAGCGGCGACGGATTGGACTTCGTCGACTATGCAGATTTGGTTTTGATCTCGTTTTTGATTAGAACAAATCTCACAAGGATTAAAGTCAGAAAAATTCCAGCAGACTTCACAACTCTTGATGTTTTTCAATAAATTCTCTAAGGAATTTTTCAATTCATTAACTTCCACTTTGCCAGATTTTAACAAATGAAAAACATACCGTTGCGCGGTATGTTGTCCTACGCTCGGCAGTTTTTTTAAAGCGTCAATTAATTTGTTGATGCTGGATGAATACATGTTAACTTAAACCAGGAATATTAAATTCGCCGGATTGTTGCATTTTCATTGCGATGGTGCGTTGCATTTTTTTCAGAGCTTCAGCATGAGCCTCTTTGATTGCTTTTTCCAATTCAGATTTTTTGTTTGTATTTAACATGCTGTCATCGATTGCCAAGCCAGTCAGTTCTAAATTGCCATTCATAGTCAATACAACCTTGCCACTAGCTTTGTCTACAGTGACAGTTTCGCCACCGATGAGATCCTGTAATTTTTTGCCTTGATCGCGCAAATCTTTGAACTGTTTTAGCTTGGAAAACATGGACATAATAATGTTTGTTTTAAAATTTAATAAATAATAAATTAATATTCAGGTTGTTCTGGAGCTTTGTATCCACCACCAGACGAAGAGTTGTTGAAAGCGGATCTTGGTTTCAAAGCTTGAGGAGCCGGACTGCCACCACTTGGAGCAATATGTACGGCGTCCAGATTTTTAAATGATGCCATGGCTTCAACGAACGCTGTTCTTACTATTCCGGTTGGACCATTTCTATGTTTAGCGATATGGATTTCAGCGACATTGCGTTCGTCTGGAGGAATTTCTTCCAGGCGATAGTTGCGGTCGGCCGCTTTTCGGTAGATAAATAATACCACATCCGCGTCTTGTTCGATAGAACCAGATTCACGTAAGTGGGAAAGTTTTGGAATAGCTGGTTTACTTTGTTCCACCGTACGCGATAACTGAGATAATGCCAAAATAGGAATATTCAATTCACGCGCCAAAGCTTTCAAACCACGACTAATTTCTGCAATTTCTTGCACGCGATTGTCTGTTTTGCCACTAGTTGATTCCATTAACTGTAAGTAATCGATAACAATTAGCCCCAATCCATGTTCGCTTTGTAAGCGACGGGCTTTGGTACGTAGTTGCAAAATATTCAAACTACCAGAATCATCGATATATATAGGGGTTTCTGAAAGTACGCCGATAGCATGTCCAATGCGAGGAAAATCATCATCTTCCGGTCGGTCGGAAAGTCGACCGGTACGCATACGCCACAAATCGATGCCCGCTTCAGAACACAACATTCTGTCTACTAGTTGTTCTTTGCCCATTTCCAGTGAAAACAAACCTACTGGTAATTTTTGCTTGGTTGCTACGTGACGTACAATATCCAAAGCCAAGGAGGTTTTTCCTACAGATGGACGGGCAGCCAAGATGATCAAATCAGATTTTTGCAAACCAGCCAATAAATTGTCTAATTGAGTGAAGCCGGTTGGTAGGCCACGCAATTGCCCTTTGTGTTTGTGTAAATCATCAATACGATCAAAAGCGTCAGCCAAGATATTGCGAATTGGAGTAAAAGTTTGCTTGAAATGAACTGAAGAAACTGCAAGTAAACTTTGCTGAGCTTCGTCCAAAATTTTTTCAATATCGTTTTCTTCTTGGTATCCTAAGCGAGAAATTTCATGAGATGCCAATAACAAGCGACGGCGAATAGCTTTACGTTGGACAATCTGAGCATAGTTGGCCACGTTGGCGGCGGTTGGTACAGCGTTGATCAATGAAGCAAGGTAAGTACGGCCACCACACATTTCCAAAATACCTTTTTCTTCCAAACGAGTACTAAGCGTCAACAAATCCGCTGGTTCATTTTGAGAATATAAGCTAGTGATAGTTTCAAAAATACGGGCGTGGGCATTTTTATAAAAATCTTCAGTACGAATAATATCAGCGATTTTCAACATCGCGTCTTTATCCAAAAGAATAGACCCCAAAAGTGACATTTCGGCTTCTAAGCTTTGAGGTGGAACTTTGTTTAATTCTTCGTTTGTATTCATATTTTCATTGGTTTGTATATGTTATATCAAAGCCATTTATTGGGCAAGCCGTGATGGGGAAGCAATGTGACTAAAGTGTGTATACTTTTGCTCTTTTTGCCTAATCTGCTATAATATCGGCAATATGGGGATAAAATTTATATCAAAAAGCTTAGTGTCGGCATTGTTGTTTGCCAGCCTAATATATTTAAATACCGTAATTTTTAAAAATGCTTTTTTTGGGTGGTTTATTTTTGTTATTTTTGTTTTGTGGACTTCAAAATCTGTTCATATTTTTTTTGTAAAATATTTTAATTTATCTCGCGCTTTACGTATTAGAATTTTGTCGGTATTTTTGGTTGTTGCAGTTCTGGGCTTTGTCGCTGGTATGATGTCTTGGGTTTATAAAATTACTCCGACTACTTTATCATTTACATTTTTTATAGTTGGTTTCATATCTTCTTATTTAAAACATTGTGCAGGCGAAGATAGAGGTATAATTCCTGAAATTATTGACGATAATAAACAAGTGATCGAAGAAGTTCCATCACCAAAAGTTGCTTTAATTTTATATTTTGTTTTAATTTTTGCTGGATTTTATTTCTTGAGCAATAGTCAAACTGGGGAAAGTATTTTGACTCCATGGCAAACAATTTCGGTTTCGTATGTTTATATATTCTTTGCCGCCACTTTGGTTTTGGGGTTATTGATTTTTTCAAAATTAAAATCAAGTACTTTGATTTTTTTGCTGGTTTTGCATTCACTATTGCTTCACGCTTATTTGCCACTAAGTCACCAATTTTTCTATGGAGCCGATGGTTGGCGACATTTGGGCATTCAAAATAGCATGTTGCTTGAAGGGGTGGGGAAGACCTTGTTATTTAGTACGGCCCCAATTAGTTTTTGGCAACGCTTTAATTTTGGTAGTCTGGCATATGCTCAATTCAATTCTTTGGCCCTTTTATTTAAAATGATTTGTGGGTTAGATCTTATAATTTTTTTACGTTATTTTATTCCAGTCCTTTGGTCGGTGACATTGCCAATATTATTGTATGAATTAGCTCGGGTACTAAATTGGGAGAAAAAACGAGCGCTGATGCTTGGGTGGTTGTCTTTGTTACCTTTTGCTCTACAGGTGAGTGGTAGTTTTGGTTTGCCATCCAATCTAAGTTTTTTATTTTGGTTATTAATTTTATTGTTACAATTTAAAAATCAACAAAAGTTTACTTGGATAGGTCAAATAACTATTCTTGTTTTGGGAATCACAACACTTTTTGGGCACTCATTGTATTTTATTTTGTTTGGATTGAGTCTTGTCTTATTTTGGTTATTGGACTTTTCTAAAAATGAAAATAAATTTAAAAAAATCAAAACCATCGTCGCTGTTTTGTTTTCGATATTGTTGATACCAGCGTTAGAATTAATTTCTCATTTTTCTCAATTTAATTTTCAAATCAATTGGTGGGGACAAATCAAGGCGTTGATGAGTAGCTTTAGTGCTTGGTATGTGGCTACAGGATTACGCACCTCTGATATTACCGCTGGCAATATTATTTTTAACCAGCCGTCTTTAAATGCTTTGGTGGTAAATTTATTTACTATTCATCGGTTATGGATCTGTGTATTTATGGTAATGCTCTGGATAGTATTTGTTTATGGTTGGTATAAAATTTTATCAAAACAAAAAAATAGTTCTAGTTTAATTTGGTTATCTTTGACGGTCGGACTTTATGGTGGTTATATTATCTCTCGATATTTTTTAATCGGAGAAAATATTTTGTCGCGAAGATTAGATGCAGTATTGGCAATATTATTTATTTTACCGGTCGCTTATGGTTTGTATGAAATAATAATTATTCAAAAAACTATTTTAAAACAAAGGGCGACACTATTTTTTATAATATTATTTTGTTCTTTGGCAATAACCGCTTCTTATACACTTGGGCCGGATATTCAAACTGCTAGTCAATCTCAATATTTAGCGACGGATTTTATTTGGCAAAAAACCAAAAATGATACTGCCCACGCTTGTGTTGTTTCTGATACTTATACTTTGTTGGTGCTAGAGGGATTGTCTGGAAAACGGATAATTGGCGGTGGTTTTCCGATGAATTTATATTTTACCCAACCAGAATTGACTCAACTTTTGAAACTCGCCCAAACTCAACCTAAACTGGCGTTAACTCAGGCCCTAAAATTATTGAATGTCGACAGTTGTTATTTAGTGGGGGATTACGATTTTCCAGATTCAATAGCAAAGTTTGGTAAAGTAAAGATATATAATAATTAATTAAATTTTATGGATTGTATTTTTTGCAAAATAATTAATAAAGAAATTCCTAATTACACTGTTTATGAAGATGAAAATGTTTTGGCGTTTCTAGATATTTTTCCACATGCAATGGGACATACGGTGGTTATTCCAAAAAAACATTTTGACACTCCACTGGAAATGAGCGAAGAAGAATTTATAAATTATAGTATTGGTTTAAAAAAAGCGTTGGAACAGGTAGAAAAAATTTTAAAACCAGCTGGTTTTAATGTGGGTTGGAATCAAAAAAGTGCAGGTGGTCAAGTTGTACCACATTTGCACACTCATATTTTACCAAGATATGAGGGCGATGGTGGCGGTAGTATGCATTCTATTGTAAAAAATTCTGGAGATAAAACGGTGAAAGAAGTGTCGGAACTATTTATTGGAAAATAATAATTATGCAAAAAAAATATCAAAAAATTTCTGAAGAAATATTACACAATAATCCAGAGTGGATTTATAAGCACGATGTTTATAAATGCGATGAAAAAGATTTTAATTATTATTATGGTGAAATGATAGGTAATGCCATAATTGTACCGGTGCTTGATGATGGTCGTATTGCTCTGATTAGGCAATATCGATATTTGCAAGAACGCTCTTGTATTGAATTTCCAATGGGTGGAATCAAGGCTGGTGAAACCCCTGTGCAGGCGGCTATTCGAGAATTGCGCGAGGAGACTGGTTTGGAATCATCGAATTTTTCCAAAGTAGGTGAATTTGAACCAATGATCGGTAAAGTCAAGAATCGTTCCAGTGTTTTTATTGCGAATGAGATTTCTAATCAAGTAGAACTTGATTTAGATGCAGAAGAAGATATTGAATTAGTTTTGCGACGCCCCGATGAAATAAATGAAATGATAAAACGCGGTGAAATTTGGAGTGGACAAGCTTTGGCGGCTTGGACTCTGGTACGCGATTTGCTTATCACCACAAAAAATAAATGACAGTTTTTTGTAAAAATGGTATAATATTTTTATGGAAAATAATTTAGATACATCAAATGAAGAGCAAGCTAAAGCTGCAATAATTGCCAATTCTGAGGTGAATTATTTTGGTTTAGCCAATTATCGCAATCAAAATCGAAAATTTGGGATCAAGCTCGATGACCGCCGTCGTCATATGTATGTTGTGGGAAAGACTGGTATGGGAAAAACAACTTTGCTTGAAAACATGGTGCTCAATGATATTTATGCGGGACATGGTTTGGGTTACGTCGATCCACACGGGGATACAGCGGAAAAGATTTTGGATTATATCCCAGCCAATCGCATCAATGATGTGGTGTATTTTAATCCAGCTGATTTGGATTATCCAATTGGGTTTAATATTTTAGAAACTATTCGACCGGAACAAAAACATTTGGTGGCTTCTGGTTTGATGGGCGTATTTAAAAAGATTTGGCCAGATGTGTGGAGTTCTCGTATGGAATATATTTTGAATAATACCATTTTGGCGCTTTTAGATTTTCCTGGCACGACATTGCTTGGTATCAATCGCTTGTTGGCAGACGCTGAATATCGTCGTCGTGTAGTGAACAATACCAAAGATCCAGTGATCAAAGCTTTTTGGCAAACTGAGTTCGCGGCTTATAATGATAAATATAAACAAGAAGCCGTCGCACCTATTCAAAATAAAATCGGTCAATTTTTGTCGGCGTCAGTTATTCGTAATATCGTGGCACAGGTAAAATCCCGTATCAACATACGTG
>CAYZHG010000003.1:0-5338 GCA_964477455.1 uncultured Gammaproteobacteria bacterium
ATATTTTTCTATGTCGTTATCATTTTTGAATGTCTCCGAATTGGTCTCTGTAAAATCTCCATAATTCGCTTCTCTCAAACGTTTGTCTTGGATAATTTCGTATTAATTATTTTTACTTTGTTCAATCCCCAATTCCGAAAGTTCACCTGGCGCCCAACCGGTGGCGAGATCGTGTTCGTTGTCGGTGGTGGTGCCGTGGACGAAGTATGTGATGATGAGCATATTTTTTTGAGTATTGACGGTTATTCGTTTGGGTGGTATATTAACTTCAGAAGATAAGTCCTTAGGGTAAAGCTTTGTGGAGGGCGCTCTCCATCAGGAGCATCCCGTTGAAGCAGAGACATTCCCAAAAGGCTCTTACTAAATCCGCTTTTATAGCGGGTTTTTTATTTGTATGAGTCGATATCCCATGCTTTTAAATACGTGGTTAGTGCCGTTGGAATATTCCTTATATAAAGTATTGGAGATAAAGTCCGCAAGTTCGATGAGAATGTCTGCGTATGAAGGTGTCGCAATAAAATCGGAGGCAGTGCTATTGAATTGTTTATTTAAGAAATCTTCTATTTCTTTTTTGAAAATCTTTTCTCCCAATCTTCCGCCCTTGTGTTTTCTGGCATCAATAATTATTTTTACTTTTTTATATTCACCAATAGATAATTCAATAAAAAGTTTTTTTAATAAGTCTGCATATACAGAATCAAATTTCATTTCTTTTTTATCAAAATAGGTGTAGGGTATTTCCTGTGTAAGTTGAAAAACTGACAGAATGTTAACGTCATTTTTGCCTAATAATTTTATACTTTTTTCTCTTAGTTTTTCAAAATGTGAATCAGTCGCATGAATGCGACGTTTAGTTTGTGCAAATGATTTACGTATTAATTTCCAGCGTTTTCGGAGTGCCTCGTCGTGCAAAACAGAAAAACCATTAATGCTAATAAACATCTTGCCTTTAGACTTTTGCAAATTGTATGATTCATCAAGGTATATATTCATGTCATATATTATATCAAAAATAATATAACAGTTCAATTTTAAACCCATCTAATTCGATGGGTTTAAATAATCAATTTATTTTCCTCAAAACCTCCCATATCCTCACCATCGCCCAAGTATCCATCCCACAATACTCCAGCAAATCCCTCTCAATCTGCTTCTTCTCACCATCAGAAGTATCCCCCGAAATCATCCGCTCCCACCGTTCACTCGCCTGATCCCCTTTGGAAATATTCAAACTTTTATACGTCAACTCCGGCACAATCACCGGCAACACTCGCTTGATACTCGCACTCCCCTTGAAAGCCGAATCCACATAAAGATTTTCCGAAAAAATAGTTTTCAAATCAAACATCCCATCATTGATATCCCCCAAAAATTTCGCATAATCCGGATGCAACTCCGCCAATTTCGTATTGCGATCCCGTTCATAAATACTATGCCAAGCAATCACCGTCCCGCGTGGATCAATATCCTGTTTCATCCGTTCCACGAGTGGCCGCGTCAGATCTCCATTGGTATCGGTAATCAAAAATTCTTTATGTTCAATCCGCCCATCGGCTTGCATGATATGTAGAGAATATTGAAAAGGCGTATGTTCATAAGGTCCAAAGCCATCAAACATCGGAATCGCACAAACAAAAGCCTCATAATCAAAAAACTGCAAAGGAAAAACCAATTTGTCCAGCGCCGCTTTTATCGCCACCTCATCAATCACCGGTTTGCCCAGCGAGCAAGCATCATATTGCGCCTGCTTGGCACCCGTGAGCACCTGTGGATTATCGATATCTTCGATTGCATATATCCCTCTATCTATCCAATCATAAAGTATCTTTTTACTCGCCCCAATCCGATTGATATCATGCACCGAATATTCCGGCACCTGTGGGTTGGAATAAACAAAAGTAGTACACTGAGCATTTCTTCCTCGGTACAAACATTCACACCCTTTCTCTTCCGGCATATCCAAATATTGTTTTATTTCCTTCATCTGCCCCATCACTTTCTCTTGCGATTCCAAAACTTCATCAGTCAAATCCACTATGACAAATAATTTTTCATAATCAATTTTCCCAACTTTTTTATATTCTCGGTTCAAATGAATCACCCCAGTTTTAATAATTTTCAAACCACTTTTTTCAATCACAATTTTCTGAAATGCCAAGTCGTGGACATAGTGATATGGTTCTTTCCTTTTAATATCGTTTGAGGCTTTTACCTCATACAGCTCATAGCCATCTTTGGCTTTATTATAAATCAAAATATCCGCGCGAATATAAAAAACATCTTGCGCAAAAGTCGCTTGAAATATCACCGCTTGTTTTTTCTCCAAGTATTGCGCGGTGTCGTGAATAGCGTCTGGTCCAAAACTATCTACCAAAACACCATTCGGAAACAAATGACGGGCTTCTTCATCGGCCATGTTCCCCTCTTCGATTATTTTCTTTTCAAAATCCGATAATTCAACACCGTCAAAAAGCTCTGGTTTGTGCTTTTTGAGCCAGAGGTTCTTTTTGCAGAATGTGTAGTCGAGGTAGTCGGTTTTGGTGATTTGCATGTCAGTTCAATTTTTTAAATTGTTATAAATATGAGAAACTGTTACTTTATTTCGGTTATTTTATTAAATCGTAAGTAGTCAATTATTTTAGGTGTTAATAAGCCGGGTTTATTTTTTTCGATAAATTCAAAAAATCCACAAAGATCAACTTGGTCATTATCGTTAAATCTTTCAAAAATATCAACAACATCCTTCTTTTTAAGTCTATTAATAAATATTTCAATAATTGCAAAAAAAATGTTGCTCATTTCATAATTGCTAATTGAATATTCACTAATAAACCGATTTTTTATGCTATCTTTGATAAAGAAAGGCATCTGCTCTATTAGCAGGCACACTCTTTCTTCTTTAAGGTATGGTTTTTTTAAAACAAAATTTTTCCATCCGTTTTTATTCTGACATTCGGTTATTAATTGTTCTAAAAGAGAATAGGTTTTAATTGTTGTTATTTTTATATTAAATAATGCTCTTATAAAAAAGGGCACAAGTTTATCGATTTCTTCTGGAGTGAATTCAAAAGAAGCACTCACGCCGTTATATTGTGTTCCTAGTTTCATATTTATTCCAAAATTACGAGCTGGCTTCTTCAATTATTAACATAATCTTTGGTCTTGTTAGAGTAGAGACCTTTTTGGAAATCAATAAAGAGGTGCCTGATTTTAAACACATCTCCGAGTTCTTTTTCAGCATTGGCAATAGCATAATATTTAAGATTGAGAAGTTGTGGTAATTTTTCTTCGTCCAATTCTTCAACACCATTGTCAACATATTTATTTAAAACAAATTGCAAAAATCCAGTTTGTTTTTCATCTAATCCGTTTAAAATAATATTTTTTGTAATATCAACCCTCTCCGTTCTACTAATAGGCTTGGTAGCAAAAGATACATAGGCGAGCACATCAAACAAATCACTCTGCTCAGCATCAATCAATTTTTGTAATGTTTCCAGTTCGTCTTTACCAAAACCGGCTTCGGCAATTTTTTCTAAAAATACTTTTCGTGTGGTTGGGTTTGACCAAATTTTTCGGAGCTCTTCTTCGCTGTTAAAAAATTCAGGCATAGTTCCAAACATATTATCCATAAATTCCTGAACAGAAACCGGTTTACCATCAGCGCTCCAAAAAGAAGTAGAAATCATATGTTGAATTTCTCGCTCTTTACCATCGCGCAATTTTATTTTTAATTTTTTAAATTGTTCCGTCGGCTTGTCTCGTAGAATAGCCCCGCCAAAATCCTTGATTGTGGTTTCATATTTAACCGGTGGTTGGTTTTCGGTTGTTTCGCTTACCGGTTCTCCGTCCCATTCCGGATCGGCAAAATGGTGGTACGCATCCACAAAATCATAAATAGTAAAATATTCTTTACCATCAAAAAGCCGAGTTCCACGACCAATAATTTGTTTAAATTCAATCATTGAATTTACTGGTCTCATAAGAACAATGTTGCGGATATTACGCGCATCCACACCAGTAGAAAGTTTTTGTGAAGTAGTCAAAATAGTTGGTATAGTTTTTTCGTTATCTTGAAATTCACGCAAAAATTGTTCACCACGAAACCCATCATTAGCCGTTACTCGCACACAATAATTTGGATCTTTATTTTCTTTCATTTGATTTACCAAATCACGCACGGCCGCCGCGTGGTCTTGGGTTGCGCAAAATATTATTGTCTTTTCATTTTGATTAATTTCATCCAGTATAACTCGCACTCTTTTTGCCTCTCTGGCTTTGATCTCAATTATTTTATTAAAATCCGGCTCGGTATATATTTTTCCTTCTTCCACTTCACCTTCCACAATTTGGTCGTCAGAAGTGTAAATATAATCATCAAGAGTTGTTTTGATTCGTTTGACTTTAAATGGAGTTAAAAAGCCGTCATTTACACCCTCTTTGAGTGAATAAATATAAACTGGTTCACCAAAATATTTGTAAGTATCCACATTGTCCTGTCGCTTTGGTGTAGCGGTCAAACCAAGCTGAACAGCTGGAGAAAAATATTCTAAAATTCCACGCCAATTACCTTCGTCATTGGCGCCACCACGATGACACTCGTCAATAATAATAAAATCAAAAAAATCTGGTGGATATTCACCAAAATAAGGAGCGCCTTCCGCTCCACTCATAAAAGTTTGAAAAATTGTAAAATAAACACTACCACTCATCGGTACGCCACCCTTTTTTCGAATATCCAAAGGATTGATACGCACCATTGCATCGGTTGGAAAAATTGAAAAATCATTTCCAAACGCCTGGTCAGCCAAAATATTTCTATCCGCCAAAAACAAAATTCGTGGTCTGCGAGATCCATCTCTCTTTAAATTCCAGCGAGTCTGAAATAGTTTCCAAGCGATTTGAGCTGCCACCGCGGTCTTGCCTGTCCCTGTGGCCATGGTAATTAGTATCCGTGTTTTTTCTTGCGCCACCGCATTTAATGCGTTGTTGATCGCCAGTTCCTGGTAATATCGTTTACCTTTTTCACCTTCAGACGAAACCGCATCGAATTTTTCGTTCCATTCTTCGTTTGTGGCAGGCTGATCAGAAAAAGTTTTCATCCACAATTCATCCGGAGTTGGAAAATCTACAACACTTCCTTCCCGTCCCGTTTTCATGGAAATTTCATAAATCGCCTTGCCATTGGTGGCATAAGTAAAATCAATTTGTAATTTTTGTGCGTACGCTTTTGCTTGTCCTACACCCTCAGACGCCGATAAATTTTCTGCCTTAGCTTCAATGACTCCAATTTTACGATTTTTATACACCAAAATATAGTCGGCAATTTCCGGCTTAC
>CAYZHG010000004.1:0-5573 GCA_964477455.1 uncultured Gammaproteobacteria bacterium
CTTTCAACCACTCAGACACCTCTCCAAGGTAAGTAGATGATACTAAAAAAGAATGGGTTTGTCCATTCTACTTATCTTCGTCTTGACACCCACGATTGATAAATCAGTATTTTCTTGCTAAAATAGCGCTACTATATCTTATGATAAAAAGACTACTCAGCGATAGTTTTGTAAAAAACAATATATTTTATTTGACCGGCTCAATATTGATCGGCGCTTTTAATTATCTTTTTTATCCAGTATTGGGGCGACTGCTCACTTCGACTGAATTTGGTGAAGTGCAAACATTAGTCACGATTCTCTCACTAGCCACCTTATTTATCACCATTTTTGGATCAGCCACTATCAATATAGTAGCTAATTCTACCGATGATTCTGAGCGAAATTCAATCATCTCTCAATTTAGAAAACTAATTACGGGAATTGCGTTAATTTTGGCCATATCGTTGGCAATTCTCAGCCCTTGGCTAAAAAACTTTTTTCATTTTACTTCTATATATACTTTTATATTGTTGGCAGCACTAATCCCTCTCAACATTCCCAACATACTCCGAACTTCTTTTTTACAGGGGAAAAAACAGTTTTACACAACCTCCATAAATGGAGTGACGCTCGCGCTGGGAAAACTACTCGCTAGCGCGGCCTTTGTCTTGATTGGCCTGAGAGTGGGCGGAGTGCTTTTGGGAATATTGTTTGCTCAAGTAGTAAGTTTAATTTATTTATACAAAAAAACTAATCACGATTTAATCCTTTCCTCTTTTAAAACCACAAAACTTACCAAACGCCTACTGACAGAAACCGCTTACGGCACATTGATCTTGGCTGTCGCTTTTGTCACAACTTTTTTCACCACGGCTGATGTGTTATTTGCCAAAAGATTTTTCTCTCCAGAAGAAGCCGGGCTCTACAGTGGCATAGCGACCGTAGCTCGAATCATCTTTTTCATATCCTCACCCGTTGTGAGCGTACTTTTTGCCTCGGTGATGATTGACAACAAAGCTGAGAATTCAAAGTTATTTAAAAAAGCCTTCATTATAATGTCAATTTTAGGCTTGATTCCATTGATAATATTTAGTCTATGGCCAGAAATGATGATAAAAATCTTAATGGGTCAAAAATACATCTACAAATCACATCTTTTACCTTATATGGGGCTAGCATTATTTTTAGCCTCGATCAATAACGCCCTTTTCATGTATTACCTTGCCCTCAGAAAAAAATTTATCGCTATAATTGCTGTGGCAGGGGTTGGTCTTACCCTAATTATGTCTTTCCTATTACCTAAAAGCTTCGAAAACATCATCCTCAGCTTTACTGCTGGATCTATATTTATTCTATTGATCTTCCTATCAAAAGCTGTTACCATGAGGTATAATATCTCCAAACTATGGAAAAACTCATCTCTATAATAGTCCCAGTATATAATGAAGAGGAGAATATTCAGATTTTTTATGCTGAATTGAAAAATGTATTGGAAAAGATAGGAAAATCCTATGATGTTATTTTTGTAGATGATGGTAGCACTGATAATACCAGCGAAAAAATCTCACAGTTATCTCAAACTGACCAAAATGTGAAAATGATACAATTTTCAAGAAATTTTGGTAAAGAAATTGCCACTACGGCCGGGATAAACGCTTGTCATAGCAGTGCCTGCATCATAATCGATGTTGATTTACAACATCCAGTGGAATATATACCAGAATTCATCGATAAATGGGAAAAAGGCGCGGAAGTAGTAGTGGGGGTAAGGAAAAATTCCGCTAGTGACGAATGGATAAAAAAGGTTTGTTCCTACACATTCTACAAAGTTTTAAATTTAATTTCTACAACGCCAGTTGTAAGAAACTCTACCGATTACCGACTTTTGGACAAGAAAGTAATAGATGAATTCAACAAATTCACCGAACGCAACCGCATGACCCGCGGACTGATTGCTTGGCTTGGTTTCAAACGAGATCTTGTATACTTCGAGGCCAAAGAACGACTAAATGGAAAACCAAAGTATAGCTATATCAAATTAATACGATTGGCCACCTTCACTTTTGTGAGCCACAGCCTTTTACCGTTAAAATTAGCTGGCTATTTGGGTATTTTTACCACACTTGGCGCTGGTTTACTTGGTTTTTTTATCGTTATTACTCAATATATATTTCCAGTTTTAACTTTCAATTTCTCTGGCCCAGCTCAATTAGCAGTACTTATTTTGTTTTTGATCGGCATAGTCTTGAGTTGTTTGGGGTTAATCGCTCTATATATAGGAAGTATCCACGGTGAAGTGATAAATAGACCACTATATGTGGTACGAAATAAAATAAACTTTTAGGGCTGAAAATATGAAGATCCTGTGGTTTAAATGGAAAGACACAAAACACCCACGAGCGGGCGGTGCGGAAATCGTCGGACATGAATTGGCCAAACGCTTGGCCAAAGATGGTCACGAAGTGATATTTATAACTTCAAAATTTGAAAATTCATTATCCGAAGAAACAATAGATGGATATAAGATAATAAGAGTAGGCAATAGATTTAGCGTCTATTGGCTGGCCTTTCGATATTACAAAAAAAATTTAAAAGGTTGGGCAGATTTAGTGATCGATGAAGTAAATACCATTCCTTTTTTCGCCAAATTTTATGTAAAAGAAAAAAACATCTTATTTATTCATCAACTTTGCCGAGAGATTTGGTTTTATGAGATGATTTTCCCCTTAAGTTTGATCGGGTATCTAGCGGAACCAATCTATCTCTGGATGCTCCGAAACAAATTTACAATCACAGTTTCCGAAAGTTCAAAAAATGATTTGTTGAAATACGGTTTTAACACTGAAAATATAAAGATAATAAGTGAAGGGATAGAAATAGAACCAATAAAAAACCTCGAACAAATAAAAAAATACGATAATCCTACTATTTTAAGCCTAGGCTCGATCCGATCAATGAAAAGAACCATCGACATAGTAAAAGCCTTTGAAATGGCGAAAGAAAAAATTACCAGTCTAAAATTAATAATAGCTGGTGATTCTAGTTTACCTTATGGCCAGAAAGTGCTAAAATATATCAGTAAATCTGAATTTAAAGAAGATATTACCTGTTTAGGCAAGGTTAATACCACCAAAAAGGTGGAATTAATGCAAAAAGTCCACTTAATTGCGGTCACTTCAATAAAAGAAGGTTGGGGATTGGTAGTCACCGAAGCCAACAGCCAAGGTACGCCAGCTATCGTATATAATGTAGATGGATTACGAGATAGTGTGCAAAATGGAAAAACTGGTATTATTTGCGAGAAAAATAATCCGGAGAATTTGGCTAAAAATATAATTGATTTGCTATTAAATTTTCAGAAATACAGACAAATACAAAATCAGGCTTTAGATTGGAGCAAAACACTGAATTTTGATAATTCTTATAAGGAATTTTCCGCCATAATTGGCAAATAAAATCTATGTCAGAAGAAAATTCTCTAGTATCTGTCATAATACCCACAAAAAATTCTGCACGGACACTGGAGAAATGTTTGGAATCAATCAAAAATCAGAGTTACAAAAATATTGAGCTGATAGTAGTAGATAATAACTCCACTGATAACACCAAAGAAATTGCAGAAAAATTTAATTGTCATTCCGGACTTGATCCGAAATCTAGCTTTTCAGTAAAAGTTTTTAACTTTGGACCGGAGAGAAGCGCTCAAAGAAATTTTGGAGTGAAAAATTCAAATGGAGAATATGTGATTATCATTGATAGCGATATGGAACTAGACAGAAAAGTGATTAAAAGCTGCGTAGAAAAAATGCAGCCTGACACTAACATAACTGGCATAATCATTCCGGAAGAATCGTTTGGAGAAGGGTTTTGGGCTCAATGTAAAAAACTTGAAAGAAGTTTTTACGTTGGTGTTGAGTGGATGGAAGCAGCAAGATTTTTTAAAAAAAATGTTTATGTAGAACTCGGAGGTTATAATATAGAAATGACGAGCGGAGAAGACTGGGATTTATCACAAAGAATAGAACAAAATGGAAAAATCGGCAGAATTAATGATTATATTTTTCATAACGAAGGTGACGCTAAACTATTAAAAATAATCAAAAAGAAATTTTTTTACGCAAGAAATTTTTCCAAATATAAAAACACTAATTTAAATAAAAATAAAATATCTAAACAGACAGGAATTTTAAACCGCTATAAATTATTTTTTTCAAATCCAAAAAAACTTTTTAAAAATCCAATAATTGGATTTGGGATGTTATTTATGAAAACCTGTGAATTTGGATTAGGTGGACTAAGCTACATTACTACAATCAATAATAATTAGATTAAAATGTATAAAAATATCATTCCAGAATTGGTTTCTTTTGATACTAACTTAACAAATATTAGAGGATTTGGCATATCTGAAAACTTTGATTTCTTTACTTCTGTGTCACAATCACATCAATTTCACTATAAAATTACTATAGATAATCAAATTGGAATACCTGACAATTATGACTTCAGAAATGGGTACTACTTTAAAAAAGACAATTTTTGATTTTATGAAAGAAAAATATTTGGATTACATTTAAAATTTAAATACGATCCAGTTAATAAACATTTTTGGCTTAATAAGTCCTATTCGTTAATTCCATTTGAAGTTGGTGGAATTTTTCCACCAGGTAGACACATTTTAGATTTTATTAACCTTGATTTATTTTTAAAAGGATACAATATTTTTATTCGTGCAATCTAAGATTGCGTACTCGCAGAGAAACATCTGGGTCAAACACTCTTTTTTGCAACAGAGTAAAAAACTTTTGGTGGGTTGGATCAGTGCGAATATGCAAAAGCTGTCTAATATTTTCAACATAGTGGTTTTGGCACAATTGTACCAAAGCTTTGGGATAATAGTGTTTTAAGGCCGGTATTAAAGGGCTACGGTCATCACAGAGGACAATTTGAAGCGGATAGTTAAAAGTCTTCAAAAGACGAAAGAACTTTTAAAAAAGCTTCCTCGTTTTCCGAAGGAGCAAGTAGTCCAATGACAATGTCGTGAGTTAAATAGTCAATACCGTAAATGAACGGTATTTTTTGTTTGTAGCCTTTTACTTTTACATATTTACCGTCCATTACTAGGATGCCACAAAAACGGTTGCAGTAATTGACGGTGAGCCAATTGGAATCTGGCAAATCATCCATTTCTTTTTTAATATTTTGGTAAACTCGAGCTGGAGAGAGATTACGTTCATCCGCTAATTTTCTAAGTGGGATACCATCCACATGTGAAATCCAAAATGGTAATTCTTTTCGACGATGATCAACAGAAAAAGATCGCTTACAATCTTTACACCAAAATCTTTTACAACCATTCTGACTTCCTTTTTTAACAGTCTTATTTCCACCATAATTTTGACACTTGGGATTACTTTTTTTCATACAAAAAAAGACATTTAACTAGTTAAATGTCCATATTTTACCTCAACACAAACAAGAAAGTGCCGGTTTAGGCACTGGAAAGTAAACGGTATCGTGGTGGGGGGGGGTTTTTCCCCCCCCCAATTTTTTTTGGGGGGAGGCGGGGGTTTCTTATCCTTCTTATTTCA
>CAYZHG010000005.1:0-13931 GCA_964477455.1 uncultured Gammaproteobacteria bacterium
GGTTTGGCAGGTACTGTTGGCATGTTGATTTCCGTCAAAGCCAATGTGCGTACTGCTGAAGCCGCAAAAAAAGGTTTTCAACCAGCGCTTGATGTTGCCGTTAAAGGTGGTTCTGTTACTGGACTTTTGGTTTCTGGTCTTGGATTACTTGGCGTATCTGGTTTTTATTATTTAACACATGATCTATCCGCTTTAATCGGTTTAGGTTTTGGTGGTAGTTTAATTTCCGTCTTCGCTCGTATCGGTGGTGGTATCTTTACCAAAGCTGCTGATGTTGGTGCGGATTTGGTAGGTAAAGTAGAAAAAGGCATCCCTGAAGACGATCCACGCAACCCAGCTGTAATCGCCGACAATGTTGGTGATAACGTTGGTGATTGTGCTGGTATGGCTGCTGATTTATTTGAAACTTACGCTATTACTACAATTGCCGCTATGATTTTGGGTGGGCTACTATTCCCAAGCAATGATAAAGTTGCTGTTTTCCCAATCGTACTTGGTGGTATTTCAATCATTGCTTCTATCTTAGGTACTTTCTTTATTCGTTTAGGCGAAGACAAGAATGTGATGAAGGCTTTGTACAAAGGCTTAATCGCTGCCGGCTTGATCGCTTTAGTTGGTTTTTATCCAGCTACAAAATGGTTAATGAGTGGTCTAACTAGTGTTAGCGTAATGAACGTCTTCTTATGTGCTATCATCGGTTTAGTGCTTACTGCATTAATGGTTGCACTTACTGATTATTATACTTCTACAAAATATTCTCCAGTTCAACATATTGCCAAAGCTAGTACAACTGGTCATGGTACCAATGTCATTGCTGGTTTGGCTGTCTCCATGAAATCTACTGCTTTACCAGTACTTTTGATCATGGCCGCCATGATGGGTACTCACTATTTAGCTGGATTATACGGTGTCGCAATTGCCGCAGTAAGTATGTTGTCTTTGACTGGAATCATCGTAACTATCGACGCTTTTGGTCCAATTACAGACAATGCTGGCGGTATTGCTGAAATGGCTGAACTTTCTGAAGACGTTCGCAATGTTACCGATCCTCTTGATGCTGTCGGCAACACTACTAAAGCGGTAACAAAAGGTTATGCAATCGCTTCGGCCGCTTTAGCTTCATTAGTATTATTTGCCGATTTCACTCACAAACTTCCTGACACATATAAATTCATGATCAACGATCCGAAAGTTTTGGTTGGATTGTTTATTGGTGGTTTGTTGCCTTACCTATTTGGCGCCATGTTAATGGAATCAGTTGGTAAAGTAGCTGGTCAAGTTGTTGAAGAGGTTCGTCGTCAATTCAAAGAAATTCCTGGTATTATGGACGGTTCTGGAAAACCAGACTACGGCAAAGCCGTGGATATCGTAACTAAAGGGGCTATCGGTCAAATGATTGTTCCTTCTATGATTCCAATCATTGTGCCGATTGCGGTTGGTTATTTCTTGGGCATCGAAGCTCTTGGTGGTTTATTGGTTGGTATCATCGTTACTGGAATTTTCGTAGCAATTTCTATGACTACTGGTGGTGCCGCTTGGGATAATGCCAAAAAATATATCGAACTTGGTAACTACGGTGGCAAAGGTTCCTTTGCTCATCAGGCTGCGGTGACTGGTGATACTGTCGGCGATCCATACAAAGATACTGCTGGCCCATCTATTAATCCGATGATTAAAGTGGCCAACATCGTTGCTCTATTGATTGTTGGATTATTGTTAAAATAAATGTCATTCCCATGAAAATGGGAATCTAAACAAAAAAAATCTCGACCTAATCAGTCGAGATTTTTTATTATTATATATCACCAGATATCTCTCCTTACAAAATATTTATAAAGATAGATATTTACTGGTGATATATTCCCCCAATTGCGCCTCCGACTAGCAGGCAAGCTAGTCGGGGTGTGCATGAGAAATTTCACTATTTGCGTCTTACCAACTCATTGGCAAGCCTCACCTCCCTACAGTAAAGACGGTATGAAACCGCCAAATAAAGAAGTACAACACCACCTCCAAAAAAAAGTGCGACACCTTCACCATAAGCCTTGGTGAAAAGCGCTACACTAACCAAAAGAACTATTTTACCAATCCTCATCTGTTTTTCCTCTTTTGCAAGCAATACCCTCAAACCACCCGACATAATATCACAAAAACACAAAATCGTCAATAAACACCAAGTATTTATTGACTTTTATCCACATTTAAGATAATATTTACCAGTAAATTTAATCTTTAATTATGAAACAAGTTTTAAAACAACTACCAAAATTTCAAGTTGAACTAGAAATCACTGTCGTTCCAGCTGATTATATAAAAGAAATGGAAGCCGCCGCTGGCCGTCTTTCTCAGCGCGCCGCTATTCATGGTTTCCGCCCAGGCAAAGCCCCTTATGATATTGTTAAACAAAGTCTTGGTGAAATTAAAATTTTGGAAGAAGCTTTACAATCAATCGTTGAAAAGAACTATCACTTGGCAGTTACCGCTGAAAAGATTGAAACTATTGGAATGCCAGAAATTACAATCGAAAAAATGGCTCCAGGCAATGACTTTGTTTTTAAGGCTGTAGCCGCTCTTTTGCCTTCGGTAAAATTGGCTGACTTTTCCAAAATTGATGCCAAGAAAAAAGAAGTTACGGTTGGTGATCAAGAAATAAATGATGTTTTAGAAAATTTACGAAAAATGCAAGCAATCGAAGTTATAAAGGAAGGTGTCGCCACAAAAGAGGACAAGGTTGAGGTTGCAATGAACATGTCTATCGACAAAGTTGGTGTTGAAGGCGGCCAAGCACCAAAACATCAAGTATATTTAAGTGAAGGACATTATATCCCAGGTTTTGCAGACAAATTGCTTGGCATGAAAAAAGGTGAAGAAAAAGAATTTTCTTTGAAGTTTCCAGATGAACATTATCAAAAACATTTGGCTGGAAAAAATATTGATTTTCATGTAAAAGTTAACGACGTTTATTCGATTGAATATCCTGAAATTAATGATGAACTAGCATTAAAACTTGGACAAAAAAGTTTGGAAGGTTTGAAAGAAATTTTAATGACCAATTTAAAACAAGAAGCTCAAGGAAAAGAAGACCAGCGCATTGAGGCGGAATTATTGGAGAAAGTAATTTTAGCAAGTGAATTCAGTGAAGTTCCAGACGTTTTGGTGACTTCGGAAAAACAAAAAATGTTCTACGAATTAAAAAATAGTTTACAAGAACAAGGTATTGAATTTGAAAAATACATGAAGGATCTGAAAAAAACAGAGGCAGAAATTGCTGATGATTTTGCAGAGCGCGCAATGACTCGCGTCAAAGCCGCTTTAGTTTCACGACAAATCGCCAAAGAAAATGATATCAAAGTAGGAAAAGATGAATTAGAAAAAGAAATTGAAGCAATTAGAGTTACATATAAAAATGATCCAAAAGTTGAGGAGGCATTAAAGCGACCGGAAGTCTTGGACACTCTAACAGCCACTATTCAAAACAAAAAGGTTGTTGCTTGGTTAAAAGAAACAATCCTAAAATAAATTATAAAGTCCCACTAAAATATTCAACGAAAGTTGGATATTTTTTTATATAAATGTTATGATTTAAATATTATAATTATAAAATTATGTACTTTGGCGCTCATGTTTCAATGGCAAAAGGTTTAATAAACGCTCCAAAAAATGCCCACGCACTCGGATGTGAAGTTTTTCAAATTTTTACACGATCTCCACAGGGCGGGTATATCGCTCCATTAGACGAAAAAATAGCTGCTGAATTCAAATCTCTTTGTAAAGAATTCGACCTCAAAGAGTGGGTGGTGCACGCACCATATTTCATCAATTTTGCCAGTGCAAACCCTCGCATAAAACACGGATCAATCACCGTAGTTCGAGAAGAACTTGAACGCGCTTCACTACTTGGCGCGTCTTATGTTATGGCCCATTTAGGTAGTTACAAAGATTTAGGTGAGGAAGCCGGTTTAATTCAACTAACAGAAGGATTGGACAAAATGCTCAACGGCTACACAGGCAGTGCTCAATTTTTAATTGAAATTTCGGCTGGGGCAGGTGCTGTTATCGGTGATACATTTGAAGAAATTGCCGATATTTTAAATGATAAAAAATTAAATAAATATAATATTGGCGTCTGTTATGATACTCAGCACGGATTCGCATCTGGTTATGATATCCGAACCCCACAAGCAGTAGAAGAAACTTTTAAAAAATTTGACGAAATAATTGGCCTTGATAAATTAAAAATGACTCACTGTAATGATAGTAAAATTGAATTAGGTGGTCGCAAAGATCGTCACGAACATATCGGCGAAGGGTTAATCGGTAAATCTGGTTTTGAAGCAATGCTAAAAAACAAACGATTAAAAAATATAAATTTTTATCTAGAAACCGAAGACGATAAAGTGCTCGATGATTTGGCTATCCTAAAAGATATCAGAAATAACATATAGCCAAATAAAAACAATCTATGTCAAAAATAAAAATCAGAGTATTGCCCCGTTCATCAAAAAATGAAGTTATCGGTGAAATGTCCGATGGCACATTAAAGGTTAAACTCACTGCACCACCAGTAGATGGCAAAGCCAACGATTCACTGATAAAACTACTGGCTGACTATTTTGATAAACCAAAAAGCAAAATAAAAATCGCCGCAGGTGCGACGAGTAAAAACAAAACTATTGAATTGTTTGACTAAGGCATGTCCACTCCGCCATCATTCCACGGATTACAACGAATAATTCTCCACACGGTTTTTGGTAGACCCACCAACAAGCCGTGTTTTTTTATACTCTGTTTACCATATTCACTACAAGTTGGATAAAACCGACAATATCCGTGCGGAAAAAACCCCTTTATCACCCCATGATCCGGCGAAATCGTCTTTTGATAAACCCAAATGCAAAAGACAATCGGTAATCCCAAAATAATACTTCCCTTTTTAATGTAATCTAAAGGCTTAATTCGCATAAAATTTTAAAAGACTATTTTAATTGAGCGGGTTATGAGGCCGAGCCTCATCCTTTTGGCCTCGCGGCCAAAAAAAGCGAAATAAAATAGTCTTTTAAAATTTTATTCGCCCAACACCTTCGCTCTTTTCAATAATACTTTCACTTCCTCGCTAATCTCAGCAAAACTTTTATCCTTAACATTTGGCTTAGCCACAAAAAACAAATAATACCCCGATTTGATTACATCCCGTGACATCATCTCGCGCAACACCTCCACAATCTGTCTCTTGGCCCGATTACGCACCACTGCTTTCTTAGACACCTTTAACCCTACATTTACTGCTAATTTAAGCTGTTTTTTAAACTTATCCACATCCCCTGTGGATGGAAAATAACTCTCATTTTTGGCTAAATCTAACACTTTTAAACTCAAAAACAGATTATTTACCCAACAACCTTGTTTTAGCACTAAATTAAAATCTCGAACTTTAGTTAAATGATTTTCTTTGTTATACATAATTACTTTCCCATCATTACGAAGGATATTATACCAAATAAAAACCCCCGACTCAATCGGGGGTTTAAATTATTTAGCTTTTCTTAACAATTTTCCAGATTTCTCATCTGAAACTGTTAATTTTGTGCGTCCCTTGGCGCGGCGTCTTGAAAGTATGGCGCGACCATTCTTGGTGGACATTCTTTCTAGAAAACCATGGGCTTTGGCACGGTGTTTTTTATTTGGTTGATACGTTCGTTTAGTTGCCATACCTTTTAACTTAATGTATTATGATGAATATATTACCATATATAGGAGTTTTAGTCAATAATCCACAGTCCCCATAACTTATCCACATTCTGTACACAGTTTGAGAATATTTTACGTTTGTATAGATAGATATTTGTGCTAAAATAACATAAAAGTTTTAAAAAAAACCAAACTATGACTAATAATGAAATCTGGCAGGCGGTTCTATCCGAATTAGAGTTAGCAATCTCCAAAGCCAATTTTAATACTTGGTTTAAGAATACTGGCATCGTGACCTTCACTGAAGGTCACGTAATATTGTGTGTTCCAAACACTTTTAATCAGGCTTGGATTGAAAAAAAACACCACCATCAAATCATCCAGTCTTTGGAACGAATTACCGCTCTTCCAATAAAACGGTTAGAATATAAAATTGAAAATATCAAAAATGTTATTGAACAGGTAATCAATACCACTCCTACACCTGTAACTAACCACGAAATGGAAAAGCCTCCATCTTATGCTCAGCAAATTAGTAGCCAACCCGTCCAATCTGGTGGCTTTACTATCAACCCAAAGTATAGTTTTGATAGTTTTGTAGTTGGAAAAGGATCTGAACTAGCTTTTACCGCTGCCAAAGCAGTCGCGGATCGTCCTGGTGAAGCGTACAACCCATTATTTATCTACGGTGGGGTTGGTTTAGGCAAAACTCACCTTTTGCAGGCAGTCGGCAATGAATTATTACGAAAAAACCCAAACACAAACATACTATATGTTAGTGCTGAAAAATTTACCAACGATTTTATTACATCATTGCGTAGTGGTGGAGCAAGAGATTTTCAAAATCGCTATCGTTCTATCGACGCTTTATTAATTGATGATATCCAATTTATAGCCGGTAAAGACGCTAGCCAAGAATCATTTTTCCACACTTTCAACGAACTTCACCAAGCCAACAAGCAAGTTATCCTTACATCTGACCGCCCTCCAAAAGCCATCCCAGCCCTTGAGGATCGCTTGAAATCACGCTTTGAATGGGGAATGATAGTAGATGTGTCTGCTCCAGATTTTGAAACCAGAGTCGCAATTTTAGGTAAAAAATGTCAGGAAAAGAATTTTGTATTAGATGAAAAGACTTTAAATACAGTCGCTACAATCGTTCAAAGTAACATCCGCGAACTTGAAGGAGCGTTAAATAAAATTATCGCTTACCATCAATTAAAAAATATGGCTCCAACTGCTGAGTCGGTCAAGTCGATTCTTTCCAGTTTTGATTCCGCTTCTGCTAGACGATCTGTCACATCACAACAAACCATCGAAACGGTCTGCACTTTCTTTAATGTTTCAATTGAAAATGTTTGCGGAAAGAGTCGCGAAAAGAAACTGTCTTATCCGCGCCAAATTATCATGTATCTTTTACGTAATGATTTAAAGATGTCTTTTCCTTCCATCGGTGATGAATTAGGAGGTCGAGACCATACCACCGCAATGCATGCGAATGAAAAGATCACCAAAGAAATTGATAATGATTTAAAATTAAAACAAGAATTAGAACTAATCCGTCAGCGCTTATACATCAATAATATCTAAAATATAGTTTTGTTTTTATGCTAAATGCTGTGTAAAAATTGTTAATAAGTTGTGGATACTAAAAGAATAAAATAGGCACTTATCAACATCAAAATAAATAATTTAAAAAACAGATTTTCTCCACACAGTTTTCCACCAACCCGTTAAAAATTTATCAACACCAAACAAAGCTAAGATTAGATTAAAAAACCACTTATTCACTTTGTCCACCGCCTTATTACTATTATTATTTTATATATATACTTAATTAAGTAATGTAACCCAACCAGCCTTTATGAAAATAACGTGTACAAAGGACAACCTGTCCAAAGCGCTATCGATAGTTGGAGGCATCGCCAATAAGAATGTAAACCTACCAATACTCGGAAATGTTTTGATCAAAGCAGACGACCAACAAACAGAAATAATTGCCACCAATTTAGAGTTGGCAATAGTTGCTCATGTTCGATCCAAGGTGGATGAGCCGGGTTCGTTTACCGTGCCAGCCAAAACTTTAAGTGAATTTGTTAATTTGCTTTCTGACGACAAGATTGAGATGGAGTTAAAAGACAATGAACTTTTGATAACTTGTGGAAAATCATCTACCAAAATAAAGGGAACACCGGCCGATGAATTTCCAGTTATTCCTTCGGTTAGTGATGGTAGCGGATTCTTGTTTAATGCCGAGCAATTAAAAAGTGGTTTGGGACAAACAGTTTCTTCTTTGGCAAAATCTGAAATTAGGCCAGAATTGTCTGGGATGTATTTTGGATTTAATACTTCTTATTATAGTGGTTTAATTATTGCAGCCACCGACAGCTATCGTTTGGCTGAGAAAAAAATCAAAGTTCAGCAAGGTGAAGGAGAATTCAAAATTATTGTTCCGGGTAGAACGGCCCAAGAAATTATTCACATCCTATCTTTGGCTGATAACGAAGACAAAGAGCAGAATGTACGTATTTTAGTTGGGGAAAACCAAATTGCCATGCATTATGGTAATATTCAATTGGTTTCTCGTTTAGTAGAAGGCAACTATCCAGACTACGCTCAAATTATTCCAAAAGAATTCAAAACTTCGGCTATGTTTGATACCGGAAAAATGACTAAAGAAATAAAAATGGCCAGTTTGTTTACTACTATTGGAGTAAACGCCATCTCTTGTATAATCAACAGTAAAGAAGGTGCAGTAAAATTGGCCTCGACATCTTCTCAGACTGGTGAATATAGTTCTGAAATCGCCGCAGAAATTAATGGTGATGATAATTCGATTATGTTGAATCATCGCTATGTGTTGGATGGGTTAAATAATATAAAATCCGAAACTAGTACTTTAAAAATGATTAATGCGGACAGCCCTTGTTTGTTTGTGCCAACCAACGATGATACCTTTGTGTATATTGTGATGCCGATTCGACAATAAGAGTTTTATATTTCTATATGTTTACAGGGATTGTTGAAAATTTAGGAATACTTCAAAAAAACAAAGGGTCATCCTTTGTTTTTTCGGCCAGCCAGATCTTTTGTAATAAAATTAAAAAAGGTACCAGCGTTGCTATCAACGGTGTTTGTTTGACGACAGTCAACAAACCAACCAAAACTAGTTTTCTAGTAGATGTGATGCCAGAAACTAAAAACAAAACAATGTTTGGAAAACTAAAAGTAAAAGACGTTGTAAATTTAGAGCTACCAGCAACTTTGAATACTTTTTTATCAGGACATCTTGTTCAAGGACATATTGATGGTGTAGGAATGTTGAAATCTATTGAGGTTGTTGGAAATAGTCGTCTATTAAAAGTTCAAACTAAAAATGATATTCTGAGTTATATTGTAAAAAAAGGTTCGGTTACTCTGAATGGTATTTCTCTTACGGTCGTATCGGTTGGTAAAAATTTTTTTACCGTCGCAATCATTCCTTTTACTTGGAAAAATACGATGCTGTGTAACATTAAGGTCGGCGATTGTCTAAATATTGAGACCGATATTTTGGGAAAATATTTAAAAAAGTTTTTAAATAAGTAGTGATAAATTTATGAAGCCAATAAAAGATATTAAAATTGCTATTGTCAGTGGTGCTTTTTGGGAAGATATTGTTGGAAATTTGGAAAAACATTGTTTGGAAGCTTTGAAGCGTAAAGGGGTAGACTCGTCACAAGTGGATATTATACGCGTGCCAGGTTCGTTTGAAATTCCTTTGGCAGTAAAAAAACTGGCAGAAAAAAAGGTTTATGATGCAGTGATTACTTTTGGGGCAATTCATAAAGGCAAAACTTATCATTTTGAGTTAATTTCCAATGAAGTAGCAAGAGCATGTATGAGTTTGTCTTTGGAATTTGGAATTCCCGTCATTTTTGAGGTCTTAGCGGTTTATAATATTCAAGACGCGATTGATCGTTCTACTCAAATCAAAGAGAACCGCGGGGCTGAGGCGGGCAATGCGGCCATGTCTATGATTGAGACGCTAAGTAAAATATAAAATTTAGCGCGTTGGGCAAAAAAAATACCGACAACAATTACTTTTCGCTTTTTTTGACCGCGAGGTCAAAAGGATGAGCCTTGTCTCCTAAATAAGAGTTATTAGACAAGTATTAATTTATTAATACTTGCGAATGACGAAGTAGTTATCTGTGAAACTAGATAACCCGCTCAAATGTAATTGTTATCGGTATTTTTTTTATCATTATCATCATCATAATTAATAAAACACCTTTGTTAGGTGTTTTATTAATTAGTTTATTATTTATTTTACAATCACCGACAAGTTTTTTTCTTCCGTTTGTCCGTTACTGTTTATGAGTGTTCCTTTGAGAGTGTATTGTCCGGCGCCAGGATAAGTTTTCCAGGCGAATTCTAGTAGGCCGTCCCCTGTCAATGAATCTTCTTTGTGGTTGAAATCAAAGATGTTTTTGGCTGTACCCTTGGAATTTATTAATTGAACTTTTATGTTTTTTATATCATCCCAGCGAATTGGTCGGAGTTGAATTGTTTTTGGGAAGTCTTCTTTTGCGATAGTGATATTTGTTTCATCTACCCAACTAAAAGTGGCTGGATCGAATTGAGCATTTACTGAAAATACTACTGAAGCTTGCCCAGCGTTGCCCTGGTCATCAACGGCAGAAACCTTTAAGACATGTTGAGTGGCATACATTTTTGTAAAGGTGTAAGAAAAGTTAAATGGAAATTGATCGCTTGAGCCAACCTGTTCGTTATCAACTGTATAAAACACTTGCTTGATACCGCGTGGTGCGGTTGCTTTTACTTCGATGTTTAGTTGTTTACCCTCGATAGTTTGGTTGGTAATTGGTGAAATTATTTGAACTTGTGGTGTTAATTCTGGGTTGTAATTTGCACTATCATATTCAGTTGGTGGGTCTTCGAATGATATGGCATGGCCACTATTGTTTTGTCTTTGCGCCCAATCGTTTAGTGAGTTTTCCCAATTTTGGTATTGTGGATCAACATAAGCATTTGCTGGAACTGGGCCGCGAGGGTCGTCTTTGTTTACATAATGCAAAATATCGTGTGGTGGCAAATATGTTTTTTCGGTGATGAGGGCGGGTGGAGTAGTTGAAGTGGCAATATGACCACTAATATTATTTATTTTTAATTTAATACCGCCGTCTGCTCCACGCAAAACTGGTTTGATAGCATCGTTTTCTGGTGGTTTTGGAAAAGTTTCTACAGGAGTATTTTTTGTTGCCTCCTTCATAAATTGATTCCAAATTAAACCAGCCAAAGTATTACCTCCACCTTTCATCGGCGATGGAATAGTGTTACCAACCCAAACACCGGTAGTGATTGATGGTGTGTATCCCATCGTCCAAGCATCTTTGTAATCATTGGTAGTTCCGGTTTTGGCGGCGACTGGTCGGCCAGGCAAAGTAAGCGAACCGTTGCGTCCAAATATATAACCACGTGCGGCATCATCACTCAAAACATTGCTAATTGTTGCGGCCAGTTCTGGTTTGATTGCTTCTGTTCCAGGAACCTCTTTCCATTCTATTAAAACATTTTCTTTAGGATCGGTAACTTTTAAAATGCTGACAGGAACGTGGTATGATCCGTTGTTTGCCAATGTAGCGAAGGCATTTGTATGTTCCAATAAATTTACCTCAGCTCCACCAAGCACCAATGACAATCCTGGATCTCCAGTAAAAGTAGTATATCCAAATCGTTTTGCAAATTCGATCATTTCTTTTGTCCCAACTAAATACAGTGCTTTTACTGCCGGAATGTTGAGTGATCCTTGGAGCGCTTTTCTAAAGGTCACGAGTCCGTGTTCTTTGCCGTCGTAATTATGTGGAGTATAATCTCCGTTTGTGCCCAAATCAAAATTAGTGACGGTATCGTAAACGACAGTGTCAGGAGTATATCCTTTCTCAAAAGTCGCAGTATAAACAAACGGTTTAAATGAAGATCCTGGTTGTCGTTTTCCAAGAATAGCGACATTGAATTGACCGTCAATTTCTTCGTTACCAAAGTCTCTAGAACCAACCATGGCCAAAATTTGACCAGTCTTTGGATCAATAGAAACTAAGGCGGCGTTATTGGCGTTAGCAGTTTTAGCAAATTTATCGCCATTTTCTTTAACAATCTTTTCAGCCGCTTTTTGTTTTTCGTAATCAATGGTGGTGATAACTTTTAATCCGCCGTCATCAACTATCTTTTCTCCAAACTGGTCGGCCAGCAATTGTTTTACATATAAAACAAAATGAGGGGCGTCCATAATTCCACTACTGCGATAGACGCGCAAAGCTTGGTTTTGAGCTTGTTTTTTTTCATCTAAGGTAATGTAACCTTGTTCGTTCATCAAACGCAAAACAGTGTCGCGGCGATCGTGTAAAGTGTTGGCGTTATTAAGATAGCGACTAGGAGCCTGAATTAAGGCGGCCAAAGTTGCTGATTCGGCAATGTCGATGTCCTTGGCGCTTTTGTGGAAATAACTTTGACTAGCAGATTCCACGCCGTAATTAGTAGATCCAAAAGGTACTTCGTTTAAATACATTTTGATAATTTCATCTTTGGAATATTTTTTCTCTAAACGCAAAGCCAACATCGCTTCTTTGATTTTTCTAAAAATCGAACGTTCATCCCCGACCATGGTATTTTTAATGAGCTGTTGAGTCAAAGTTGATGCGCCACCAGAGCCTGCTTTACGACCAATAAGATTGTTGAAACCAGCGCGAGCAATACTAAGAAAGGCAACACCGCTGTGGTTGTTAAAATTTTTATCCTCGATGGCGATTACCGCTTTAGGAAGATATGGAGACATTTGGTTTAGTTCGACCAACGTCCTTTTTTGGTTTTGATAAACTTCGTAAAGAAGGTGTTCGCCAGTACGGTCGTAAATTTTTGTACTTTGAATCACCTGACGATCACTCAGACGGTTTGGATCTGGCAAATCTTTTCCAATCCAAATTACCACGACCGTGCCGACCACAAAAGCGGATAAAATTAGAACACCAATTATTGTAAGAATTTTTTTCATGAATTTTATTGTTTAAATTGTTTTATATTATTATACTATGCCCTATTGCTATTGACAAATTTGCCTTTTTGGCCTATAATTAGGCCTTATTGACGAAGGGGACGTCCTAAAAAGATGTCTTTTTAATTAATATAAATTGGCTAAGGTTAGCCATAAATATCATGATTAATTATAAAACAATTAAAATTTCTTTTGTCATAGCAGTTTTAATGACTCAGATTTTGGCCCCCGCTTTGGTTGAAGCTTCTGTTATAAAAAAAGAATCGCCTAATCCTAAGCAAAAAGAATTAACAATTTCTGAAAGTCCAGAAGGAAAACTATTCCATTTGACCAAAAGTGTCAAGCGTCCGAGTAAGGTGGTTATGACGGTTTTAACGGCTTATACTAGCACTCCTGGGCAAACCGATGACAGTCCGTTTATTGCGGCGTCTGGTAAACGTGTTTATGATGGAATGGTGGCGGCCAATTGGTTGCCGATGGGTACAAAAATTAAAATTCCAGCTTTGTATGGCGACAAAGTTTTTACAGTAGACGATCGCATGAATCCTCGCTATGGTTATGGCCGGATGGATGTGTGGTTGGATGCGCCAGTAGTCCAGGCAAAAAAATTCGGTGTGAAACGTGCGGCTGTCGAAATTTATTACGAAGAAAAATCCACCAAAGTTGCCAAAGTTGATAGTATTTAAATATTATAAAAAGCACCCACAGTTGGGTGCTTTTTTTATTTAGATTACTCGGTTGTTTTTACAGATATCGGCATAATATTGGGCCGAACTGCGGGGTCGTCGTTCAAAAGTTTGATAATCTACTTCATACAATCCAAAACGCGGATGAATTCCGTATGCCCACTCAAAATTATCGATTAACGACCAATGAAAATAGCCTTTAACTACCACTCCTTCATCGATAGCTCGGTGGACATTCTTTAATATTTCGCCAATATACCACGAACGGTGTTGGTCGCCTTTATCGGCCAGACCATTTTCTGTAATATAGATTGGCTTGTCATATTTTTTTAATTCTTTTAACAGGTGATAAATTCCCTCTGGGTGTAATCCCCAATCCAAATCCGAAGATTTTTCATATTTATGATTGTTGTGAAAACCAAAATTTATCTGATGATGAAAATAATAATTTAATCCGATATAATCTTGGTAGTCTTTTGTTTTGTTTATGAATCTTTCATTCA
>CAYZHG010000006.1:0-6525 GCA_964477455.1 uncultured Gammaproteobacteria bacterium
ATTTGGCAACAGATTGGTGAGGACTTTGTTGCAAAGATTATTCGCCCTACAATTCGTAGTCGTGTACGTATGGTGTTTAGTAAATTCGCATTGCAAGAGATTACCAGTACCAAGCGTGATTCCGTAGAAATGGAACTGAAGAATGAATTGGAACGTATTTTCTATGCACGTGGGATATATGTGGAAAATGTTTTGTTGCATGAAGTTCAGACGATAAAATAAATTTTAAGGGAAAAAAAATACTTAGTTTAATCTAAGTATTTTTTTATATGTTTTATTGTTTTATTCCCAGTTTTAAAAAATCTTTTTTTCAATAATTGTATGGGGAACAATTTCTTGGGCTGCCATATTAATTAAACCAACACTATCGTATCCAATAAATATCTTTTTAGCTTTTAATTTTCTAAATATATTTTTAATTATCAAATCATAGTCATTATTATAGTTTTCAGGTTTCATAACTAATTCAAATTTAAAACTATAATTGAATTTTCCTGTGTCAAATCCTCGTGTATTGGTTTTAACGAATATAGTATAAGTGGAATTTCCGTCAGCTTTTCTTTCGTTTGAATTATAAATTAGGATATCTTCCATTTCTGCTTTGGATATTTTATCTAAAAATTGATCTATTGAGATTAATTGTCGTTTAAAGTCTAGCAGATCTAGTCCAGAATGAAACGCAATATCACCAAAATCGATATTCCTGTTATTGATAAGAAATTCAGATGGTATATCTTCAAAAGTAGCGTCTTCAAGTAAAATTTTTTGACTCTTTATATCTTCGGTAGGAAAATTTGTGATATTAGTTTTAATATTTATAATTGAATTAATCTCAATATATTTTGCAACTTGTTTAAAATCAAAATTATTAATAAAATCAAAACCATCGTTGTTAATTTTTGGGTTTATAGCTTTAAATGTATATTTAGGTACAAATTTTTTCTGAAATGATGTAGAAAATTTTGTAATTAAATGCTGTAAATATCCAAAATCTTGAGCCTCAAATTCTTGTAAAGCAGATTTAGGAAGATCAAAATCATTGCTCTTTGTTCTTAAATTTGATATTTCAAAAACGTGATTGTTTGGGGTGTCCAAAGCAGTTCTTAAAAAATATTCTATTAAAAATTCTTTTCCAAATTTATCTCTCAATTCTGGTGTAATAACATTTACAATTGTTCTTGTTTCTTTATCTACCATTGAAAATTGCTTATCAACGTCTTGTAAAGTATTAATTTTGTTAATAAATTTTAAATCTCTAAAATAAATCCGTTGTTCAATAACTGCTTTCTCGATAGGGCTAATGTCCATTCCAGGTGCAGGATTGCTCCATCTCACAATAGTATTCTTTGCTTTTGGGCTATCCAATAAACTTTGTAATTCAGATAAATATTTAAAATCGCTTCCACTAATTTCAATCGCTTCCGGTGGATTTATTTTTGCAATATCCCATAATATTTTTCTTGATTCATCATTAATTTGTTCTGAAAAATCTATCGAATAGGCTCTTTTAGTTCTCTTTAATACTTTTAGGATTTTGTTTGTGATGTCAGGTATCTCATTTACTAAAATATTTTTACGAGAAATTGGATTTTTTTCGTCCTCTGTCTGAATAGACCCAAAAAGTACGTTTGCATCTTCAACTGTATTTAGTATTAAACTTTCCGCATCTTTCAACAATTCTTTTTCATCAATCTTATCTTTTAATTCCCAATATTTTACTATATAATCTCCTAACAAAAATTTTGCCATTAAATATGGGTTGCTCTTGTCTTCTGCTTTTGGTCGAATTGCATTCAATTTTGAATTTTCATCGATAATTTGGTCAGCATATTTTGGTAACACACCATTGCGGTCCAATTTTTGCAACCACAAGAGTATTTCTTTTGTATTTTCCTCTTTTTTTTCTGGTTTTTCGATAGATTCCTTGACGAACGCCATAATCATCGGATCTGCTTCCAATATTAAAAATTGTTTTTTTTGTTCATTGGTCGGTATATAGTTTGCTTCTAGGATTGGTTTTTTAGAAACCTCAATATCCGTTTTATCCGCAGTAAGTTCATTTTTTACTGCTTCTTTTTTTAATATCTCGATTTTTTCAGATTTGGTATCTGATTTTATTATATTATTAATTTTGGCTTCTCCAAGGTCGTTGGTAGTTTTTAATTTTTTTCCATCATTTACCTGTCCACTTTCTAGTTCAGGTGAGAGTTTTACTCGCTGTCGATCGGCTAATTCTGGAATTGGAAGGTTAGTCAAAGATTTGAGCTGTCTTTTTCCTTCCATTTGAGTTGGTGTGTAATCAAAATAATTTCCAATACTGGTATTTTTATATTCATTTGTTTTCGTATCTTCGGAAATACTTGCGTGCTTACGGTCTTTTGAATCGTGATCGTCGGTAGCAGATAGCTCAAAATATTGATGTGGGTTTGGTAATTTTAAAATTCCACTTAAAAATGCTAAATGAGCATCTTCGTAAAGTACTGTGCCAGCCAAATCTTCTGGTGTTATTTTTCTAATTGGTGTACCGGTGTCTACTAAATATTTGTTTACTTCGTCTTGGACGACCACCCGGACATGTTCAGACAATTCATTTATTTTAATTTTGTGCTTTGGTAAAATTCTGGTTAGAAGTGATACTAATACGCGAGTAGAGGAGTAACAGTTTGATTGGCCATATAGTGCATATGATGATAATAATGCTTCTCCAGATTTGTAGTCATTACTGCCAGAATTTTTCTTAACTTCAATTTTGTCATTTTCGTCAAGAAAGATTTGAGGGTCGGCAATGTTGTTTTGCAATTCATTAATTACCAATAGCGGGTTTTTTGTTTTGTCATATAAATCGGCAAAAACCCTTTCTTGTAGTTGTAAATTTAAAAATGCTTTTTTTGCCTGTTTTGCATCAATCTTTTTTTCCAAAAATTCTACTTGTAAAAAAAACACCCCCAAATTTATTTTGTGAGCCAATTCTGGATTTTTTTGAATTTCTTCAATATTCGCTACTCCCGCTTGTTTCAATAAATTCTGAACCAGTTCCTCTTTGGTGGTCGGTAAAAAAATTACATCTTTTGTCCTTTCTCTATCTTCTTGAAGGCGAGCTTGTTCTGTTTCTTGATATTTTTTTTCAACAGCAACACCTCCACCTATGTTTATGGCCAAAGATGCGAGTATTCCAGTAAGTAAATTTTTATTAAATTTTCCTTTAAACATATATGAAAAGTATAACAAAAACTGTATTGCAATGCAATATGATTAAAAGTATCTTTGCGTATATTCACTTTATGTTCTACAATAATGAGATAGAATTGTATATAAAATAAATTATTATATATTTTTAAATATGTCAGAAAAACCATCATTTTTTAATAATGAGCCAGCAATGCAAGAATCAAATAAGAAAGGCACCGGTGAAATAGATAGGCGTTCTTTTTTAAAATCACTTGGGTTAAGTCTGATTGGTATTAAATTACGTCAAGATGGCTCATCGCACGCAACAAAACCTGAATTAAAACTAAATGAAAAAATCGAATCTTTTGAAGGAATCGAAATACAAGGTGATAGTGATTTTATTATTAAAACAAAGAAAGCCATTACTCTTTTGTTAGAACGGTCGTTAACTTTTTTACAAGCAAAGCCATTTTTAGGTAAAATTCAACAATCCCAACATAGTGGTATGGACAATAATCAAAAAGTACCTACTTTTAATGTTGCTGCTGGAACATCAGATACCTCAACTACGTGGTACGCTGGTTCAATAGCACACGATTCCTACCATTCTTTGCTTTATAGTCAATATGAAGAAATTAATGGAAAAATTCCTATGCCAAATAAACCAGATTCGTCAGAGGCGGCTGAAGAAGAAAAAAAATGTTTGGCCTTTCAAATCCAAGTGTTAATGGAAATAAATGCGAGTCCACAGGAAATATCAGATGTTCAAGCTAATATGGAAAATCCTCAATATCAAAAAATTCCATATGAAAAAAGAAACTGGTAATAAACTTATAGTACCCTTTATTTTTAGCCTATTTTTTAACTATTGACAGTGTGGATAACCTTTGATATATTATCACTCGGATAGATTGAGTGATAAATATATATGAATACTCGTCAGGAACAACTTTTAACCTTAGTTATCGAGAAATACATTGAAACCGCTCAACCAATTGGGTCGAAGTTTTTGGTGTCTGACGCTGGTTTAGAGCTTAGTGAAGCGACAGTTCGCAATGAACTTCGCGAACTTGAAGATGAAGGCTTTCTAACCCATCCACACACTAGTGCGGGCCGTATTCCAACCGAAAATGGTTATAAATACTATTTGAGTAAAATCGAATGGGACAAATTGAAATTAAACAAAAAAGAGGGAGAAATTTTGGAGAGTTTTTTTGGGTTGGATGACAAAATTCAAGCTCAGAAAAATTTATCAAAATCATTGGCGGCGATTACTCAAGAAACAGTAATTTTTGCTTTCACCCAACATTCTATTTATTATACTGGATTATCCAATTTATTTTCCAAACCAGAATTTGTTGAATTGGGAATAGTGGGAGATGTGTCTCAAGTATTTGATCGCTGTGAAGATTGTATTCCAGCTTTTTACAATCTAGTCACAGAAGAAATTAAATGTTTTATTGGAGATGAACATCCATTTGGAAGTATGTTATCCGCTATTTCGTTTAAGACTGGTGATAGTTTGGTTACTTTACTATCTCCATTGCGTACCAATTACAAAAGAAATTTTACGCTTTTGCAGGCCGTTAAAAATTTATTAAACAAATAATATGACTGATGAACAACTACCAATAGAAGAAAATAATGAAGAGGTTATTCCAGAAATAGTTCAAGATGAAACAAAAGAAAAAACTGGATTTTTTAACAGAAAATGTAAAAACTGCCAAGAAAATGAAGATAAAACCGAAGAATATAAAAAAGATTGGCAACGAGCGCTCGCGGATTATAAAAATTTACAAAAAGAAACTAGCGAACGACGTGGTGAATGGGCACAGATGAGTAAAGGAATGATTTTGGAAGATTTTATTCCGGTATATGACAATTTTAAATCCGCTTTTTTTCACCACCCAGTTTTGCAAGCCGATAATGAAGAACACAAACAGATGAAAAATTGGATAGATGGTGTGGGGTTCATTATGAAACAATTTGGTGATGTTATGAAAAGTCATGGAATAGAAGAAATAAAAACTGTTGGAGAAAAATTTGATCCGAATTTGCACGAATCTATGGGTGAGGAGGAGATTGAGGGAAAAGAAGCGGGGATAGTAATTAAAGAATTGGTTGGTGGATATAAATCTGGTAGTAAAGTGATCAAGGCCGCTAAAGTAATAATTTCAAAATAAAATTTAATATTTAATTTAAAACATATGTCATTAATTCGTTGGAGTCCAATGTGGGATCCATTCGCAGAAATGGAAGACACATTCAATCGTTTGCCAGCAGTAAATTCTGCACTCAAAGCATTTACACCAGCTGTCGATGTTTATGAAACAGATAAAGCCGTAGTGGTAGAAACACCGTTGGCTGGATTTAATCCTGCTGATGTAAAAGTAAGTGTTGAAAATGGAGTACTAACATTGCAAGGTGAACATAAAAAAGAGCACGAAATTGAGGAAAAAAATTATTACCGTAAAGAAGTTCGAAGTGGTGCATTCTATCGTCAGATTGCTTTGCCAACTGCGGTACAAGAAGACCAAGTTGAAGCTAGTTTTGAAGATGGAATATTAAAAATATCTTGTCCAAAAACAAAACCAGCGGAACCAAAAAAAGTAGAAATTAAAATCACCAAAAAATAATATCATGCCTACATCAAAATTTTATCAACTAATAACCGCACTTTTTGTCACCAGTTTGGTCGTGTCCAATATTATTGCCGTCAAAATCGGTGCCTTTGGTAATTATTTTCTACCTGTTGGGGTAATATTGTTTCCGATAACTTATATTATTGGTGATGTCTTGACGGAGGTATATGGCTTTGCCAGTGCTCGTCGTGCTATCTGGATTGGTTTTGTCTGTAATTTGGTTGCGGTGATTGCCATTTATATTAGTATTCATATTCCTTCCGCACCATTTTTTGAAAATCAAAAAGCCTTCGAACAGATTTTGGGTTTTGCACCACGCTTATTGGTTGCATCGTTCGTTGCTTATCTTGTTGGACAATTTGCCAATTCGCTGGTGATGGCCAAAATGAAAATAAAAACAGCTGGCAAACATTTGTGGATGCGTACGATTGGATCTACTATCGTTGGCGAAGGTTTGGATTCATTAATATTTATTGTAATTGCATTTTGGGGTGTGATACCAAACGACGTTATTGGAGGTTTAATTTTAGCACAATGGATGTTCAAGACTTTGTTTGAAGTTGTTTTGACGCCAGTGACTTACGCCGTAGTTGGATATCTAAAGAAAACTGAACAAATTGATGTGTACGATAAAGACACAAGTTTCAATCCATTTAAATAAAATTATGCCTACTAATAAAGAAGATTTAGAAAAATTAACTAAGCTTGGTAAAGG
>CAYZHG010000007.1:0-2732 GCA_964477455.1 uncultured Gammaproteobacteria bacterium
TGGCACTCAATTGCTGATTCTGGCGTAAAACGATGAGTCGAACCGTCAATATGGGACTGAAATGTCACCCCGTCTTCATCAATTTTTACCAATCTACCCTGATCTCCGACCTCTTTTTGTTCTTTTTGCAGACCCAAACTAAACACTTGAAAACCACCAGAATCGGTCAAAATAGCTCTGTCCCAGTTCATAAATTTATGCAAGCCACCCGCTTGAGCAATCAAATCTTCTCCGGGTCGCAGATGTAAGTGATAATTATTGGCTAAAATAATTTTTGGGTCCAAAGTCAACAGATCGGTTTGATCAAGTGTTTTTACTGTTGCTTGCGTGCCGACCGGCATAAACACGGGAGTGGAGATATCTCCATGTTCCGTATGTAGTACGCCTGCACGTGCACCGGTTTTTTTATCTTCGTGGATTAATTCAAAAAATGACATAATTTATTTATATTTAAGCTAATTCTATGCCATTTTGCGCAAAAAATCAAGGTATGCTAAAATGATGATTCAATATGATAAATTTTGAACAAGAATTAAATGAGGAACAGCTAAATGTTGTCAAAAATGGCGACGGTCCTTGTTTGGTTTTGGCTGGCGCTGGATCTGGAAAAACTCGCACTATTACTTATCGTGTAGCCTATCTATTGGAAAAAGGCGTGCCACCTGAAAATATTTTATTAGTAACTTTTACCAATCGTGCCGCTCACGAAATGATTGAACGCGTACAAACACTGACAGGTACCGAGCAACCTTTGCCTTGGTCTGGCACATTTCACCACATTGCCAATAAAATATTACGACAATATTCCACCCATCTTGGATATAAAAATAATTTTACCGTTTTGGATGCCGATGATAGCCAAGCATTAATAAAATTGTGTATCAAGGAATTTAAAACCACCGATCGTTTTCCTTCGGCCAAAGTTGTCAGTGCTATCATCAGTTTTTCTCGAAATTCTCAAAAAGATATCGAAACAACTATCGAAGAAAAATTTTCAGCTTGGTGGCATCTATCCAGTACAATACGAGATGTTTATTCACGCTACGAACAAAAAAAGAAAGAAGGCAACGTGATGGACTTTGACGATTTGCTCATCAATCTTGGATTATTATTAAATATTCAAGGAATACAAGAAAAATTTTCCAATCAATTCAAATATATTTTGGTAGATGAATATCAAGATACAAATAAATTACAGGCTAGTATTATTGATAAGTTAGCCAAAATTCATCGTAATATTTTGGTTGTCGGAGATGACGCGCAAAGTATTTATTCTTTCAGAGCGGCTGATATAAAAAATATTTTGAACTTTGAAGAAAAATATCCAGAAGCAAAAATATTTAGACTGGAAACAAACTATCGCTCTCATCAAGAAATTTTGTCTCTAGCCAATGATATTATCTCCAACAATCGTCACCAATATCCAAAACAATTAAAAGCTATTAAAGCGGAAGGTATAAAACCACATTTGTATCCTAAAAATGACCAATCCGATGAAGCGGAATTTGTTGTTAAACAAATAAAAAATTTAATCGAAAAGGGGACGTCCGCTCACGATATTGCTATTCTTTTTCGTGCCGCTCATCATTCTCAAATGTTAGAAATGGAATTAGCCAAAGCTGGCATCTTGTATGATTACCGTGGGGGTTTACGATTTTTTGATCGCGCTCATATCAAAGATGTGTTGAGCTATTTACGAATTTTAAATAATCTTGCTGATACAGCGGCCTGGTTGCGTGTTTTATTACGAGAAGAGGGAATAGGACCGACAGCCGCCAACAAAATAATTAACGCTGTTCAAAAATTAGAAAAAGTTGAGGATTTGAAACAACTAGGGGAGATGCTTGGCGGAAAAGCACAGTTAGGCTTCAATAATTTTTTAAAAATATTTGAAGTATTGTTAGAGGCGTATATTCCGGAAAATAATCCTGGTGATTTGGTTGATGCTATCGTCAATTCACGCTACAGTGATTATTTAGCTACCGAATATACAGACAGCGAAGATAGAAAAAAAGATTTAGAACAAATGGCAATCTTTGCGGCCAAACATAAAAATCTTACTAGTTTTTTAACAGAAGCTAGCTTACAAGAATCATTTGCTAAACCGGCCGTTATCAACCTAAAACCGGCCGAACAGCAAAAAAGATTGGTACTTTCAACAATTCATCAAGCCAAAGGTTTGGAATGGGAAGCGGTATTTATTATCAATGTTGCCAACGATGCTTTTCCAAACAGTCGATCTGCTTCTGAACCAAATGGGCTGGAAGAAGAACGACGATTGCTGTATGTAGCCATAACCAGAGCCAAAAAACACCTCACTCTTACTTACCCGATGTCCACCGAAAGTTGGGGTGCGACAGCTGGACCAAGTATATTTTTAACCGAGATTAGTCCTGAATTAATCGACGATCACCATCTATTGTCTTACAAAAGTACGGTGTTTGATAAAAGTGATGGCGAAATACAGTACATTCCCGAAGAAGATGATCGCCCAATAAAAATAAAACCAGGAAGTTTTTTGCGTGACCTTGATGATTTATAAAACTCATTTTAAAAAGTGAGTTTTATTTTTTTTATCTCTTTGTTGAAAAGTGATTTTTATGATATAATTTAATAAATAAATATGACTACAACTTCCCAAAAAAAACTACAAAGAATTTTAATAGTCGAGGATGAAAAACCGATGGCTCATGCTTTAGAATTAAAATTAAATCATTCCGGTTTTGAAACTG
>CAYZHG010000008.1:0-8487 GCA_964477455.1 uncultured Gammaproteobacteria bacterium
CGTACTTCTCAAGATGTTATGCCGTTGGATGAACGTTTTGTTGGTTTGCAACGCGCAGTAGATGACGGTCGGCTTACACAAGATGTGTTAAATATTTTAAAAAATTGGGCACACAATGTAGAGGGTGAGATTTTTGAAAAATTTGTAGATAAAAAGAACGGCGTACTTTTGGAGGCCGATGATTTCAACAATGATTTTCCAAAACAGCCGGCTTGGGAAAAGTATATTCGTCGATTGTATATTCAGGATGCAGAAAAAGGAATTTATGATAAATTAGATGATTTTGAAAGACGAATAATGCAAGCCAATTCGGATGAAGAGGTGGAAAAAATCGCGCAAGAAGTCTCAAAACAATTTCCAGAAAATACTTGGTGGGGAAAATATATTAGAGATCTATATGTTCAACAAGGAGAAAAACCAAATTTACAGAGTGACCAATCTGGTAAAATAGGTACGGATAGAGCGATAGCTTTCTTTAAATCTCTAGATCTTGGACAGATATATGAGGATAGTTTATATAAAAAATTTGAATAACTATGGATTTGTCTGTTATCACCGTCACCTGGAATTCTGCCAAACTTATTGGTGAACAAATAGAATCCGTCAAAACCGGTTGTCGCAATATTTCGTTTGAAGAATTTGTAGTGGACAATGCATCTACCGACGGAACGGGAGATTTAGTAGCTACAAAATATTCGGAAATAAAATTAATTAGAAATGATAAAAATCAGGGTTTTGGTGCTCCAAATAATATTGCGGCAAAAATAAGTACTGGAGAATTTTTATTATTTTTAAATCCCGATATGCGAGTAGAAGCGGGGAGTCTAGACAAAATGGTTGAGTGGATGCGTGCCCATGTCGACGTTGGTTTGGCTAGCTGTCGCTTGGTAGATGAGAACGGTATTTTGAATACGGACGCTCAGCCTCGTCGTTTTCCTGGTGTGTTTGATCAACTCGCAATTATTTTAAAATTACCACATTTTTTTCCCTCAATTTTGAATCACTATATGTCCAAAGATTTTGATGCAGATAAAGAACAAGAAGTGGATTCGGTGCGTGGATCATTTATGATTATGCGCCGTGATGTTTTTGAAAAATTAGGATTTGCTTTTGATCCGCGTTATTTTATATGGTTTGAAGATGTAGACACTTGTCGTGAAGTAAAACGATTGGGATACAAAGTAATGCATACTCCAGTAATTTCTTGCGTAGATTATATTGGCCAAAGTTTTAATCAACGCACGACATTGTGGAAACAAAAAAACTTTACAAAAAGCATGTTGCAATATTTTCAAAAATGGGAGCCGTCATATAAATGGATGTGGATCGCGATATTTCGTCCCGTTGGTATTGTTATGGCGTGTCTAAATGATAAATTGAATAAATAATTATGCCTAAATTATCTGTACATCTTGTCGCCTGGAACGGGGCAAAATATATTCCTTATTTATTTGAATCCTTGCGCATCCAAACTTGTCAGGATTGGTTTTTGTATATAGTAGATAATGACTCTAAAGATAATACGGTAGAGTTGATAAAAAAAGAATTAGAAAATTTTTCAATCCCATATAAATTGGTAATTAACCCAACTAACAATGGTTTTGCCGGTGGTCATAATCAGGCTTATCGCGATACCGATGGTGAATTTTTTTTATTGCTTAATCAGGATATGTATTTGCAACCAACTTGCTTGCAAGATATGGTTGAGTTTTTAGATAAAAATATTAAAGTAGCGTCTATATCACCAAGATTAATGAAATGGGATTTTTCAAAAATTGTTTCTGATGGTTTAGAAAAAAGTTTTAGCAATCAAATTGACGCGCTCGGTTTAAAAATTTTTCGCAATCGACGAGTGATTGAACAATATACTCAATGTGATTGGGACGAAATTAAATTAGATCCCCGTTTTCACGGAGATGACAACACAGTACAGGCGTTAGAAGTATTTGGGGCGTCAGGCGCGTTTCCAATGATGCGTCGCAGTATAATCAATAAAGTTGTTTTTGCTGACGGGCAGTTTTTAGATGAGAATTATCATGCCTATAAAGAAGATGTGGATCTGTCTTATCGTTTGCAAGAAGCGGGATTCAAATCTTTTATTTTGTTAAATACCGTAGCATATCACGATCGTACCGGGGCAGGCCCAAAAGAGATGAATGATCTGGTGGCCGCTGAAAATAAGAAAAAACAATCGCCGTGGGTACAGTATCATAGTTACAAAAATCATCTTCGCACTTTGTATAAAAATGAATATTGGCAAAACTTTATTCTTGATTTACCTTGGATTTTGTGGTATGAATTAAAGAAGTTTATCTACTTGTCTTTGTTTGATCGTAAGGTTTTATCTGGTCTAAAGGAGGTATGGAAGGGGAGGGATGATCTAAAAAATAAACGCCAGCAGATTAATAAAAGTAAAACAGCTGATTATAAAAGCTTAAGAAAATGGTGGAAATAATATTATGAGAGATGTTAATCTAGTATTTTTAAATTTTTTATCCAAGAACGATATTTTGCGTGCCGTTGATTCGGTTATCAAAGATATTGCGAATGGACCATATGACATCAAAATTATTGTAGCTGATAACTCGCTTAATAAAGATGGTGTTCAAGACGCACTTGCAGAAAAATTTCCCAATATTCAATATTTTAGTTGTGGAGATAACGTCGGTTTTGGTCGTGGTTTGAATATGGCATTTGCTTTGGAAGAGGCACGTTATTATATGACGCTTAATCCTGATACCGTTATCCCAGAAAATTCTCACACCATCGAGCGTATGGTGAAGTATATGGACGAGCATCAAAAAATTGGCATGATTGGTCCAAAAATTTTGAACATGGATAATTCTTTGCAATATTCTTGTTATCGTTTCGATTTTCCTTCGATTGCTATCAAACCACTTAAACAAATTAATTTTGATAAAAAATACGCTTGGGTTAAAAAATATTCCGACAGATTATTGATGAAGGATTTTGACCACAATGAAACTCGTCCAGTCGATTGGGTGATGGGCTCAGTAATGATGGCACGAAAAGAGGCGACAGACGAAGTGGGATTTTTTGATGATCGATATTTTATGTATATGGAAGATTCGGATTGGTGTCGCCGAATGTGGGAAAAAGGTTGGCCAGTTTATTATTTGGCGGATGTTCAAATTTTTCACGCTCACGCGCGCGATAGTGCAAAAGTTCCAGGAATTATCAAAGCATTTTTCAAAAATAAATTAGCTAGAATTCATTTTGTCAGTTGGCTTAAATATATGTGGAAGTGGAAAGGAAATAATAAATATTATTCTGTATAATATGACACAACCAAAAGTAGCGATAGTTTACCTCTCTTTTCACTGCGAGCCATACATCGATGACGTAGTCTCTGCTTTGAAGAAAATGACTTATCCAAAAGATAGAGTTGAACTTGTGGTAGTAGACAATCCACATCCTCAACTCGGTTCCTCGGTTCGCTATCTTGAAGAAAATATAATGTCGATGTCAGGAAATGAATTGCCACACATTACACTTTTACCACAAAAAGAAAATTTGGGTTTTTCCGGTGGAAATAATGTAGGAATACAGTGGGCATTAGACAATGGTTTTGAATATGTTTATTTCCACAATAACGATGGTTTTGTCGCCGCTAATTTTCTTGAGCCATTAATCGAAGCGATGGAAAAAGATAAAACTGTCGGTGCAGTTCAGTCGCTTTTAATGCTTTACCCTGAAACTAATTTATTAAATAGTTCCGGGAATTCTTTTCACTATTTAGGTTTAGGTTTTTGTAATAATTTGCGTGTTAAAAAAGATGATTTAAAAATGGAAAAAGTTTACGAAACATCTTACGCTAGTGGAGCGGCCGTATTAATGCGAGCTGATTTGTTGCGTCAGTATGGTCTTTGGGATAATGATTTTTTCTTATACCACGAAGATATTGAATATTGTTTCCGCCTCAAAATTGCCGGATACAAAATAATGGTTGCTTCAGATTCTTTATTTTATCATAAATATTCTTTTAGCCGTAATCAGGAAAAGTTTTATTATATTGAACGTAATCGTTTGGGAGTAATGTTAATGTTTTTCAAGTGGCCAACATTATTATTATTTTTCCCAATGGGCTTGGTTCTGGAAGTTGGGTTACTTCTTTTTGCTGGCAAACAAGGTTGGATTAAGGAAAAATTAAAATCATATGCTTATTGGCTTAAATTATCTAGTTGGAAATTGTGGTTAAAAAAACGTGCTTATATACAAAACATCCGCAAAGTTAGTGACAAAGAAATGATTAGGACTTTTGTGGGTAAAGTAATATTTAATGAAAGCTCGATTAAGAATCCAATTTTAGATAATATTGCCAACCCACTGATGGATTTTTATTGGAAGATTGTGAAGGCTATTATTGTCTGGTAAATTTATGCAAAAAATCAAAAAAGCAATTTTAACTGGCGGTGGTCGGGCAACTAGGTTGCGTCCTGTCACTTCGACTATGAATAAGCACCTGATTCCTCTGGCTAACAAACCGATGATTTTTCATGCCATTCAAAAAGCGGTTGAAGCTGGTATAGAGGAGATTTTTATCAACACCAATCCTGGTGAAACCGAATTACAAAAGCATATTGGTGATGGCGGTCATTGGGGTATTAAAATAAAATTTTTCGAACAAACTGGTGGACCACAAGGTATAGCCCACGTGGTCAACGAAGCCAAAAAATTTATTGGCGACGATCCGTTTATGTTTTATCTTTCTGATAATATAATTTTAGGAAGTATCAAATCGATGTTGGATAATTTTGCGGAAAATAAGTTTGATTGTATGTTGGCTTTGTCCAAGGTGCCGGATCCAAATCGTTTTGGTGTGCCAATTTTTGATGCCAATAACAATCTTATCGATGTTCATGAAAAACCACAAAACCCACCGAATGATTTTGCGGTCACGGGGATATATCTTTATGGTCCAAAAGTATTTTTTGATGCTTTTACCAAGATTGATCGAAGTGCTCGTGGTGAATATGAGATTTCAGACATTCATTCATATTTCTTAAAAAATAATTTTAAAGTAGGTCACAATGAAATTACTGGTTGGTGGAAAGATACTGGCGCTCCAGTCGATTTAATATTAGCCAACAAATTATTATTAGAAGAAATTGCAGAAGATGAGTTTAAAAATTTAGGAAAGATTGCCGATGGTGCGCAAATAAATGGCAAAGTAAAAATTGGTGTTGGTTCTACAATTGGTAACAATGTTAAAATTAATGGTCCGGTAATTATTGGAGAAAATTGCACATTGCAAAATTGTACAATTTTTCCACACGTTACTATTGGAAGTGGTAGTGTGATCGAAGGTGTGGAGATTGCGAATTCTATTATCTTGGGCAATTGTCGTCTTGTTTGTGATTTGAAAATTAAAGATAGTATTATTGGTGGCAATGTACAAATTCAGAAAAAAAATACCGATGGTTTTCATCGGTTGATAGTTGGGGAACAAACTTTGATTGAGCTATAAAAAAATTATCGTCCCATCATAGTTAAAACAACGCTGAAAGTTTTTAAAACAATCGCGATATCCAACCATGGACCGCGATTTTTTATGTAGTATAAATCATATTCCAATTTACCTAAATTCTCATCTAGAGTGCCATAATAACCGCGCTGTAATTGAGCCCAACCAGTTAACCCTGGTTTTACTAAATGTCGTAGGGTGTAGAATGGCATTAATTTTGTTAGCTGGTCCACAAACTCGGGACGTTCTGGACGTGGACCAATTAACCCCATCTCATTTTTAAATATATTTATAAATTGCGGAATTTCATCAAGGCGGGTGGCGCGCAAAAGTTTTCCCACCAAAGTAATGCGATTATCTTTTTCGGAAGCAAATTGCGGTCCGTTTGTTTCGGCACTTCCATCAATATTCAACACTTTCATGGTGCGATATTTATAAATATAGAATTTTTGTCCACCACGACCAATACGAATTTGTTTGAACAAAATTGGTCCTCTAGAGTTTATTTTTATTAAAAAAGCAATGAATGGAAAAGTGATAACAAAAAATATTCCAATCAATGAGGCGGCTACAAAATCTGTCAGTAAACGAAAGCGATCGTATATTTTTTTTGATTGTTCTTGAAATTTAGTTAAAAACCAACTTTCCGAAAATGTAAACGGAGGTAAGCGTCGAAAAATAGTTTCGTAAAAATCCGCTAAATCAATAATACTAATTTGTTGAAATATTTTATGATATAAATCTTTGGCGATCGTTTCGTTTTTTTGATAATTAAAATCGAGTACAATTAAATCAGGGTTTATTTTTAGGTCTGATAAATTTTTGACACAAGGAATGTTTGCCAAGCAATTTTGAGAATCGATTACACCCACCACTTCGTAGCCAATTTGAGGTGATCGAATAATAGATTCGGCAATTTTTTGTGCTTCACTGGAAAAACCGACAAAGACAACTTTAGTTTTAAGTATATTCACAGCCACAAATCTGTTGTATACAAAACGCCATATTGATAACAATCCAAAACCACACAGTGCCGTTAAAACAAGAATCGTTTTTGGGTTGATAGTACTTTTGGGTGTAACATAAAAATATAGCACCCCTAGAACAACCCATATTACAGTAGCAAAAAATATTTTTTTAAATAGAGTTGAATTATTTTTTACCTTTCCTAAATCATAAAGACCGCTGATAAATGCAATGGTAGCCGCCGCTAAAAATAACCAACTGAAGGGTCCTATTAAACTGTTGATATCTGATTGGTTTGGTAGTTCCAAATATCGTAAAAAAATGGCAAAATATAAGCCCACGTAGAGGGTTAACAGGTCACCAATGAGTACAATTAATTGTTTTAAGCGATACATGGAATGAAGTTATTATTTAGTGTATACTAGATTTAAAGTATTTTATGTTTAGATTATATTATAATATTGCTCAAAAATCAACCCTAATTATAATTTTGGGGGTTTTTGGATTTTCATCAATTGTTCAGGCCAAAGTACCCAATGACTCAGATTATCTAAAACAGCAAAAAATGTGGCAACAAATTGGAGCGGAAACCGCTTGGGATTATAGCGTCGGTTCCAAGCAGGTAACGGTGGCCATTATTGATACAGGTGCCGATATCTGGCATGATGATTTAAAAGTCAACATATGGACTAATCCCTATGAAATTCCGGACAATGGATACGATGATGATGGAAATGGCTTGATAGACGATATTCATGGTTGGAATTTTATTGAAGCTAGCAACGATGTTCGTACTAGTGTTTTGGATACACGCGACGATAAAGAAGCAATTCGTCATGGTACAATTATTGCTGGTTTGATTGGAGCGCTAGGTGATAATGGCAAAAATGGTACCGGTTTGAATTGGAAAGTAAAAATAATGCCTTTGCGTGCAATGGCAAGTGATGGAAGTGGTTCTTATGAACATGTGGCTATGGCCGTGCAATATGCGATAGAAAATAAAGTAGATGTGATTAGTCTTAGCTTTGTTGGAAAAAGTGATGATGTTTACTTGAAACAAATTTTAAGGGAGGCATATGACAAAGGAATTGTGGTGGTGGCGGCCGCTGGCAATGATCAGCGTTCTGGTAATGGCAATTTGAGTACCACCCGCCATTATCCAGTTTGTATGGATAGTGATTCGGCGGATAATTGGATTATTGGAGTGTCGGCGGTAGATGAAAATGATCGGCTGAGTAAATTTGCTAATTACGGAAGTTGTGTAGATTTGGTCGCTCCAGGTCAAAATATTTATAGCACCGAAAGATATGCTCCGGCTTATGGTTATGATAAAGAATTTGGCGGTCCGTGGCAGGGAACATCGTTTGCCGTGCCATTGGTAGCTGGATCTGCCGCTCTGATAAAATCCGTTCGACCAGATTGGTCAGCCAAAGAAATAATAAATAGTTTGCTTAAAAATAGTGATGATATTCAATCAACTAATCCTGATTTTATCAATGAAATAGGGTTTGGTCGGTTAAATATAGGCAAATCAGTCATCGCCGCTATGGATAATTCGTTATTATCATATAGTTTACCAAAAGAAAAATATTATTTTAAAAATGATGTAATGTTTACTAAGCAAGGAGAAGAAAAATATTTTTTTGCTAGTTCAGGTGATGTTCCTGTACTAACCTTAGCTTCTACTAGGTCATTTAATAATAAATCGGACGAAGTTTTTGCTTTAGTTAAAAGAGGTAAATATTATTATTTACAATTTTTTACAGAACTTGGACACAAATGGCAGGAGAAAGCAATTCCAATTACCGATTATTCAACCAAAAAAATTCCGACCAGTGTGAAAGCAGTAGTTGTTAATGAACAAAGGAAAATTCAAATCGAATTTACTGAAAAAATTGTTAAAAAAAGGAAAAAAACAACAATTAAAATTACCACAAAACAGTACGATTGGCTGTCTCAAGATTAGCTCGTCTCGGTTGCCATTTTTTTGTGTAAATGCTATAATATAAGCGCTAAAAATTAATATTTTTCCTTAT
>CAYZHG010000009.1:0-7807 GCA_964477455.1 uncultured Gammaproteobacteria bacterium
GGTGCCGAAAAACTCTTGGGTCGTGGTGATATGTTATTTTTAACAGCGGATTTATCCAAACCAAAACGTGTCCAAGGAGCTTTTGTATCTGAAGAAGAAATGAAACGTGTAGTGGATAATATCAAAAATGATGAACCACCTCAGTACGATGACTCAGTAGTCTCCAAAAATGCTGGCTCTAACAGTGGTACAGTGAATTTATTTGGTGGTTCTAGCGATGATCAAGACTCATTGTTTGAAGATGCCAAAAAATGTGTCGTGGAATCTGGCAAAGCTAGCGCTTCATTATTACAAAGACGCCTACGCGTTGGTTATGCTCGTGCCGCTCGTTTGCTTGACGAACTAGAAGAAGCTGGTATAGTAGGACCAGCAGACGGCGCCAAACCACGTGAACTTTTCACAGAACATTTATCCTCTCAAGGTGGATTTGTTCGTCCAAAAGAGGATGAAGAAATACCCGAAAATGAACAGTCACTTGATTCTGGTGGTACAGTCTTCAACGAGCGCGTCGAAAAAGAATAATTTACGCCATCAAAATTGATTATGTCAATTTTCTGCTACAAAAAAATAGACACCTCAAAAAATTTGGGCTGGGAATTGAAAACTGCTCGTGAAGCCAAGGGGTTGTCGATCGAAGAAGCAGTCAAAAAAACTCAGATTCCATTAAAATATTTAGAAGCGCTTGAAAACAATCGTTTTTTTGATTTACCAAAAGCAAAATCACACCGCCAGGCCTACATGCGGGAATTGTGTAAGCTATACAATTTAAATTTTGAAGATATCGCCTATAAGTTTGACTGTGAAGGTGGATTAAAACTATTAACCAAATCTTATTTTCCAAAATCTGACAAATACAATTTGCAACCATTGTCTTTAGTTGTAAAAAATTTGGCTTTTATTTTGTCAGTTTTTTTATTTGTAGTTTATCTTGGCTGGCAAATTCACGGCATCGTTACTCCACCAAAATTGATAGTTTATTCACCAATTGAAGGCCAACTTTCAAACCGTGCCGAAACTGCCATCCAAGGTGAAACCGACAAGGAAAGCCAACTGGAAGTGAACGGAAAAGAGATAAAAGTAAATGAACAAGGTAAATTTAACGACGTTATTTTACTATCCAACGGTGTGAATACAATCACCTTGTCGACTACCAAAAAACATGGTAAAACTACTACTGTCACCCGACATGTAGTTGTAATGATAAAAGAACCTGCTCGTGTAAGTTTGAAGTAAGAACTTGGGAATTAAGGTCATTTGACCTTAGCTCTTAATTCCTTATAAACCCATCTATGGCAAAAAGTAATGCTGAGGAGATCAAACAGAAACTTAAAGCGGCGGCTAGTGCAATCGAACAGATCAAAAGTAAATTTGGTGAAGGTGCTATCATGACTTTTGGCGAAGCCAAAACCATGCAGGTTGACGCTGTACCTACCGGTTGTTTATCGATTGATATTGCATTAGGTGTTCGCGGTGTACCACGCGGTCGTGTGATAGAAATTTATGGACCTGAATCTAGTGGTAAAACTACTTTAGCCCAACACATTGTAGCTGAAGTTCAAAAATTGGGTGGCATCGCCGCTTTTGTAGATGCGGAACACGCCCTTGACCCAGACTATGCCAAAAAAATCGGTGTTAAAGTGGATGAACTTTTAATTTCTCAACCTGATACTGGCGAACAAGCGCTAGACATCGTAGAGACACTAGTGCGCTCCAACGCGGTTGACGTTATCGTTATCGATTCGGTGGCCGCCCTTGTACCTAGAGCAGAAATTGAAGGTGATATGGGCGATTCGCACATGGGTTTGCATGCTAGACTGATGAGTCAAGCTTTACGCAAACTTACCGCTATTATTAGTAAATCCAAAACAGTGGTTATCTTCATCAACCAGACTCGTATGAAGATCGGAATCGTTTTTGGCAACCCAGAAACTACTACTGGTGGTATGGCGCTCAAATTTTACTCCTCTGTACGTATTGAAGTGCGTCGAGCCGCTCAAATCAAACAAGGAGACAAAATTATTGGCAACCGTGTAAAAGTAAAAGTTGTCAAAAATAAAGTTGCTGCACCATTTCGCACTTGTGAATTTGATATCATGTATAATGAGGGCATATCTGTATCAGGTGATACATTAGATGCTGGTATTTTGTACAAAATTATTGAAAAAAGAGGTGTAACATACAGCTTTGGTGAAGAAAAACTAGGAGTTGGACGCGAAGCCGCTAAAAAATACCTCAAAGATAATCCACAAATAATCAAGAAGGTTGTCAAAGCTGTTTGGGAAGCAGTAGACAAAGGTGAAGCACCAGAAGAGGAAGAAGCAAATGGTGCCGACAAAGAAAAAGACGACGAAGTTCCACCATTAATGGAAGAATAATTTTTTTCCCCTATTTATTAATAAATATTATATGTCTAATCCAAATAACACTTTAAATAAATTGCCAGTTATTGGCAGTCCAATCGCCGATTTTGAACTCAATTCCTACCAAAATGGTAAATTGGGCAAAGTTAAATTATCAGAATTTCGTGGAAAGTGGCTCGTACTTTTCTTTTATCCAGCCGATTTTACTTTTGTCTGTCCTACCGAACTTGAAGAAATGGCAGACAATTACGAGGAATTTAAAAAATTAAATACCGAAATTGTTAGCGTCAGTACCGACACTGCTTTTGTTCACAAAGCATGGCACGACACTTCTCCAGCTATTAGAAAGATCTCTTTCCCAATGGCGGCTGATCCAACTGGCGATCTTTGTAAAGAAATGGGTGTTTACATCGACAGTGAAGGTTTGGCTTTGCGTGGCACTTTTGTATTTGATCCAGAAGGAAATTTGGTTGTAGTGGAAGTCAACGAAAATAGTGTAGGACGCAACGTACACGAATTAATTCGCAAATTACAGGCCGCTCAATATGTTTACGCTCATCACGGCGAAGTTTGTCCTGCAAGTTGGAAACCAGGTGCCAAAACACTGACACCAAACGAAGAACTGATTGGAAAAATTTAATATTAAGATTATGTTTACATTACCGAAATTAAATTACGCTTATGATGCACTCGAACCATTTGTCGATGCATTAACAATGGAAATTCATCATAGCAAACACCACCAAACTTATATTACCAATTTCAACGCTGTATTAGAAAAATATCCAGCTTTACAAGCATTAACTGGTGAAGAAATTTTAAAAAATCTTAACACCTTAGAAGTCTCAGAAGAAGATCGCAAAAAAATTAAAAATCATGGCGGTGGTTTTGTAAACCATAGTTTATTTTGGGAAATAATGGGACCAAACAAAGAACTCAACGAACAATTGATTGCAGATATTAATTCTGAATTTGGTTCTGTAGAAAAATTCAAAGCGGATTTCACTCAATCGGCTATTGGACAATTCGGTAGTGGCTGGGCCTGGTTAGTTTATGACGAAAACAATAAACTAAAAATATATTCTTTACCAAACCAAGATTCTCCACTTACTATTGGTCACAAACCGATGTTTTGTCTAGATGTTTGGGAACACGCTTATTATTTAAAATACCAAAATCGTCGTGCCGATTATGTAAATAATTGGTGGAACGTTTTGAAATTAATTTAATATATGTCTATCGATCAAATTTCTCTAAAATTACATAAAAAATTAAAAGGGAAACTTGAAACTCGTAGCAAAATTAAAATCAGCAACAAAAAAATTCTTTCGGCCGTCTATACGCCTGGTGTAGCCGCGGTGAGCAAAGCGATTGCTGTTGATTCCAAACTTGCCAAACTTTATACCATTAAAGGTAATACCATCGCCGTAATAAGCGATGGTTCTGCCGTTTTGGGGCTTGGCAATATTGGCCCTCTGGCCGCCCTTCCAGTTATGGAGGGCAAAGCGGCCTTATTTAAAGAGTTTGCAAACCTTGATGCTTTTCCAATTTGTCTCGAGACTCAAGACACAGAAGAAATAATTAAAACAGTAAAAAATATTTCTCCAGTTTTTGGCGGTATCAATCTTGAAGATATTTCGGCACCACGTTGTTTTGAAATAGAAAAAAGATTAATGGCTGAATTGGACATTCCGGTAATGCATGACGACCAACGCGGAACCGCTACCGTAGTGCTAGCGGCCCTAATCAATTCCTTGAAAATTAAAAAATTGAAATTTAATCAAGCGCGTATTGTAGTAAATGGAGCTGGCGCCGCCGGCACAGCAGTCGCAAAAGCGATCTATGCTTATGGTGGCACTCAAATTATCGTTTGTGATAGTCACGGTGTTATTCATTCAGAACGCACCGACCTTACTCCAGAGAAAAAAATGATGGCTGGCTGGTTGAAACCTGAAATAAAAAATATCAACACTTTAGAAGACGCATTGGTTGGCGCCGATATCTTTGTAGGAGTCAGTAAAGCAAATTTACTTACCCCTATTATGATTAAAAGCATGGCCAAACAACCAATAATTTTTGCTCTCGCCAACCCTACTCCAGAAATTATGCCAGAGATCGCTTTAAAAGCAGGTGCATTTATTGTGGCCACTGGTCGTAGTGATTTTCCAAATCAAATCAACAACGTTTTGGCTTTCCCTGGAATTTTTAGGGGTGCATTAGACAATCATGTCACGATGATTACCGACGCTATGTTGGTAAAAGCGGCACAAAATTTGGCCGCTTGTGTCAAAAATCCAACTACAAAAAAAATACTCCCCGACCCATTTGATAAAAAAATAGTTCGCGCAGTAGCTAAAGCAATAAAAAAAATAAACACACTCTAAATTTAATAATTTTTGTTTGAATAGCATTACAGAACTTGTATGACTGAAGATACAATAAATAATTTAAACCATATTGCCATTCTCATGGATGGAAATCGTCGTTGGGCAGTAGAAAACAACTTACCAAAATTAATCGGCCACACTCAAGGCGGTAAAAACTTAAAAAATATTATCACCGCTTGTCAAAAAAGAGATATTAAATTCTTAACGGTTTGGGCACTCTCTACAGAAAATTTAAAAGAGCGCGAACCAAAAGAACTAAAACATCTTTTCTCATTATTTGAAAAACTGGTTGACTATCTTGGCGATTTTAATAAAAATAATGTTCGGGCTAATATCATTGGTGATACTTCAAAATTACCAGTCTCAACTCAAAAAAAGTTAAACGAGATAGCCGAACATACCAAAAATAATACGGGCTTAGTTTTTACCTTGGCGGTGAACTACGGTGGACGTGATGAAATCGTACGAGCAATTAAAAAAATAATGAACTCAAGTAATTCTTCAAAAGAATTAACCGAAGAAAATTTTTCTAAATATTTAGATACTTTTGACCTACCAGATCCGGAATTGATAATTCGTACTGGCGGTGCCAATAGACTATCTGGATTTATGTCTTGGCAAAGTACCTATAGTGAGTTATATTTTACTAAATCATATTGGCCAGCATTTTCCGAAAAAGATTTGGATTTAGCGATAGATTGGTTTAAACAACAAAAAAGAAATCATGGAAAATAATTTGTTCAACAAAAAAGCTCCTGAAAATTCAGGAGCTTTTTATTTTGCTATTTTTAAATTGTTATAATCAATTCTTCTTTTGAAAAACGAACTTTTTTCTCCTTGGCTTCAGGCGCATCTGCTAAGCGATAGCCAACAGGACAAACAAGAGTTGCCGATAATCCAAATTTTTCTAAACCTAGAATTTCATTATAGGCCGTAGAATCAAAACCTTCCATTGGACAGGTATCAATATTAGAAATTGCACATGTAGTCAACAAATTTCCTAATGCAATATAAACTTGCTTAGTAGCCCAACCTTGTAAAACATCTTTTTCTTTGCCACCAATAAAAGTACTTAACATTCCTTTGAACCCGGCGAGATCTTCGATTTTCAACCCGCGCACATCTGCCGTACTTTGAATATAATGATCGACGTCAGCTTGACCTAGCGAAGTTTTGGCACACAAGACAATCAAATGCGATGCATCGCCTACTTGCTTTTGGCCATACGAAGCGGCCTGTAATTTTACTCGGACATCTGGATTTTTTACCACAACAAATTTCCATGGCTGTAAACCGTAAGATGAAGGTGAAAGTCTCAAAGCTTCAAGTAATAATTCAAATTCGCTATCAGAAATTTTCTTATCAGGGTCAAAATTTTTAGTTGCCATGCGCCAATTTAATTGAGCAACAACTGAATTTAATTCCATAAATTTAAAATTAGTTTGTTAAAAAAATACTATACCAGAATTTAAAACATTCTACAATCATAATCGATCAAATCCCCACATACCTTAAATAATATACTTTTGGTTTCTTTTCTTCCACTATCTTTTCTCTCCAAACAATATCGACATCAGACAATTTTTTTATAACTTCACCATCTAAAAATAGCGGGTCAATCACTCTGGATTTATGAGTTACTTTAATTTCAAAATTATTTGGATCATTTACAAAAGCAACTTGGTTGTGAACCCGATCGTTCAATTTTTTTAATTCAGAATCCTTTTCTAAATATACATTAATTTTATCCAAAACCTCAAAGTCTGTAGTATATAAATCATTTTCAGAAATGTAATTTTTAATTAGCGCATGACGTATAAGATTAGAGAGTGTATAAAACATTGTTGCGGTTAGTAACCCTGCATAATAAATTTTGTTCATCAAAGAAAATAAATCTCGAAATTCTTTGGCTGGTTTAAAATTTTTAAAAATCCAAGAATTATTTTTTATTAATAAATTATCTAAAAAATATCTAGCTTTTTCTGGCTCTATTTCATTAAAAATTACAGCATCTCGCAATAAATAATCGATTCGATCTGCACAAAGATCTGGTGATGCCTTTTCTTTTAGAGGGAAATTATTATCATTCATTAAATAGTCCAGATTTAAATTATATTTTTTAAGTATATCGAAAATCTCCGAATCTTTAATATACTGTTCGTGGATATTATCTTGGTAATCCTGGACAAGATTACTCCCCTTCAAAGCATCCATACAATGAGAAAAAGCCGAATGTGATACATCGTGCAACAAGCCCGCAATCTGTTCCTCCAAAGGCGCACCAAATCTTTTTAGCAAAATGTAAACTCCCAAAGAATGGCTAAAACGACTCTTATCATACTTAAATATAATATTTTTTGGATTATGCAAATAACCGTGTTGGTCAACACCCTTCATCCTTTGCATTGGCTTACTCTTAATTATGTCTAAAACTATCGGTTCAACAATTTCTATTTCTCCGTAAATGTAATCAATATATTTCATAATATGTTAAGTATAACAAGAAATCTCTTTGTTTCAAAGGAAGACTTTCCGCATATTGACAAAACCTCTTTTTTGTAGTACATTTTTTTGTCGAGTAAGTGTTATACATACATTTATAAGACAGAAATAATATCGCTCTTTAATAACAAGTATGTCTGAATCACAGGGCAAGAATTATGTGGCTATGTCCATAGCCGTAAAATCCTTGTCCTGTGGCGTGTTGCTACAGTGACTTTTGGCGAAAGCCAAAGGAGAGTGCTGTGAAAATTACTAAGATCTGCGTGCACCTCAACCACAACATCGATAGTGACGTCAAAAACGCCCTTTTGGCCGCATTCCAACCGTTCGGCTCCCTCACCGAGGGAATCGATGGCAACGTGCTGGCAGAGAAGATGATCGACTTCGTCACGACCAATGCCGAAAAAAAGTCGATGGCCATAAAAGAAATTATGGACATCGTATACGGGGCTAACACCGACTCATTCGCGTCGGTTGAAATTGGTTTTCTAGAGGTTGCTCTGCGCACCCCGACCTCGGGCACGCGAATCCGACTCCGTCGGTACGCGGGTGCATACC
>CAYZHG010000010.1:0-5669 GCA_964477455.1 uncultured Gammaproteobacteria bacterium
CACCGCCATCGTTATGAATTTAACAATGCTTATCGTGAGGCGATAGATGAAGCAGGCTTGAAAGTGGTTGGTGTTAACAAGGAGACAGATTTGGTAGAAATAGTAGAATTAAAAAATCATCCATTTTTTATTGGTACCCAATTTCATCCAGAATTAAAATCTCGTCCTACTAGTCCGCATCCATTGTTTGTTGGATTGATTAAAGCAACGATGAAATAATTTAAATTTTAGTTATCCACTGTAAATACTTTTTGTTTTAGTTAAACAATGCTATAATTGCAACAATTTATACATTAGTAAGGTGCTCCAGTATGATTAAAAAAATATTTTCGATGGTTACGGTATTATTTCTACTTTCGATTACTTTTTTTTCATTTGAAGGTACGCTAGTTAGCGCGGATCAAACTACTTCAACCGTTCCTACCTCAACATTAAATTTTAATGTAACGCTTACTGTTACTAGTGAACTTTCATTGACTTGTCCGAGTTCACTTGCGATGAGTTCAATTTCTGGTTTAACTGGCGGATCTTCGATAAATTATGTCGACTGTAATGTTAAGAGTAATGATTACAATGGGTATCTTTTATATGTAAGCGCTTCAAGTTCACCCGCATTGGTAAATAATGCAAGTTCTAGCATTTATTTTTCTGATTATCGCACTTCCACACCAGAATTTACTTGGACAAATGCTTCTGCCTCTTCATCTTTTGGCATTTCAGTCTCATCTTCAAATGCTGTAGCCGCCTTCAAGAATACAGGATCGGTTTGTGGTAGCGGTACAACTTCTACTTATACAAATTGTTTTAGATCACTTTCTACTAGCAATATTAATATTGCTTCCGATTCTGCACCAACTATTTCTGCTGGAGTAACGACTAGCATTGCTTTCAAAGCAGAAGTCGGCGCTACTCGCAACCAACCAACCGGTTCCTATACGGCTGGCATTACAGTAACTGCTTTTAATCAATAGAGATTAATTGATTATTTATTCGCAAAGTGATAAACTATCCAAATAATCATTGGATAGTTTTTGTTATTATGTTTATGAACAAAAATAAAATATTTATTCTAGTGTTTGCGCTCGCTATTTTATTTCCAAATAGCATAGTTTTGGCCGCCAAAATTGAACAATTAGACAAAACACCAATCGCTGGAGATTATGTTATAGGACCGGGAAAAAATGAAATTAGATTGAATCCGGGCGAACAAATTGTTAAAATATTAACTGTCACAAATCGCTATGGCAAGGAAATGGAATTCAAAATTGAAATTGAAGATTTTGCTGGTTCAAATAATGTGCAAGAGCCGCTGGTATTATTGGGGCAAGAAAAAGGACCATATTCATTAAGGGATTTTTTACATCCAGAAACTGTTGAATTCAAATTGCAACACGGTGATCGAATTTCTGTTCCGATTACAATTATTATTCCAAAAGACTCTCAGCCCGGCGGATTATATGGTTCAATAATAGTTTCAACCAAACCGGTGGTTAAGCCGAATTTGATAGATGCATCAACCTCAAATGGAAACATTACTATTGTTTCTCGCTTAGCCTCGTTGTTTTTTGTTAGAGTCAATGGGCAAGTAAAAGAAGAAGGGAAAATTTCAAATTTTTCAGTTGATAAATCTTTTTATACACAGCCAAATATTATCTTTAAAACGCTTTTTGAAAATTCCGGAAATATTTATTTAAATCCATACGGTTTGTTGAAAATTGAAAATATTATAGGCTCAAAAGTGGATGAAATAAAAATTGATCCATATTTTGTTATGCCTGGATCGGTTCGTCAAAAAGAATTTATTACAAAGAGGTCCATAATGTTTGGACGCTATAAGGCGACGCTACAAATGAATCGTGGATATGAAAATATTGTCGATGAGCGTGCTGTATTTTTTTGGGTTTTACCATGGAAAATTGTATCGATGATTATCTTAATTGTATTTTTCGTTGTTTTTATTTCAAAGACAGCTTTTGATTGGCTAAAGAATAATTTTGAAATAAAAAGAAAAATTTAAGTTATTCTATGACTAACTACAGAAAAAATGTAATTTGTCTGTCAGTAGCCATATTTTTGTTTTCTGTTTTTAATTTTTCACCTGTTTTAGCGTATGTAATGTCGAGCACCAATTATCGAGTTGAATTTGATTCAATTAATACAGGTGGAGCACTTGGTACATCTACAAATTATTTTTTAGAAGATACTGTTGGTGAAATTGCATCTGGCTCAGGGACAAGCACTTCGTTTAATATATATGGAGGGTACCAATCTATGATTCAAGATACTGTGTTATCTATTACCGCTCCAAGTTCGGTTGCATTATCACCAAGCATTGGTGGTTTGACTGGTGGTACAGCAGATGGAGAGGCAAATATACTAGTATCTACCAATGATAATTCTGGATATTCACTATATTTAAATTCAAATACGAGTCCGGCGTTGCAATCACCTTCGAGTTCGTTTGTAAATTTAATCATTTTGGGTGGGGTTCCAAATTTTTCCTGGCAAATACCAGTAACAACTAGTGCGTTTGGATTTACACCCGAAGGTTCGGATATTATTTCAAAATATAAGGACAATGGTTCTGCCTGTAACCAGATAATTGGTAGCGACACAGCAAATAGTTGTTGGGATTTTTTTTCTACGTCGGTTTCACAAATTAGTCAATCACTATCTTCCAATTATCCAACATTTAATACAACAACAGTAAAAATAAGAGCGGAATCTGGAACACAAAATGTGCAAGCCGCTGGAACCTATACAGCGAACCTTATTTTTACTGCACACGTTAATTGATTTTGAAAAATGAATAATTTTTTCATATTTATTTTGTTTTTGCTAATACCAACCAATGTTTTGGCTGTTTCAACATCTTCAACTTTTGTTGTTGATCTTGATGTCAATAATTGTAATAATAATGGCACTTGTGAAAGTCTGATTGGTGAAGACTATTCAACATGCTCAAATGACTGTTCAAACACTTCTACAACCACGACGTCCACTGTTACGACCCCTGTAACCGGCGGAGGTGGTGGTGGAGGCGGTGGAGTGATAGTTGTTCCGCCACCAAATGTAGTTTTAAATGTTCAAAATTTATTGGCACTGCCTGGCGATACAAATGTTGTCTTATCATGGAATGTTTTAGACAATATTAATTATGGAGGGGTAATTATAAGACGTTCAATCATTTTTCCACCAATAAATATGACAGATGGTGGAATATTATATAGTGGAAAGGGTGATGTAGTGGGAGAAGGTAAATATACTTTAAAGGATGTAGGTTTACAAAATGGCCAGTGGTATTTCTATACTGTGTTTTTGTATGATAAACAGGGCAATTTTTCCTCAGGTGCCTCAGTTTCTGCCTTACCTCAAAGCGAAAAAATGAAAGAGGATTTAATGGATTTAGTAATTCCTCCAAAAAAACTTCCTCCAGAGCTCAGTATACCGCTAAAAAATTTTTTAACTACTACCAAGCCAATTGATCCAACCATAATTGATTTAACTCAAAATGATAAATTGATTGAGTTTAAAATGGATACTGACACAAAATTTGAGCTAGTACCGAATGTTACAACCACAATTTTGGTCAATAACAACAATGTTCCATTGGGAACAACTGCGATAATGGTAACTATTGAAAATAAAATGGGTTTTCAAAGCTTTGTTCTCAACAAAGATGGTTTTGGAAGTTTTAATTTAACAATCCCTGCGGGAAATTTGTCGGATGGCGGTAATTTGAGTTTTACCTTTATTGATAAGGATAAACAGGCTATTGAAAGGATTGTTGGCTCTATTAACACAGCAAAAATATCTACCATATTGAAGAAAACATCGATTATTAAAGCAAAATATATTGTGCTAAAAAATAAAGCTGAAAAATTAGTTTCGACGGTTGTTAGTAAATTAATTGACTTAAATAAGATGGTTATAAACTTGTCTGTCCTGGTAATTAAATATCTCAAAAATTGGTTTAATTTTTTAGGTATATTAGTTATCCACAAATAATTGATTTTTAAATAAAAAACGTTCTATTGGAACGTTTTTTGTGTTATAATATGCTTGTTGTAAAAATCGGATAATCGATATGTAATCTCGGATATCCGATATAGTAAAATTTTGGCTCTATGGGCGGCTTAATTTCACTTCGTGAAGCGGCCACTATTTCTGGTTATCACCAGGATTATTTGAGTTTTTTGATCAGAAAAAATAAGCTTAATGGTAAAAAAATAGGTAGATCTTGGTGTGTAAGAGAAGAAGAATTAAGAGATTTTTTGGCCAAGAAAAATGCTGGAGAAATAATCGATAACGAAAAGTCGGATTTTAATAATAAGCCAATAAATTTTGTTTGTCTGATAAAAAAGCTAATTCCAGCCGTTTTTTTATTATTTATATTATTTTTTCTTATTATTTTTCAATTTATAAATAATAAAAAAATAGAAAATAACGAGGAATTAAAAAATGGATATGTGGTAAGTACAATCTATTCAGAGTCTGTCAGTGAAGTATCATCGCAAACCACCACAAAAACTAAGTTATGATCACTTGGAAATTAAAACTTATTTACTTAGTATCAGCATTGATAATATGTTTGATAAGTTTTGATTTCGCGAATGCCACTTTTAATCCATTGATAAATTATCAAGGAAAACTAACAGATATCAGCAATATTGCGGTGACTGATGGGCTGTATAATTTGAAAGTTCGTTTATGTGCAGATTCTTCATGTTCGAGCGTATTGTGGAGCGAAGATCGTATTGACGCAAATAAAGTTCAGGTAACAAATGGTTTGTTTAGTATTTTACTAGGCAATGTTACTAGCACAAGTTTGGCTAGTATTGATTTTAATCAAGATATTTATTTGGAATTGCAAGTTGGTGGTACTGGTGTGCCCGCTTGGGAGACACTTCTGCCACGTAAGCAATTTGGTTCAGTACCGTCTGCTTTTGAAGCTGGCAAATTGGGTGGTTTGGCTTCGTCGTCCTATGCAAAATTGGCAACCAATGAAACTATTTCTGGAGCATGGAATTTTAATAATATTTTATCTGTCATAGCAAATTCTGCATCTCCAGCTTTAAATATTTTGCAATCTGGGGCTGGTACAGGTTTGAGTATAGGTAATGGTACTGCAACTACTACAATTTATGGTGGAGCGGTATCTACATTTCCGTATGGTGCGAATCTTGCGACTGTTACTAGTGCGAGAGTAGGTATTGGCACGGCTTCACCAGCTGGCAAATTGGCGGTTTATTTAAGTAATACTGATTATGGAAATGTTGCTGGTGCAAATAGTCATATATATTTAGATAATCCAAGTGCAACCGGGCAAAATGTTTTATCAGCTGTTATCAATGGAACTTTGAGAGGTAAATGGAGAACTGATTATTTAGGTAATATAAATTGGGTAGCTGGTGGTGGTGATCATTATTTCTACAGTGGAACCGATGGTGAAGGTTCTGCATTTCAAATGATACTTAAAAATGGCGGAAAAGTTGGTATTGGAACGTCTGCTCCAGATAAAACATTAGAAATTACTTCTTCAACTGGTGGTGTTTTACGTCTTACATATAATGATACTAATGGATCAGCGGCCAATTATTCCGATTTTTCTGTTGGTTCAGATGGGGCTTTGACAATAGGTACTTCAAATTCGGCAACCACTACTATTA
>CAYZHG010000011.1:0-4275 GCA_964477455.1 uncultured Gammaproteobacteria bacterium
GCTGTTCCATTTATTAGTGCAAATTTTAACAGTGAATTTAAAAAATTATTTTTACAAACTAATAGCAGAGCTAAACTGATTATTAAAATCGAACAACAAATTGATGCTGGAGAATTGATATCAATATCACAAGATAATGATTATGAAATGATATTATTAGACCGTGGTGAAATGGGAGTAAATCTGCCTTTTGAAAAGGTGGGATTATGGCAAAAACATATTTGCACAATCGCAAAACAACATAGAAAAAAACTTCTTATTTCAACTCAAATATTAGATAGTACGATTAATAGTTTTGTGCCTCACCGTTCCGAAATTCTTGATCTGACAAATATGGTTTTGGACAAAATTGATGGTATCGTATTGTGCCATGAAACTGCTTTTGGCATGCGTCCAGCCTATTCTATTTACGTCGCCAAAAAAATTATTGCTGAGGTTGAAAAACATAAAAATGACCACAAACAAAGTGAATAAGCAAAAACTAGACAAATTAATCCCCCCTCTCACTTCCTGGATGAAGCTGATTAAAAAAAATGTGGAGGATCTAAATTTAGAAGATCGTAAAAAATACGATCGTCTTGAAATTTTATCATCATTAACTGGTATAGAATGCAATATTCCAATTTATAAATTAAAAACGACTGACGTTTTATCAAATAAAATTAATATTAAATTCAAAGGACGATGTGGATGGAGATTGATCCCATCAAAAAATAACTTTCCAAAATTAAGGACTCGTGGAAAAAGTATGTCTGTCAACAAGAAGTGGCTTATAGAAGAAAAAATCAACCCAAACATTTACCCCTTAATCGAAATCATCCCCCAACATAAACAAATAATAAATTCCGGCATTTTTATAATTGATGATCATAAGATTTTTGGAGAAGTTGTTCCTGGAGATTTGTGGCAATTGATTTATGGAACTACACCAACAAATTTATCCATTCATTTTATATATGATTTTAAGAAATGGACATTTTCAAAAAAAAACACATCTGTAGAAAAAATTGTAAAAAAATTAGTAAAACAATTAAAAATTGAAAATTTTGGAATCAAAAAGGAGGTAAAAAATAAGTTGAATGGAGAATTGACTAATTTTGGGTTTATAAAAGGATATTACGAATTCAGAGCATTGAAAGATCGGACTATGTTGGTAGACTATGACAGAATTTTATACAAACTATTCAATAATCATTTACTTACAAATAAATTATATTTAAAAGGAACCTGCATCAGCTTGGGCAGATGCACTGGGAAAATAAAAATTATCAACAACCCAAAGAATCAGACAATTTCAAAAAACGACATTATTGTGTGTCCAATAATCACAGTCGATTATTTACCTCTAATCAGAAAATGTGCCGGAGTAATTATTAAACAGGGTGGAATGCTTTCTCATGCGGCAATCATATTGCGAGAAATTAAAAAACCGTGCTTAGCGCTGCCGAACGAAATTATTAAAAAATTAAAAAATAATGACAAGGTAATTATTGATGCATACACTGATCAAATCATAATCAATAACACATAATCACACTTAAAATGTTAAAAAGGTAGCTATTGGCAACAATAGCTATTTTTGTTAAGATACTGCATATAATATATGAACAACATTACCTTTTTTTTCGGCAAACCAGCTTCGGGAAAAAGCACTATAATAGACTTAATAAAAATAGAAAAACCAGACGTTAAAGTAATTGATGTTTTTAGTTATATTGAGAAATTTCTAGAAAAAGACGGCTATATTTTAGAAGAAAACACTAAAAAGGCTTACACAACACTATTCGAAGACTTAAACAATACATATAAAGAAAACGACGTTATAATTGAACTGGGCACAAACCATATCAATATAGTTTCTGAAGAGTTGGAAAAGATTTTTCCTAAATATCGTATTACTATTTTTCTTTGTGAAACATCCATAGAAACATGTCGAAAACGAGAAAATGGCCGTTCTCGCACCATGAACCAAACTGCCTTTGAAATACGACTAAATCGTGACTTCCCCAATTCCCATATTATATGTTTAAAAGACAAAAATTTACCATATAGAATTTTAAACATGGAAAACGAACTAAATTTTAATTTAAACATTGTTTTAAACTATCTCAATATGACCGAAGAAAAACACGTCCGCCCTACATGGGATGAATATTTTATGGAAGTCTGCCATGCGGTCGCCAAACGTGCTACTTGTGACAGAGGACTTAGTGGTTGTGTAATCGCCAAAGATAAGCAAATTTTGGTCACTGGTTATGTTGGCTCTCCTAAAGGACTCCCACATTGTGACGAGGTTGGCCACCAAATGAAGACTATGACCCACGAAGACGGACACCAAACACAGCACTGCGTCCGAACGGCCCACGCTGAACAAAATGCTATTGTACAGGCTGCAAAGTTGGGTGTTTCAATTGATGGAGCGACCGTTTATTGTAAAATGACACCTTGCGCTGTTTGCGCCAAAATGATTATCAACTCTGGTATCAAAAAAGTAATTTGTGAAAAAAGATATCACGCTGGCTCTGAAAGTGAAGAAATGTTTAAACAGGTTGGTGTAGAATTAAATTTCTTCGATGAAGAAATAGAAAAATACGAAAAACAATAAATTTATGGCAAAATTAATCATCGGCATCGTCGGCGAAAATGCGGCCGGCAAAACCACAGCCACGGAATACCTAAAAAAGAAATTTAACGCAGTTACTTTTCGATTTTCGGACATGCTCTATGATATTCTAAAAAGGATGTATATTGAGCCAAATCGAGGCAATTTACAAACTATTTCTACCACTCTACGTCAAAATTTTGGTGACGATATTATGTCCAAAGTGATTGCTCAAGATGCCAAAAACTCTACGGCTGATATTATAATTACCGAAGGAGTACGACGACCAAGTGACGTTCCATACCTCAAAGGATTATCCAATTTTATCTTGATTTACATTAAAGCCGATGAACGTGTGCGATTCTCAAGATTAGCAAATCGCGGTGAAAAACCAGATGACGCCACCAAAACCTGGGAAGAATTTCAGGCAGAAGGAACGCAAGAAGCGGAACAGAAAATTTTGGAAATTGCCGCAACCTCCAATTTTACAATTGATAATAACGGAACTGTCGAAGATACCTATCGACAACTAGATGAGGTCGTCGTTAAACATTTATAAATTATGCAGATAAAAATCAAACGACTGGATAAATCTATCCCCCTCCCTCTATACCACACTCCTGGATCTGCCGGTTTTGATTTATCCGCACGTACGCAAACAATAGTTGAACCAAAACAAATTGTTCGCATTCCTTCAGGATTAATCGTTGGTACGCCAACTGGATATGTACTAACACTAGCTGCTCGCTCTAGTCTTGCGTCCAAAAAAGGACTAATGCTAGCCAATGGAATTGGCACAATCGACAGTGACTATTGTGGTCCAGATGATGAAATTTTGATCTCAGTATATAATTTTACAGACCAAACAGTTACTGTAGAAAAAGGAGAACGTATCGCCCAAGGAATGTTTTTAAAAGTTGAACAAGGTGAATGGGTAGAAACAGAAGATATTTCAGAAAAATCTCGTGGTGGGTTTGGTAGTACGGGAAACAAATAATATATGTCAAAAGAATTTGGTGATTTATCACATGCAATTGAAGCACAAAGAGAAGCTGGTGTAATGACCGATCAATGGTTATTACCGAAATTTTTTCAGTTAACAAAAGGCACTGAGGTTCACTTGGTAGCTACTGATAGTTTTATAGGTAAATCAAAAGACCAATACAACGCCGCTTGGCTATCTCGTGAATTAATTCAGAATTTTGTTGACCACAACCCAGACGACCAAGGCACATTAAACGGTGTAGAAATTACTACCGAAAATTTACCAAAATCAAATGACATGCCAAAGGGTGGAAAAAGAATAACTATCAAAGGAAATTGGAAATTTGAAAATCCTACAGGTGTTATAAGCCCTCATTCAGAAAAACCGACCGACACAGAAACAGCGGGTGGAAATGGTATTGGATTAAAACAATCTGCTTTAAGAATGCTGAGAGATTTTGGTGCAAAAAAATTTGAAATTGAAGGTGAAGGCTGGAAAGTGGATTATGGGATGATTAAAAAAGATGATGTCAACCAAGCCATTCAAGAAAATCTTCCAGAAATGCAATCGACCAAAGTTCATCATGATTGGTTAGTAGCTGACCTATCGAAAACAAAGAATTCTGGCACAAATTCATACGTAATAGAAACTGACAATGAAGAACTAATTGCGGCATTAGCCGATTTGC
>CAYZHG010000012.1:0-5011 GCA_964477455.1 uncultured Gammaproteobacteria bacterium
AGCTCGTAAAAAAATGATGGGTATCAAATAATATGCTGACACAAGTCGTGATCAATAGGAAAGCGATTGAACACAATATTAAACAATTCAAAAAACTGATAGGCAAAGATGTATTACTGATGCCAGTAGTAAAGTCCAACGCCTACGGTCACGGAATGATTGAGGTTGCAAAAATTTGCGACCTCAATTCTTTTGTTGATAGAATTTGTGTGGTGAATCTAGATGAAGCTATTCATCTGATTAGCGCAGGTATAAAAAAGCCAATCATGATTTTGAGCTTTTACGAACTTGATGCCAAAAAAATTAAAATTGCGATAAAAAATGGTGTTATATTTCCAGTATATCTCAAGGAGCAAACTGTTTTTCTAAATAATATCGCCAAAGCTTTAGGGTGCGATGTGAACGTTCATCTTAAGATAGATACTGGTACCACTAGAATTGGAATTGCACCAAACGACGCTCTGAGTTTTGCTAGTGAGATTGTTGATCTACGATGTTTGCATTTAGAAGGGGCTTGGAGTCATTTTGCTTCTAGCGAAGACGACCTTGAATATACAAAAAAACAACAGACTACGTTTGAGAAGGTGATAGAGGAGTTAGAAAAAAATGATATTTACATTCCAATCAAACATTTTGCTTGTTCAGCGGCGACAATTTTTCACAAAACAGCAAGATACGATGCGATTCGTTTGGGTTTGAGTTTATATGGATTATATCCAAACGAAAAAAGTAAGAGCAACATTAAATTATTACCAGCTCTAAGCTTGAATACAAAAATTATCCAAGTTAAATCTGTTGAGGCCAAAACAAAGATAGGGTACGGCGGGACATATATTACCAAACAAAAATCTACTATTGCAATATTGCCTGTTGGTTATTGGGATGGACTTGACCGAAAATTATCCAATGTCGGACAGGTGATTGTGAATGGTATAAAATGTCCAATACGCGGCCGAATTTGCATGAATCTAACGATGATTGACATCACTAAAGTAAAAAATATTAAGGTCGGGGACGATGTAATTATTATTGGTAAACAGGGTAGTAGCACAATAACCGTCGATGATCTAGCCAAACAAATCGGAACTATCAATTATGAAGTTGTCGATAGAATCAACCCACTTCTTCCTAGAATAATTGTTTAGATATGCAACATTTTCATTCCAACAAAAGTTTCAATCAATACAAACCACACCAAACATTTTGGCAAAAGCTCAAAACAAAACGCCAAAAAAGGGAAGTGGCCGGGGATTTAAGACAATCGAGTTTGAAAAATCCATTTAAAAAAGAAGTTTCAACACCAAAAAACAAAACAAAAATGGTGTGGGGTTTTTTGATTGTACTTATTTTGAGTTGGATAATACTTATTTTAACTCTTCCATATTTTAAAATTACAAAAATAATTATTTCCGGTAATAAAATTACCAAAGCGACAGAAGTCGAAAATTTTATTCGTCAGTTTAATTTTTCTAAAACAAATTATTTTCTTTTTCCAGACAAATCAATCGCCAGCAAAATTAGGCAAACTTTTTTATATGAAGGTGTAGAGATTAAAAAGGTTTTTCCAGATACGATACAAGTAGTCGTAAGTGAAAAACCAGCTAGTATAATATATGACGACAACCAGAGCTATTATTTAATTGATGCCGACGGCAAGATCATTAAACAGCTTAATGAATTTTTAAATACCGGCGACACAAACTTTTCGACGTCGACCAGTAGTACGACACTTCAGAACAGCCACTTAACAACCTACCAACAAATCCAGTCAGAATATGGTGATTTTCCAGTAATTTTTAACGACAAAACATCAGTTTCCGACGAAAACAAACCTCTTTCATCCAAAGTTATCAAAAATACAGTTGATTGGCAGCGTTTAATAAAGGAACAAGGAATAGGTGAAGTGAAATATTTTAAAATCGGCGATACAGATTTTAATTTAAAAATATTTTTGAATCAACCATGGTATATATTGGTAAATACTGAATTAGACCAACATGTGCAATTCAAAAATTTAAAAATAATTTTATCAAACAATAAGCCGGCCGAATATATCGATGTAAGATTTGGCGAAAGAGTTTACTGGAAATAAAAATTAATCTTAGAAACCCCGTTTTAAAGCGGGGTTTTTTTATTTATAATTATTGACAAATTGACTGATGTGTGATAGATTTTTTGTGGTTTTCAATCTGTTTGCGCTAGAAATGGCGCAGCTTAAAGGGAGTATACATGGAAGAAGTGATGGTTCTCACAAGATTAGAAAGATATTGTTTCAAGTGTAGTGCAAACAAGGTGCACCACGTGACCAACATCGATCTCAGAACAAGGGATGAGGAGGAGAAAACAATCCTGATCAATGTACGCTGTCCGCATTGCGGAACGACCGCAAATCGGATAAAGTACAAGTACAAGGAGACTTCAACGGACGCCAAGTAAGGAGGTGGGGGGGGGCAAACAGACGAGGTTTTTGGTGACATTTTTTCCTCAAAAAAAGTCACAATACCTCAAATATAATACGTTTTTAGAGGTTTTGATGAATAGAGTGCTACTTTGGCATCTTTTATCAAAAAGAGGGTGCTAGGGAGCTTTTTAGAGATACAGACGTGACGGTGTGACTGAGAACAAATAGTATCTAATATTTATTGATCGTCATAGTTAGTTATTGGAAAAAACAAAATTAAGCCAAGTAAATAAAATATCATAAATTAAATGATATTTTATTTTTTTAATTATAAGTCTGAGAGATAGTAGAGAAGTAGTAAAAACGTAAGTGGATAAGTATACTTTACAGTTCTTTAGTACTGTTATATAATTGAGTATAATAACTCTTACACTCAATAACATATATAGAATATGCGCTTAAATAGAATGAAATCTATTGGAATAGCATTTAAACAACCCGAGGCATCTCTCCTAAGCTCAGGTATGAAGTTTTACAAAGAGATGGCTATAGATGTGTTCTTTGCGGCCAAGACGCCTTAAACGACCGTTTAGAGGTCGATCATATTAAACCCGTGGTCGCTGGTGGTACAAATGAAATAAAAAACCTCAGAACATTGTGTTCAGAGTGTAATAAAGGTAAAATGTTATTAGAAGAAAGAAACATAATTGCAAAATGACTTATATGACTATACAACTACCAAACCTAGACGATTATTTACTTCATTTAAAAGCAGACAATTTTTCACCTGAAACTTGCTATAATTATGAACGTGATTTGCATACATTTGAATATTTTATCAGCACTGATATAAAAAAATCTTTTGATAAATTAGATAAAAAAGATATTTTACGATACAAAGCATTTTTACACTCCAATGACAGAAAAACTGCCAACGAAAATGACGTTAAACAAAGTCTAAGTAGTTATTCTGTAAATCGTATTCTATCTTCCCTACGCTCATACCTAAAGTTCCTTGAGGAAATTGAGTATAATAATATTTCGATTTCTGCGTCGTCAATAAAATTAATTAAAACAGAAAAAAAATATGCGCGCGTACCAGAGTTTGAACAACTAATAAAACTTATTGAAGCACCTACAAAATACGAAACAAAAATACAGGTCGCCCTAAGAAACCGCGCCATGCTCGAAACACTCTTCGCTACTGGTATGCGTATCTCTGAATTATTATCATTAAAGGTAGTTCAAATCGACCAAACTGGGAAAATATACGTGATGGGTAAAGGAAAAAAACAACGCTTTGTATATTTAACTCCACGAGCACTCACCCACTTAAAAAATTATTTAGCCAAGAGAGGAAGTACCTCTGATATGTTATTTGTGCCTTATCGAGGACGTAATAATAATGATAAAAACAAAAAACTTTCCGCAAATTATTTACAGTTTAAAATCAAAAGATATCGTGAATTGTTAGACATCAATCTACCAATTAGCGCCCATACTTTAAGACACAGTTTTGCAACATTTTTGGCAGAAAAAGGAGCAAACCCCGCTGCGATACAAATATTATTAGGACACGAATCTCTAGATACTACTACTAGATATGTCCATGCATCAGACCGATATGCTGAAAAAACTCACCACGAGTTTCACCCATTATTTAATGACAAATAAAAAAATACCTCCGACTTAAATCGGAGGGATTTTTTATTTATACTAATTTTATTTTACCGCTTCAATTATCAGATCCAACATTTTCACAAATGGTATCCCCGCCTTTGCTGCCGCCTCAGGAAACAAACTGGTTGCAGTCATACCCGGAATAGTATTTGTCTCAATCACATATACTTTTCCATCGTCAGAAAGAAACAAATCGGTGCGGCTCATTCCACGGCAACTTAATGCCAAATGAGCTTTGATTGCATAATCCTGCATCTGTTTGTTTATCTCCTCTGAAAAATCAGCCGGACAAACATGAGTTGAACCACCCACGGCATATTTTGATTTAAAATCATAAAACTTTCCAAGTTGTGGCAAAATATGAGTTGGTGGTAACGCCATTGCTTCGCCTTTTTTCTCCAATACCCCACAAGTTGCTTCTTGGCCTTTAATAAACCTCTGAGCCATGAGCCAAGGAAAGGTTTTAATTGTTTTATTTACCGCTTTAATCAAGTCTTCTTCTGTTTTTATAATCGAAACTCCAACCGCCGAACCTTGATCAACCGGTTTTACCACACATGGATAACCAACCTGACTGTTAATTGCCTTTAAAATTTCTTTCTTAAATTTCTTCCAATATTTGGCGGTAATATCAATAAACTCAGGATGCGGTAATTTCCAAACTTGATACATCAACCCAGCATATACTTTGTTCATACACAACGCACTACTCAAAGTATTTGGTCCAGTATATTTGATTCCCAGAGTTTCAAACATCCCTTGCACGGAACCGTCTTCACCAGGCGAACCGTGTAGAGCAATAAAAATAATATCAAACAATTTGCGGTCCTTCCCAACAAAATCAACCGTTCGTTTTATATTTTTACTTATTAAAATAAATTTGTTATCTTTTGTCATCTCAATCAAAGACGGCAAATATTTTGCACGATC
>CAYZHG010000013.1:0-2940 GCA_964477455.1 uncultured Gammaproteobacteria bacterium
AAGCTTTAAAGGGGCAGGGATGTCGTGTTGTTGTGACTGAAATTGATCCTATTTGCGCATTACAAGCAGCTATGGAAGGGTTCGAAGTAAAGACACTTGAAGAAACTTTGGGAACAGCCGATATTTATGTAACCGCTACTGGTAATAAAGATATTATCTGTTTGGAGCATATGTTAAAAATGAAAGATCAAGCGATAGTTTGCAACATCGGACATTTTGATAATGAAATTCAAGTTGAAAAATTGAATAAAGCCAAGGGTGTAAAAAAGATAAATATCAAACCTCAAGTAGACAAATATGTTTTGTCTAACAAAAAAGAAATTTATATGTTGGCCGAGGGTCGTTTGATGAATTTGGGTTGTGCTACCGGTCATCCAAGTTTTGTAATGAGTAATAGTTTTACCAATCAAGCTTTGGCGCAATTAGAATTGTGGAAAAATAAATATGAATTGGGTGTATATCGTTTGCCAAAAGAATTGGATGAAGAAGTCGCTAGATTACACCTGGAAAAAATCGGCGTTAAACTTACAAAATTGACGAAAGAGCAGGCTGATTATTTAAATATCTCACAAAGCGGTCCGTTTAAAGCTGATCATTATCGCTACTAAATTTAGTTTGATAAAAATTATTTAGAAATTATGATGTTACCAATAGTAATATTATATTTCATTTTGTTTTGCTTGCTAGCGCAGAGAAATTTTAAGATGGCAACGGGATTGTTGATAATTCTTCTGCCATCTTATTTTGTTCGTTTTAGTATTGGGCCGTTGCCTAGTACGATTTTGGAAGTTAGCTTTGGTGCATTATTTTTGGTTTGGGTAATAAAATATTTTAGACAGGATGCAAATGAATTGAGGAGATTTTATAGTGAACAAAAAAGCTTGGTCTGGTTGGTATTTTTGTTGTTATCTTTTTCTACATTGGGAATTTTTATTTCTTGGGAGCCACTCAAATCTCTCGGAGTATGGCGGGCGTATTTCTTGGAACCAATTTTATTTTTTATCGTAATGGTTGGACGACGTAAAGAAATAAAAAAAGATGATTTAATTTTATTTTTATCATTATCAACTGTAAGTATTTCGATAGTTGCAATTTTGCAAAAAATTACTGGTCAACCAATATTATCCACGCTATTAAAACCAGATGCACAAGGACGCGCGACTTCTTTCTTTACTACGCCAAATGCCATTGGGTTATATATTGCACCGATTATTCCGTTTATTATTTATGGAATAAAATCTTCTTCACCAAAGAAGCGGTACATATTAATTTTTGTTTTAGCTTTGGTTGCTATAGCCTTATCTTTATCGGAAGGGGCAATAGTAGCGCTTGGTGTTGCTATTGTGGCAGTACTTTTTTTGCTTGGTTATAAAAAAATAGCGAGTAGTCTAGTGTTGATTGGTATTTTGACGGTGATGTTTATTGCACCCGTTCAACAAAGCATATTGTTTAAAAATAGATCTGGACAAAATCGTCTGACGCTTTGGGGTTACACTTTGACATATTTAAATAAAAAGCCCACCAATTTTGTTTATGGCGCTGGAATGAGCCAATTTTTTAGGAAAATACAGCGACCGGTAAATGATTTTAAAGTAATGGAGTCGCAAATCTTTCCACACAATATTATCTTAAATTTTTGGTCTGAAATCGGGTTGTTTGGAACGATGTTCTTTTTTGCAATTTATATTTTTGCGATTCGATTGTCTTGGAAAATATACAAAAAAGAAAAATATTTAGGTATTACATTTTTAATGTGCTTGCTGATATTTTTTGTTCATGGTCTGGTAGATGTTTCGTATTTTAAAAATGATTTAAGTTTTTTGTGGTGGATTGTGTTAGCAATAATTTCAATTTAATATGAGGCTATATTATTTTTATGAACTTCTTACCGCACCAGGGGTAATGATGCACGAATTAGGGCATGCAATTTTTTGTTTGTCGGCAGGAGTAAAAGTGTATCGAATTAGATTGTTTCAATTTGGAAAAACTGCGGGATTTGTCGAGCACGATGAACCGAATAATTTTTTTCAAGGATTTTTAATTAGTGTTGGGCCGTTGATTGTGAATTCTTTGTTTGCATTATTTGCATTTGCAAAGTTTAATTATTCAACAACGGATTGGCGGCCATGGGTATGGTTGTATTTTGGTGTTGTTATTGGATTACATGCTATTCCTTCTGATGGGGATGATCATGCATTATTGGTATTGGCTAATCGTCGATTTTGGAAAAACCCATTGGTAATTATTGGCTATCCTTTTATCTTATTGTTATATATTTTTTATCTTTTGAAACGGTTGCATATTGATTGGTTGTTTGTATTTTTATTATTTTGGTTGGGGCATATTTATTTAAAAAAATAATTGCATAAATAAAAAAATCCAGAATTAATCTGGATTTTTTTGTTGATAATTATTTGTGTTCCTTGTGAATTGATTTATCGTCAATCATCAATACTAATAAAATTATGAGGGTGGTGATTGAAGCAAGAATGTATCTTTCTACCCCGACTGTCATACCGATAGCGGCGGCCATCCAGAGACCAGCGGCGGTCGTCAGACCCTCGACACGGTTTTCTTTGTGTAAGATAGTGCCAGCGCCTAGAAACCCGATGCCTGTCACAATTGAACCAGCGATAACGGCTGGATTATTTGTGAAGAAATTTCTCGATAATAAAGTAAACAAAGCGGAGCCAGCACAAACCAATGCATAGGTGCGAGGTCCTGCCCATTTTCCCCAACGTTCGCGCTGAACACCCAGTATTGCCCCAAGCACTATGGCTAGTAAAATTTGTAATATATACCAAATGTCTTGGGCGGCAAGATAATTATATATCATAAAATATAGTTAATTGATGTGTGGATTATATCACTCATTGACTAATTTGTTAATATTTGGTATATTATTTCTGTTCAAAGTATTTTGGGCCGATAGCTCAGCTG
>CAYZHG010000014.1:0-4086 GCA_964477455.1 uncultured Gammaproteobacteria bacterium
TGCCAATCCAATATTTTTCCGCCAAGCGTACGCCAACTTTTGCCCCACTCAAATGAGCAAAAATTTGTTCGACAGCTTTTGGTGATTGTATAAATAAAGGAGGAACATCTACCGCCAACAATACCCACTGCCAATTATCACCGGCCATTTTGGAGCGAAATGCCGCCAATGCTTGCGAACCAATACTTACACAAATTAAAGCCAAGATAATCCAACCGACAACGCCAAATAAATACTTAATCAAATCAGCGTTTGGTTGCTGAAAAATCCAGGTCCAAAAGTCCCAGTTTATAGAAACACCAAATACCGATGAAAAAGTAAACGGCTCCATAGTTTAGGCGTCGATAATCTTGTAAATTCCACCGTAAATTATAAGCAAACCGAAAGCTGTCCACCACCAACCTTGCGCACCTGAGACATAACCGCCCCAGAAGGCAAAACCGGTCACTAAAGTACCTAAAAAGGCAATTAAATGACGCAGACCGCTTTCACTGTGACCATGACCAGACATATTTTTTTTTCTAAATAAACTAAAACTTTATTATTAATTATTATACCATATTTATATAAAACAAAAAACTCCCCCGCTTTTAACGAGAGAGTTTTTAAAATATTTAGATTATTTTTTAGGATGAGTTTTCTGCCACTTATCGACATAGGCCAACAAAGGACTAGCCACAAAGATAGAAGAATAAGCACCACTAGCGATACCAACCAACAATGCCAAGGCAAAGTTTTTGATAGTTGCACCACCAAAGAAATATAGTGCAGAAAGTGGAATCATTGTAATAAGAGTAGTATTGATAGAACGCATCAAAGTTTCGTTCAAACCAATATCAATCATTTCACTGAAACTAACATTGCGACGATGTTGCAAATTTTCACGTATACGATCGTATACTACGATAGTATCTTGCACGGAATAACCCAACACAGTCAACAACGCAACCACGAAACCGATATCGACTTCGACATTATTGTAATGTCCAAGAAAAGCAAATATACCAATTGTTAACAATACATCATGAGAAGCGGCAATAATGGCTGTTACACCATATTTCCAACTTGCAACCGGCTGAGAAACTGTACGAAAAGCATAAGCAACAAAAGCAATAATACTAATAATTACCAAGAAAACTGCCCAAACAGAGCGTGTGCGTAATTGCTTACTTACCGCCGCACCAATTGTTTGAAATTGATCTTCATGTAAAACGTTACCATCTTTTTCAAATTGAGTACGCAAACCTTTTAATACTACTTGATGTTCATTTTCTGGCAAAAATGCCGTTCGAATAATCGCACCTTTTTCTCCAGTTTTTTGAATCACTACATTTTTGTGACCAAGTTCAACAAAAGCTTTTTCAATAAGTTGATTGTCTGGACGAGTTTGACTAAAGCTAATTTCGAGCAATGACCCACCAGTAAAATCAATACCTGGTTTTAAACCCCAAACAAACAAGGAGATTAAACTGATAACTGTTACCAATCCACTAATGGCTAAAAGAAATTTTGAATATTTAATAAATGGAATAGACATATCGATTATTTGTTATTAGTTACTTCCGATGACTCTTTTTTGGTATAACCCAAGAACAACATATTTCCATCTTCTTTAAACCATTTAAACACTAAGCGAGACATAGCACGTGTGGCCACAATAGCCGTGAATAAAGAAAATAGTACACCGATAGCCAAAGTTACTGCAAAGCCCTGAACAAAACCAGTACCAAACCAGACCAAGAATACACAACTTACCAAAGTGGCAATATGTCCATCTCGGATAGAAGGCCATGAGCGACGGAATGATTCTTCGGAAGCAGTATGTAAATTTTTACCGAAACGCAATTCTTCTTTGAGACGTTCGAAAACCAATACATTTGTACCCACCGCCATACCAATCGAAAGTATGAAACCAGCAATACCAGATAATGTGATTGTTACTCCCAATAATTTGAAAGTCGCCATACTTAGTAAAGCATAAACAACCAATGAAAATACCGACAAAAGACCTGGAAAACGATAGTAAAAAATCATGAATAACATTACTCCAAGCAAACCAATCAAACCAGCGCGGAAACTTTTTGTCAGAGAATCAACACCAAGAGTGGCGTCAACTTTTTGCTGACTAATCAATTCAACTGGTACAGGTAATGCACCAGAATTCAATCTCTGTGAAAGTTGTTTGGCTTCTAGCAAAGTAAAACCGCCAGAAATCACCGCACTACCACTAAGGATTGCTTCATTTACTTTAGGGATACTGATTGGCTGACCATCCAAATAAATGGCAACTGGTTTACCAACATTTCTACCAGTAATATCTGCAAACAATTTTGTACCTTCATCATCAAAATTCAAACTAACTTGTGTTTGACCAGTGTTTGAATCTTGTGCAACTTCGGCGCGTTTCAATTGTTTACCAGACAAACCTGTAGTTTTCCAAGGATCAGTTGGTGGTACAATATCGCTTTTTTGTTGAGTTTTTATAAAGATGCGAGCAATTTGATATTCAGTTATCGCCACATCTCCAGTTGCTGTTTCAGAAATTGAAACAGTAGCTGTTGCAGGTCGTTCAGCAATTTTTTTAACGATATTTAAACCATCAAAACTCTTTACTAATTCTTTGCTTACTTCACCAACTTTATGAGTTTTGGCCCAAGCAGAAATTTCTGGATAAAGATTGGCACTAACAAACCCTAAATCTCCACCATTATTTTTACTTTTTTCATCTTGAGAATATTTTGTAACAACAGTGGCAAAATCTACCCGGTTGTTTACTTCTCTTAAAGCCAATTTTGCTTTTGCTTCAGCGGCTTTATTAAAATCATTCAATTGTTTTTGTTCTTGTGAAGTTAATTCACGTGGTGGTTCATTGTTTTCTTCTTTGAATTCCAACACTGGAGTTTCACCAATCATCTTGATAGCAGTGTTTACATCCGCAACACCTGGTAATTCCACGATAATACGGAAGTCTTCACCAACTTTTGTGGTTTGCACCAAAGGTTCAGAAACACCCAAACCACCGCGCACACGACGTTCGATAACGTCACGCACACCTTCAACTGCATCCACTCTATCGATATCTGGAACCATTTTAGTATCCGCTTGGTATACCAAATGAGCACCACCTTGCAAGTCTAGGCCTAAATTGAAGCCTTTGTCTGGCAATCTTGGTAAACCTAAATTTGCCTTGCTGTTTACCCAATCTACGCCTTTATTAGCGTAAGTTGGAGCGACAATCAAAGCACATACAACTAACAAAATGCCAATCCACAATACCCTCCATTTAACCTGAGTCCGTGTTAAGCTGACAACCGGTTTTGCATTCTTAGCCATAAATTAGATAAATTTAATAATTTTAGTAATAGAATTAACAGCGAAATTCTACCGCTTTTCACCTTTTTTGGCAAGTGGATAAAATTTGGCTAATAAACTGATATTTTAAAAAAAATCATCGACTGTACTATTATGCCTCCAATATTTGGAAACATAATGGTTTGACAGTCGATGATTTCGATTATTCCCTGCCGCCCCACCTGGGGCGGTGTGCAAAAGTGTCTGATCAGAAGAGCTTTTGGCTTACTTGAATTTTCTCATCCCGTCTGTCGCGAGCAATTTGCTCGCGAACATAGTTCACCGCTTCTCTCAGCACAAAGATTGTGCCAATTAACGATCCGGACAAGAATCCAAGTAGCCAAATGTTGGTGATGCCACAAAACGAAACAGCTCGTACTGCGGCCATCACAACCAATCCGATGACGATTGTGCCAGCGACGTTTTCTAGTAATTCCCCTTTTTGCCAGCCCCAAGCGTACTTGAGGACTTTTCGAAAACTCATGCCCCCTCACTTTTTCAGACCACCAGGGTGCACCGCGCACAACTGAAAGTCTAAATCTAATAAATATTCTATATACGATATTAAATAAAGTCAACAAAAAAGTGCCTGTTAACACAACAGACACTTTTTAAAAATTTTATTTACACTCCATGACACTTCTTGTACTTCTACACAGATATTTTTTTCACTAAACACCAATTTTCCAAATATTCTTCTCTAAAAAAGCTTCAATAGTTTGGCGAGTAGCCTTA
>CAYZHG010000015.1:0-4193 GCA_964477455.1 uncultured Gammaproteobacteria bacterium
ACGGGGAAGTGTAAAGATAGTAAATTCAGTATTGGATATTAAAAAAGTAGAAATTGGTGATATAATGGTGTCACTGACTACTTATCCGGCCTTTTTATCAGCTATGAAAAAGGCATCGGCGATAATCACGGAAGACGGTGGTATTACTTGTCATGCAGCTATTGTGGCGCGCGAGCTAAAAATTCCATGTGTTGTTGGTATCAAAAAACTTACTAAATTTTTAAATGATGGTGATATGATTGAAGTAGACGCAAACAAGGGGATTGTAAGAAAAATTTGATATGTCAAAATACGAAAGACATCTTAGAGAATATACGGTTGTTGGTGCAACCGCTGTTTTTGGTGCTTTTGTAGAGAAAGAATTTATTAACTTTTATGGAGGTTCACTAGAATTGATTGTGGTTATAAAAAATGGTTTACTTTATCATTATCAGATTCCATCTGAGAGATCTGAGATTGCTAGAAATTTTTTAAAGAAGTTGGTAAATGAAAACTTAGATTTAAATATCGAATATGAAAAATTTTCAAATTTAGTTGAAGAATATTGGACGTTTGTAAATAATCACAGTTTTCAACTTCATTCTATTGTACAGTTATTCGATTATTATAAAAAATTATTAAATCTTGCGGTTGTTGCGATAGATTGCGTGGATGTTATTGACGGACTTTCCGTGGAGAGGCAATCAGATTTTATAAAGTGGGCAGAAAATGTAAGAAAAAAAGAAGAATCTTTGTATAAAACAGGCGAAATGATATATGTACCAAAATATTTAGAGTGGCTATCTGAAAATCATTTAAAAAATTATTCTCCTGATGAATTAAAATATTTACTTAGTGCTGAGTTGACGGATTATATTCAAAAAAATAAAACTTTACCTTCACCACAAGAATTAAGAGATAGAAAAAAAGTTTTTTATATTCGTTTTCATCCTAGTGATAACAATATATTTTTTGTAGGTGATAAGGCACATCATGAAATTCTTACTAAAGAATTGGATGAAATAGTAAATAAAAATATTAAAGAGTTTAAAGGTGTGAGTGGCTATGGCGGATATGTAGTTGGTAAAGTAAGAATTATCAAAAGTTTGTCGGATATGTCAAAATTTCAAGATGGTGAAATATTGGTATCCTCTATGACAGAACCAGCATATTTGCCAATTATGAAAAAAGCGGCGGCATTTATTACAGACGAAGGAGGGTTGCTTTGTCACGCGGCTATCGTGTCTAGAGAAATAAAAAAACCATGTGTGATAGCCACCAAAATTGCGACTGCTATACTAGAAGATGGTGATATAGTTGAAGTGGATGCTAAAAATGGAATAATAAAAAAAATATAATATGTCTATAAATCATTTGTATGATAATGATCCGTGGATGTTGGGAGAAGACATACCAAATGCTGATCTTTTTTTCTCTACTATTTGGCTCAATGGTTTTGTAAATTTTTTTGATAAAAATACCGGACGTGCATATAAGAAAATTTTGTGTAAATACGAAGGTTATCATTTGTGGTTTTATTTTGGTGAAAATGACGCTAAAGATGTGGCTGAACATATAGCCGATAGAATAATCAACGAGAATGGTTTTGCTACGGAGGTAAACAAAAATATTATTATTGAAGCGGACAAGCTTCGCATGTTTGCTGAAAAAATTCCGCAAAAAAATTTGAGCAAACTGTCTAATAAAAATTTGTGGCAAATATACTCCGACCATAATGGAATTCATGGTGAATATTATACTTGGTGTTGGATTCCAGTTTCAGTAGATATGTTTGGTAATAATCTCACCAAACGAGTAAAAGAATATTTAATTCAAAAAGGTGTAAATGATGAAAAAATTAATGAATATTTAGTGGTACTCACCCAGCCAACGAATAAATCTCTTATTTTTATAGAACAAGAAAATTTGTTAAAAATTGCTGTAGCCATTGAAGAAAAAGATCCATCATTAATTTCTATTTTTGAAAATAGTGAAACTATTTATATTAAAGATAATTTGCCAGCTGATATTTTGTCTTTGATTGAGAATCATTGCTCAAAATATTATTTTACCAAACATCTTTGGGTAAGCGGAGAATACACTGTAGAAGATTATATAAACCAGCTTAAAGATATATTCAAAACCAAACAATCACCCAAAATAATTTTAGAAAAACAGTTGGTAGAATTGAGTAAAGCCAAAGAAAAGAAAACTAATTTGCTTGAAGATTTAAATGTAGATCAAAAATGGAGAATAATTTTTGAAGAGTTTGGTAACTTCATGGTTACCAAAATTTATCGTCGTTATGCCCAGTTGTTGGCAGTCCATCATATGTCGGTGATTCTCAAAGAGATTGCCCGTCGATTTTTTATTACCGAAAAACAAGTGCGCTTTATGAGAGTAAAAGAGATGGAAAAAATGCTTTTAAATAATAAGTATGACGAACGGGAATTGTTGGAGCGTACCAAGTATTGTGTTTATTATGCACAGCATGATGATGAAAAAATATTTATTGGTGATGAGGCTAAAGAGATGATGAAATCAATCGAAAAAACTATCGATATTAATGTTACAGAATTAAAAGGTGAGAGTGGTTGTGTGGGTTATGCGAAAGGAAAAGTAAAAATAATTATTCGAGCGGAAGATATGAAAAAAATGGAGGTAGGCGATATCTTAGTTTCTATCGCCACTGATCCTGACATTGTACCGGCGATGAAAAAAGCGGCTGGGATTATCACTGAACAAGGTGGTGTTACTTCACATGCTGCGATCGTATCGCGTGAATTGGGGATACCGTGTGTGATTGGAACGAAAATTGCTACCAAAATTCTTAGAGATGGAGATATAGTAGAAGTAGACGCCAATAGGGGGATTGTTAGAAAAATTTAAATTTTGATTATGTCTTCAAAAATAACTGCAAACGATATATTAAAAAAATATAAATGGAAGCCATGGTTGGCACGTCCGTTTTATGGATTTATGGTTTCCTTGTTTGAAGGTGGTAATGCAAAAAAATATTTTAAAAAACTTGGAATTGCAAATGCAGAATATACCGCTTGGATGTGTAATGGTTCTCAGTGGTATCAAAGTGAAGATCTGTATGAAGAAATAAAACCAGCTTTAGAAAGATGGTTAAAAAAACATTCGTTGGTAGAAATTACAAAAAAACTAGAAAAATTTTATCTTAAAGAAAAAAAGATCATAAAAGAATATTCCAAAAATTCGGAAAAAAATTTAATTAAAAAAGCTAAACATTCCCAGGAAGTATTAAAATATTGCACTACATATATTTGGCTGGCTCACTGCTTAGAACATATTTTTGTTGAGCGGTTGAATAAAGAGGTATCTAAATTTATATCTCCAGATAAATTGGATGAATTTATTCGTTTGGCGACTTCACCAAAAAAATTAACATCAACAGAAAAAATGGATAAAGCGATTTTATCTGGTGTTACATTAAAAAAAGTTTTATCTGAATATGGCTGGACACGATGTCGTGATGGTTTTTGTGATCCTTATTCAATGGACGATATGACAGCATATGCCAAGAATGTTAAGCCGGCGTTTAAACACGGTCCGATTAAAATTCCAAAAGAATTAGCAAAATTAATTTCTGAAGCCAGCGAATTGGTATATTTTAGAACACAACGTACGGATGTCTTTTATGATTTATTATATTTGTCTCGGCCTATTTTTAAAGCTTTGGGAAATAAATATGGTATAAATTTTTCTGATTTAAAATATTATCCTTTGCCTAATTTGATTGCTGGTAAGCCACTACGGTTACCAGTAAAGTTTGCTGTTATTGGGTATAAAAATAAAGCCTTTTATTTTGACAAACCATTAATAAAAGAATTACAACAAGAGCAGGTCATAGAGGTAAAAGGAAATATCGCTCAAAAGGGAAAGTTCGTGGGAACGGTAAAAGTAGTGAACAATGTTAATGATTTAAATAAAGTAAAAAACGGGGATGTAATGGTGACGTTTATGACCGCCCCAAATTTTTTACCAGCTATGAGATTGGCTGGTGCGTTTGTCACCAATGAGGGTGGTCTAACTTGTCATGCCGCGATTGTGGCACGTGAAATGAGAAAACCGTGCGTAATAGGAACAAAAATTGCGACCAAGGTTTTTAAAGATGGGGATAGAGTCGAGGTTGATGCAGATAGAGGAATTGTAAAGAAAATTTAAAACAAAAACCTATTTTAAACACA
>CAYZHG010000016.1:0-2690 GCA_964477455.1 uncultured Gammaproteobacteria bacterium
TATGGGTCAGTGGGTATTATTATATTTTTATCCAAAAGATGATACTCCTGGATGTACAACGGAAGCGTGCGGATTGCGTGACAATCTTCCTAAATTTAAAAAGCTTAAAGCGAAAATTTTTGGGGTAAGTACGGATTCTGTAAAAAGTCATCGTAAATTTGCTGATAAGTTTGAATTGCCTTTTATATTGTTGGCAGATGAAAATAAAGAATTGGTGAAAGCTTATGATGTTTATAAGCCAAAAAAATTTATGGGGCGGGAATTTCTAGGTACAATGCGTGAGTCTTTTTTGATTGATCCAAATGGGAAAATTATTAAAATATATGAAAATGTAAAACCGGCCACCCATCCAGATGAAGTTTTACTTGACTTGAAAAGCTTGCAAAAATAATTTTATGAAAATTGAAAGTTCCGCATTTGTTGATGGCGGCAATATACCCGTAAAATATACATGTGTTGGAGAAGGTGTTAACCCACCATTAGCATGGTCGCAAGTACCGGTGAACACCAAAAGTTTGGTTTTGATTGTCGATGATCCAGATGCTCCAAGTGGCGTGTATACTCATTGGATTTTGTGGAATATTCCTGCACATGTTACTGAATTATCAGAAAATACTACACCGGTTTCTGCAGTTGTGGGAACAGGCACAAGCGGTGATGCATATTATTTTAGTCCTTGTCCACCAAGCGGTGTGCACCGATATCGTTTTAAATTATTTGCCTTGGATACCGAATTATTTTTGTCGACAAAATCTCGACAGATACATTTAGAGCAGGCAATGGGCGGTCATATTTTGGATCAAGCTATTTTGGTTGGATTATTTAAAAAATAAGTAATAATATATGTGGTTAGTTTTCTCTTTATTATCAGCAGTTACCGCTGCGGCCGTAGCGGTTTTTGCTAAGTTAGGTTTAAAAAATATTGATACCACTTTGGCCACAACAATTCGTTCGATTATTATGGCTTTATTTTTAGTTATCACCAGTTTGTCTCTTAGTAAGTTCAAAGGTTTTAATTTTCATTCTTTGAATGGGCGTGAATGGACACTAATTATTTTGGCTGGAGTTTCTGGCGCATTATCCTGGTTGTTTTATTTTGTTGCTTTAAAATTGGGTGTGGCGAGCAGAGTGGCATCAATCGATCGTTTAAGTTTAATTTTTGTGATCATTTTAGCAAGCATTTTTTTAGGTGAGGCTTTGACTTGGCGAACGGCTATAGGAGCTTTGATTATGGTGTCTGGAGCTATAATAATTAATCTAAAATAGTAAAGAAGTAACAGAAAGTTCTTTTTGACGTCTACATTAGTGAACATGCTCAAAAAAGCATGTATAATGTGTTTTTCGACAAATATGAAACAACTAACAAGAGAAACAATCCAAATTTATTGGCAACATGCCAAGCATTATAAAGTACTATTATTTTTGACGATTTTAGGTACCATTTTTACGGCTATTACCAATACAATTGGACCGCTTTATATTAAACAAATATTGGATTTAGTAGCGGCGGATAATGCGAATCGGGTAGTAAGCTCGGAAATATTAAAGGCGTTATTTATGTTTGCATTGGTGAGTTTTGGTCAATGGTTGAGTTGGCGTGTGGCTATAACTGCCGTAATTCAATACGAATCTAGGGTTTTAGTCGATTTGGCCAACACTTGTTTTCAATATCTACACAAACATTCATTTGGTTTTTTTAATGATAATTTTGTCGGTTCGTTGGTTAGAAGGGTCGGTAGATTCGTCCGCGCCTTTGAAGATATCAATGACAAAATAATATTCAATGTTTTGACACTTGTTTTAAATACCGCTATCGTTGTGGTAGTTTTGGCTTTGCGTAATTTAATTTTGGGAGTAGTGATGTTATCGTGGGTGATAGTTTTTGTGGCAATTAATATAATAGTTGCAAAATATAAATTAAAATATGATGTTGAACGTAGTGAAGCTGATACTAAAATTGGTGCGCATTTAGCGGATACTATTACTAACAATGTAAATATAAAATTATTCGTTGGTTTTGATAAAGAAGTACAAGCACACAAAGATTTGAATAAAGATCTATTGAAGAAAAGATTGAAAACATGGAACTTGAATAACATCTTTGAGGCCATTCAGGGTATTTTGGGCATTATTTTGGAGGTAGTTTTATTTTATATCGCTATAAAATTGTGGAATCAAGGACGTTTGACAGTTGGTGATTTTGCTTTAATTCAATCATATATTGTGGTTATTTTAAACCGAGTTTGGGATTTTGGTAATGTTGTTCGTAGAATTTATGAAAGTCTAGCGGACGCGCAGGAAATGACAGAAATATTAAAAAAACCACATGAAGTACAGGATATTTTATTGGCTAAGGATTTGAAAGTGATGGCTGGAGAGATTGAGTTTAAAGATGTGGTATTTAATTATCGTGCAACTAGAGCTATTTTAAAAAAGTTTAATTTGCAAATTCATAGTGGTGAAAAGGTTGCTTTGATAGGACCATCTGGTGCAGGAAAATCTACATTAGTAAAATTACTTTTACGAATGCACGATGTTTCTGGTGGAAAAATATTTATCGATGGACAAAATATTTCTAAAGTTACTCAAGAAAGCTTGTGGAAAAATATTTCATTAGTTCCGCAAGATCCGATATTGTTTCATCGTACTTTACGCGAAAATATTCGTTATGGACGACTTGACGCGACTGA
>CAYZHG010000017.1:0-6089 GCA_964477455.1 uncultured Gammaproteobacteria bacterium
ATTATTATATTCCAGTTAGTATTAATTATTATTTTATTATTTTTATATTTACGCTTAACAAAAAAATTACAGATAGTAGCACGCGATTTTAAAAAGACGAAAATTAAAATCGAAAGAGACAAAGCCAAAGAAGAAGCAATGCTATCTAGCATTGGTGACGGAGTGGTGGCCACCGACAAAGACGGAAAAATAATTTTTTTTAATCAAGCTACCAAAGATATGTTGGCTTGGGGAAATGACATGATGGGGAAAAAATTAGGAGAAATATCGTTATTGGCTGATGAAAAAGGCCTTCATATTCCATTGGAAAAACATCCGTTGCATTTATCTTTAATAAAAAGAAAAAAAATAATAACTTCCAATTATCATTTTGTCAGAAAAGACAATGTTGATATGGCTGTATATATCAGTGCTATGCCAATCATTTTAAATAATGAAATTATTGGTGCTATCGAAGTATTTCGTAACATTACCCAAGAAAAAGAGATTGATAAAATTAAAAGTGAATTTGTTTTCTTGGCATCTCATCAGTTGCGTACTCCTTTATCCACAATCAATTGGTATGTGGAAATGCTATTGTCTGGCGATGCCGGACCAATCACAGAAGATCAAAAAAAATATCTTCAGGAAGTCTACGCTGGCAACCATCGCATGGTAGAAATGGTAAATGATCTTCTAAATGTTTCCCGTTTGGATTTGGGCACACTGCCGGTTCAATTGGTACCAATAAACATATTTGATCTCATAATTGAAACCGAAAAGGAGTCTGCAGGAATTATTGAAGACAATCATTTAACAATCAACAAAACGGTCAACAAAGATCTGCTCGAAATATTTTCAGACACAAAAATGATGCGAATGTTGTTGCAAAATTTAATTACTAACGCCATCAAATATACTCCGCCAAAAGGAACTATCTCTATAAGTGTCGAACCACAAAATAAAAAAGAGTTTAAAATTACTATTGCTGATACGGGATATGGAATACCAGAAACTTCTAAAACAAAAATCTTTACAAAACTTTATCGTGCTGAAAATGTAATGGAAAAAGAGATTACCGGAACCGGTTTGGGATTGTACATGGTAAAATCTATCGTCGAACAATTTGGTGGAAAAATTTGGTTTGAATCAATTGAAAATGTTGGTACAAAATTTTTTGTAACTTTTCCATATAAACCAACTATAACAAAAAAATAGTTTTATTTATGAAAAAGAAATTAAACAAAATATTAATTATAGAAAACGAACCAGCAACCAGACGAATCTTATCTGATAAATTAAAACTAGAAAACTTTTTAATTTCTGAATCATCAAATGGATTGGACGGTTTGGAAAAAGCACTCACCGAACATCCAGATTTAATAATTTTAGATCTATTTATGCCAAAAATGAAAGGCATGGAGGTATTAAAAAATCTTCACGCGGATGATTGGGGTAAATTGGTTCCAATAATAATACTTACCAATCAAAATGACGACCCTCACATTCTCGAGGCTATCAAAGATAAAAATTGCGAATATCTTCTAAAAACAAGCCACAATTTAGCTTCCATTGTCAAAAAAATTAAACACAAATTAAAATAACAAAAAAACCACCTTTGCCTAAAAAGAAAAAATTTTTCTACTTAGGCAAGTAAGGTGGTTTTTTAATAGCCTTCCCCCGATATGTCTTCTCGGGGGTTGTGCCAATTTTCTGCTCAAGACGTTTTAGTCTTCACATTTGTCAGGCGCAAAAAGCACCCACAAACGATGAACACAACAAACGACGCCAGACTTACCCAAAATGGGTGAAGGACAACGGTGGGTGCCTCGCCAGGCAGAGCGACAATGACCCCGATTAACAGGCCAACAACGCTCAATAGAGCGCCGGCCGACACAGCCATCGATGCCAACTTACGCAGAATATTCATCTCTAACCTCTCTACCACTAATGATAGCGGTCAATAAAAAATACTATAATTTTCCACAACCGTCAATCCTTGACAAAAGACGGTTAAAATAGTATTATCTAAGCAGAACTAGTCCAAAAACCCTGTATTTATCTGATACAGAGGTCAAGGGCGGACCAAAAGAATCGTGGCTGATTATATATGGTCAGTTTTTTTGTTATTAAAATATCGGCTAAATCAACTAAGATTAGCCAAACTTAATTAAACTATGCCTACAGTAAACCAATTGGTTAAAAAAGGGCGTGTCAGTAAAGCACGCAAGACCAAAGTACCGGCATTGCAATTTACAATCGACAACTTGCACCGCCGTAAGACAGTTTTCGCCAAAGGATGCGCTTTCAAAAGAGGTGTATGTACTAAGGTGTATACCACTACTCCAAAAAAACCTAACTCAGCTTTGCGTAAAGTTGCTAAGGTTCGTATGAGTAATGGCTCAGAAGTTATTGCCTACATCCCTGGTGAAGGCCACAACTTACAAGAACACTCTATCGTGCTTTTGCGTGGTGGTCGTGTAAAAGATTTGCCTGGTGTACGTTACCATATCGTTCGCGGTGTTTATGATGCTCAAGGTATCGACAAACGTCGCCGCAGTCGTAGTATTTATGGTACAAAACGTCCAAAAGCAGCAAAAAAATAATTTAGTCACCTATAAAAACTTGAACTTATTAAAATATGAGAGGTAAGCAATCAAAACAACGCGTTATTGCTCCGGATCCAAGATATGGAAGTGTATTGGTGGCTAAATTCACCAACTTCTTGATGGAACGTGGCAAAAAAACAGTGGCACAAGACATCTTCTATTCAGCAATGGATAAGATTGCCGCTGAAACAAAAAAAGATCCAGTTAAAATTTTTGAAGAAGCTATCAACATTATTCGTCCTCAGGTAGAGGTTCGCTCCCGCCGTGTTGGTGGTGCAAACTACCAAGTACCACTTCCAGTTCGCGGTGAACGTCAAAATGCTTTGGCTTTCCGCTGGATTATTGGTGCCGCTCGCAACAAAAAAGGCCAACCTATGTTCCAAAAGTTAGCAACCGTTTTGATGGATGCTCAACAGAACACTGGCGATGCTGTAAAGAAACGTGATGATGTTCATCGTATGGCTGAAGCCAACAAAGCTTTCGCTCATTTTGCTCGCTTTGCAAAATAATTTTTGTAAAGTGTAGTGGCGATAGATTGTCTTTGAGCGGGTTATGAGGCCGAGCCTCATCCTTTTGGCCTCGCGGCCAAAAAAAGCGAAAAGATGATCTGGTAGTACGAAACGATAATATTAAATTAATTACTTAAATTTATGCCTCGTGAATTTTCACTAGACAAAACACGTAACATTGGTATTGCCGCCCATATCGACGCTGGAAAAACCACCACAACTGAACGTGTGCTTTTTTACACTGGTAAAAAACACAAAATTGGTGAGGTGCATGAAGGCGCCGCTGAAATGGACTGGATGGAACAAGAAAAAGAGCGTGGTATTACAATTACTTCTGCGGCTACAACTTGTTTCTGGAAAGATCATCGCATCAACATCATTGATACTCCTGGACACGTAGATTTTACTGTTGAAGTAGAGCGCTCATTGCGCGTACTTGATGGTGCAGTCGCTGTGTTTGATGGATCTCAAGGTGTAGAACCACAATCTGAAACTGTTTGGCACCAAGCTGATAAATACAACGTACCTCGTGTACCTTTTATCAACAAAATGGACAAATTGGGCGCCGACTTTTTCATGTGTATGGATTCTATCCATGAACGTTTATCTAAAAATGCTTACGCTATCCAGTTGCCAATTGGTGCTGATAGTACATTTGAAGGATTGGTAGATTTGATCGAAAACAAAGCATACCACTTCGAAGGAAAAAATGGTGAAAATATCGTTGAAATTCCAATTCCAACCAACATGGTAGAGCAGGTAAAAGAATATCGCGCTAAGTTGGTGGAAAAAGTTTCCGAAGTCAGTGACGAAATGATGGAAAAATATCTTAACGGCCAAGATTTGACTGTTGAAGAAATTAAAAAAGCCATCCGCACTTTAACTTTAAAAAACTTGCTTTATCCAGTAATCTGCGGTTCTGCTTTAGCAAATATTGGTGTTCAATTTATGTTGGATGCTGTTATTGCTTATTTACCAGCTCCTACAGATTTACCTCCAACTAAAGGTATCAACCCTGATACTGAAGAAGAAGAAATTCGCAAAGCCTCTGACGATGAACCTTTCTCTGCTTTGGCTTTCAAAATCATGACCGATCCTTTTGTGGGTAAATTGGTTTTCTTCCGTGTATATTCTGGTAAAGTTTCTGCTGGTAGTTATTTACACAACTCCACAAATGGTGAACGAAATCGCTTGGGACGTATCGTACGTATGCACGCCAACCATCGTGAAGATGTAAGTGATGTATACTCAGGTGAAATCGCCGCCGCTATTGGTCTTAAAGATGTGACAACTGGTGACACACTTTGTGATGAAAACAAACCTATTTTATTAGAAAAAATTATCTTCCCAGAACCAGTTATCTCAGTTGCTATCGAACCAAAAACAAAACAGGATCAAGAAAAAATTGGTATGGCTATGCAGAAATTGGCTGAAGAAGATCCAACTTTCCGTATCAAAACTGATGAAGAAACTTTGCAAACCATTATTTCTGGTATGGGTGAGTTACATTTGGATATTATCGTGGATCGCATGAAACGCGAATTCAAGGTAGATGCCAACGTTGGTGCTCCTCAAGTTGCTTACAAAGAAACTATTCGTACCAAAGCTGAAGCAGAAGGTAAATATATCAAACAGTCTGGTGGTAAAGGTCAATTTGGCCATTGTTATCTTACTGTTGAACCTCAAGAAGCTGGCAAAGGTTTCGAATTTGTTGATGAAACTAAAGGTGGATCTATTCCTCGTGAATATCTTCCTGCTATTGAAAAAGGTGTAAAAGAATCATTAACTCGCGGTATTCAAGCTGGTTATCCAGTGGTAGATATCAAAGTAACCGTAACTGACGGTTCTTACCACGAAGTTGATTCCTCTGAAATGGCTTTCAAAATGGCTGGATCTATGGCTTTTCAAGCCGCTTGCAAGAGAGCAAATCCAGTTATTATGGAACCTATCATGAAAGTAGAAGTAGTTACTCCTGAACAATATATGGGTGACTGTATCGGTGATTTGAATTCAAAACGTGGTCAAATTCAAGAAATGTTTGATCGTGGTCAAATGAAAGTAGTAAAAGCTATCGTTCCTTTGGCAAGTATGTTTGGCTATGTCACATCCCTACGCTCTATGAGTCAGGGTCGTGCTAGTTCATCCATGGAATTCGGTCATTATGCTGATGTTCCAGGCAACGTTGCCGCCAACATTATTGCAGGTAAAACAAAATAATTTACTTCAAAAAAAATCCGCTCCATTGGGCGGATTTTTTGTTGCAAATTTTATAACAAAAGGCGTGCTTCGTGGTGCCACAATCTTGTTTGTATAGACTAGTGTATACAAAAGTGGATAAAGGTGTGCATAACGCCACTCAAAGGTGGACAACCTATATACGAATTAACACTATCTTTAAATTTTATTGGCTAATCTAACTATAAATAGCGTTTGTATACACTACTCTACACAACCTGTTGACAAAACCCAATATATGTGGTATACTAATTATGTAGTTCTTTACTACAATTTAATTGTTCGCTTACTAGCGAACCAAACCATCTGAACTGCTTATTTTATAAGAAGTGGATTCACAACTGCTGTACAAATATATTGAAGCGGTAGTGGCGAATCCGAACTTCTTGTCCGGTAATCTCAATCTTGCATCTAGTTTGACCTTTTGTGTCTTGCTGATGCCTGAGATTCACCATCAAGCGGTCGGGGGTATCACTGTCTTGGTTGATGACATTCATCTGTACGATGTTTGCTCTCGCCATGTACAGCGCCTTAGGGGCAAGATCCTTAAAATTATTTTTGTGGGGTACTATGCCCCTATTTTTTTTATAAAATTTTTGCTTGACTACGCTTGGCAATCTGTTATAATAATCACGTTCAAAATAATTTTCATATATGGCAAAATCGACATTCAATAAAGAATTTCTTTTAAAAATAAAAACCTTACTTTTGAAGGAAAAAGAAATATTGGAAAAAGACTTGGGTAAATTTACTCAAA
>CAYZHG010000018.1:0-2917 GCA_964477455.1 uncultured Gammaproteobacteria bacterium
CAAAACTTTTACCAATACTGGTGTGGCATTAACCCCGGTGGAATTAAAAGATTATATTAATTGGGAGGTAAAACGTTTTTATTTTATTACTGATTTTACCAAACCAACTGGGCAACATTGTCATAAAGTTGAACAAGAATTATTTGTTTGTCAACGAGGAACCGTGACAGCAGTCATTGATCGCGGCAATGGTCTAGAAGATTTATCAATGAGCGGCCCGCAAGATGCTATTTCTGTTGATAGTTATGTGTGGCATGGATTTAAAGACGCGTCATCCGACTGTGTATTATTAGCTTTGTCTTCCACTAATTATAGTTCTGATAGAAGTGATTATATTACTGATTACGAAGAATATAAAAAAATAATTTCTCAATAATTTTACGATAATAAAATAATTTTTTCGCTCTCTTCGGTCGCGAGGCCACAGGGATCTCGCTGTAGCTCGATAACCGGCTCAAAAATAATTGTATTATCATGTAAATATGAAAATCATAATACTTGGCGCCAAAGGAATGCTCGGACAAGAATTAGTTCGAGAATTTTCTAAAAAAAATTACGAAGTAGTTGGTTGGGATAAGGATGAGTTGGATATTACTGATTATATTGTGACGGCAACTAAAATCTCGGATTTACACCCCGATATTGTGATTAATGCGGTTGCGCTCAATGCGGTAGATAAAATTGAAGAAGATGAAAAAGTGTTTGAATTGGCTAAGAAAATTAACGGTGAAGCGGTTGGAAATTTGGCAGGTATTTGTAAAGAAATAAATTCTATTTTGGTTCATTTTTCTTCGGATTATGTCTTTAAGGGTGATAAACAAGAAGGATATAAAGAAGATGATGAGACAGATCCAGTAAATAAATATGGTGAATCAAAGGCCATGGCCGAAGAAGAAATTTTAGAAATTGGAGGAAAGTTTTACATAATAAGATTATCAAAATTATTTGGAAAACCTGCTGCAAGTGAAGGTGCAAAAAAGAGTTTTGTGGATATGATGATTTGGTTGGCAACTGAAGGAGGTAAAACTCATTTGGATTTGGTAAATGAGGAAATTAGTTGTGTTACTTACGCTCCTGATCTAGCCAAATTGACGCGCACAATTATTGAAGAAGGAAGACCGTTTGGTATTTATCATGGTAGTAACAGCGGGGTGAGTAGTTGGTATGAATGGGCGAAGGAAATTTTTAAAATAAAAAAAATTGATATTGAGATAACGCCCGTGAGTGGTGATAAATTTCTGCGACCGGCGAAGCGACCGATGTATTCCGAATTATTGAATACGAAGTTGATGGGGCAACGTGATTGGAAAGAGGCGTTGAATGAGTATTTACAATAAGTTTTACGGCTGTTGGTTTACCTTTTCGCTTTTTTGGCCTGTGAAGGCCAAAGGATGAGCCTTGGGCTCATAACCCGCTCAAAGGTAAGCCAACAACCTTTTATAATTAAATTCAATATTATGCGAGATATTTTAAATAACATTGAAGAGATTAGGAAATTGGATTCCAAGAGTATGCTTGGGAGTTTGGAACTTTTGTCTGCTCAAGTGGAAGAAGTTTTGGGGTGTGCTAAGAATTTAAAAATTCCGGCGAGTTATAAAAAAGTTAAAAATATTGTGGTGCTTGGTATGGGTGGGTCTGCTTTGGGAGCTCATATTTTAAAATCTGTTTTTTTCAATAAATTAAAAGCGCCATTGGAAATTGTGAATGGATATCATGTTCCAGAGTATGTTGATAAAAATAGTTTTGTAGTGGTGTCTAGTTATTCTGGTACCACTGAAGAACCAGTATACGCCATGAAAGAAGCTTATAAACGAAAAGCTAAATTAGCGATTATTACTTCTGGTGGCGATTTGGCTAAATTTTCTTTTGCTGCAAAAATTCCAGCTTTGGTTTTTTCTACCAACAACAATCCTTGCGGTTCACCGCGTATGGGGTTGGGTTATTCAATTGTTGGTCAGATGGTTTTATTTGCTAAAGCGGGATTGATTTCTTTGTCTCCAAAAAATGTTAAAGATATTGTATCTGTTTTAAAAAAATATGATACCGAATTTGGCGCTTCAAATGTTGGAAAAAATTTAGCTAAAGAAATGGCCAAAAATTTGTTTGGCAGAAATGTCTGGTATTTGGGAGCGGAGCATTTGGCTGGCAATGTTCACGCCGCCGCCAATCAGACCAATGAAAATGCTAAGCGTTTCGCAGGATATTTTTTAATACCGGAATTAAATCACCATCTATTGGAAGGCATGATTTATCCAGAAAATAACAAACAAAATTTAGGCTTTGTATTAGTGGAGTCATCTCTTTATGATATGCGTATTCAAAAACGTTTTGATGTTACTAAGAAAGTTTTGGATAAAAATCAAATAAAATATTGGTCATATAAAACCACAGAAAAAGATAAACTTTTACAAGCCTGTGAAGTTTTGGTTTTTGGAAGTTATGTAAGTTATTATGGCGCCCTGTTGCAAGGCATAGATCCAACCGCCATTCCTTTTGTTGATTTTTTTAAAGAACAATTAAAAAAATAATTTTTTATGAATAGAGAAACTAGGCCACAAGGGGATATTTTGGAAGTTCTCAAAGGTAAGACGGAGAAAGTTGTTCCCAAGGAAATAAAAAAACCTGACTTATCTTTGGGTAATGAGATTAGTTTGGTGCGAGAAGGTTCTGGGATGGTTGGTCTTAGAGAGGTGCATGAAAATAAAGAATGGTCAGGTATATTTAATCATGTTGTAAAAACTGCAAGAGTGGCCACATATTTAGCTGAAAGGTTGAAAGCTATTGGTGTCGAAGTAGATCCAAAAGAGACTTTGAATTCAATCTTAGTTTCACATAGCGGTAGAAGACAATGGGATGAAGCCAGATGGTATCCGCAAGATTCTGTCGATGCAGAAGATAAGGTAAAAAAGGGCGATAC
>CAYZHG010000019.1:0-4928 GCA_964477455.1 uncultured Gammaproteobacteria bacterium
TCCAACACCAAAAATATCCTGATAATCCAATGCTATTTTTTTTGCTTTTTCCCAATTATTTTCCTTACGCAAAATATGACCAATTTCACCCTCAAAACCGGCCGACGAAGCGACCAAGCCTTCACTGTATTTTCGGAGTAGTTCTTTGTCGATTCTTGGTTTTACACAAAAACCTTCGATATTTCCAAGTGATACCAATTTCATCAAATTACGATAACCAGTATCGTTTAACGCTAACAAAATAAGATTATAAAAACGTTCATTTGGGTCTTTGTCAAAATGAGAGCCCAAAGTTATAAATACCTCCGCTCCAATTATTGGTTTAATACCTTCTTTTTCGCATACTTGGTAAAATTCAATCGCTCCATACATATTTCCGTAGTCGGTCAAAGCCAACGCCGAAAAACCGCGTGCTTTAGCGGTTTTTACTAGATCATTCACTTTTGGCAAGGCGTCTAAAAGTGAATAATGAGAATGAACGTGCAAATGGACAAAATCTTTCATAACGGGTCTATTCTACCTCATAGTACAATGTAAATCAATATGAAAAACTTGACTATTATTTTTGAAAACGTTAGTATATTTGAATCTTGGCATTCATATCATGGGAGGCAACAAGATGGGAGACTCTAAGAGCAAACCGACTCATCAGACCGACCGAGCAGCGCCGCCTGAAACAACAAAAGATTTCAGGACTAGCTTTGTCGACAGAGGAGACTGGGAAGACGAGTGGGAAGGTGCTGAACCATGCGACAGAAGAAACGATGGTTGTATTGATGACGACGATGATTAACCATAGCGATCATATGAAACGCTAGAACATATGACGGCTGGTCCCAGCTAGAAAACGGGTATTTCAGCAACTTTGGTTGCCATTCCAAAAGGGTGGCGCCGCTCTTTACAAGATCGTCTCCACTCATTTTGAATATAAATATTTTGTATTTAAAATAAGGACGATCTTAATAAAATTAAAAACATCCAGATTTTTTCTGGATGTTTTTTGTTTAAAATTCTTATAAATACTTAGCGATCATTTCTTTCAATTTTTCCTTCTGTACACCACCAGTAAGTTGATCCACTACTTCACCATCTTTGAAGAGTAGGAAAGTTGGAATACTCATGACATTGTAGGCGGCAGCTGTTTCGCCATTATCATCAACATTGCATTTGCCAATTTTGATATTTTTGCCTTCGTTTTCATGAGCCATTTCTTCTACGATTGGACCCATCATCTGACAAGGGCCACACCATGGTGCCCAGAAATCTACGAACACTGGAGTTTTGCTTTCCAATACTTCAGTTTTAAAATTTGCATCTGTAAATGTGTGTTCCATATAAAATATACAAATAAAAATTAACTTAAAACTAATTTTTTCACAACTTTTTCTTCTTTGTATGCATCTAGCACATCGCCAACTTCTAATTTTAATTTACCATCAAAGTGCACACCACATTCTGTACCTTCAGGAACTGATTTGACTTCCTGTTTACCAGTCTGCAAATGAGACAGGGCACCTTTGCCAATAATTTCACCATTTCGTTTGACGCGGATCTTGCAGTCTTTGAGCAATTTACCCATTTCCACACGGCCACCGACAATCATATAATTCTTCTCTGTTCTAAAGATTGCCATAACCTTGAGATTTCCGAGTTCAGTAGTAATCAAAATTGGGTTCAATAATTTTTCTAATTCTTCCTGAGCATAGTTTAACAAATCATAAATAACTTTGTATTGTTTGAACTGTACACCGGTGTTTTGCATCATTTCGTTGGCTACAGATGTAGTGGCCACATTGAAACCGACAATCACCGAACCAGTCGCACTAGCCAGTGAGACATCGTCAGCAGTAATATTACCTAAACCTTTACCTACAACCTTCACACCCACTTCGTCATTTTTAATTTTTTCCAAAGATGATGTAATAGCTTCCAAAGACCCAAGCATGTCCGCTTTGATAACCAAATTGAAAGTTTTATAATTTTCTTCTGCTTCCTTATCACCAGCCGCCGCAATCGGACGCTGTTCCGCACCTGTATCATGAGCACGTTTTGTTTTCAAATTTATTTCAGTCGCAGTACCAGCACTTCCAACATCTAGGATATCACCCACGCGTGGCGCAAGTTTAAATCCTAAAATACGAACAGGAGTACTTGGTGAAGCTTGTGACATATCATCACCACGATAATTTTTCATCGCGCGAACTTTGCCGTATATTTCACCATTCACTACGAGCGGATCATTTACTTTCAATGTACCAGTTTGAACCAATACCGTTGCCACTGGACCTTGTCCTTTGTCAACGTGAGCTTCAATCACTGTACCGGCCGCTTTGCGATTGGCATCGGCTTTGATAGTGTCGGCTTGCATTTCTGCAACCAACAAAATCGTATCCAAAAGTTTATCAATATGCAAATTATTTTTAGCAGAAATTTCTACCATTGGCACATCGCCACCCCAATCATCTGGGATAATTCCTTGCTTGGATAATTCAGTACGAGCTTTTTGAGGATCAGCACTTTCTTTATCAATTTTGTTTAAAGCGACAATCACTGGCAATTTAGCCGCTTTGATAATGTTAATCGCCTCGATAGTTTGAGGTTTCACACCATCATCTGCCGCCACCACTAGAATAGCGATATCAGCCACTTTCGCACCACGAGATCTCATCACCGTAAAAGCTTCGTGACCTGGTGTATCAATAAATGTAAGTTTAGTTTTTTGTTTAGTTTTTGGTGCTGTCCATTCTACCTGATAAGCACCGATATGCTGAGTAATACCACCAGCTTCACTAGCAATAACATTGGTACTACGAATCGCATCGAGTAATTTTGTTTTACCATGATCGACGTGACCCATCACTACCACAACTGGTGGACGAGCAGTACCATCAGTACCACCTTGATGTAAAATCTTTTCTAAATTTTGTAAATGAGTTGGGTCTTCCTGAACAACCGGAGTATTTGGCGCCTGAGCGGTTTTAAAACCTAAGCCCTCCGCAATCAACGAAGCACTGTCATGATCAATTCTTTCATTCTGATTGGTCAAAATACCGTTTTTCATTAATTCCAAAATCAGTTTGTTGATTGGAATATTCAAACGATCAGCCAATTCACGCACAGTCAAAATTTGTGGCAATTCAATAGTAATACCACTTTCCTGACGCTGTTGTTTTTCTAATTCTTTTTCTTTTTCTTTTTCTTTGCGTTCACGCTCTTCGATAGTGAATTTCATTCGACGCCAATCGCGCTGAATTTGTTGGGCAACACGGTCATCAATCTTGACGGCACGCGCACCAATATCAAAACCAAACTCAGGCAAAATTTGCAAAAGTTTAACAGGGTGAACTTTGAGTTGTCGAGCTAATTCTGTTACATTCATATTCCACAGTATACTTGGATATAAGCCAAAAGTCAAATATCGGCTAAAAACTCAATTTGCGGTTTTCTAAACTTGTGGTAGTATATCCTCAACAATAAATATGGAAGAAAATTTTTCAAATCAAGACTTCATTTTAATAGACAAACCAGTCGGCTGGACTAGCTTTGACGCGGTCAATTTTGTGCGTCACCAACTTCGTATTTCAACTGGAAATAAGAAAATCAAAGTGGGACATGCCGGTACACTCGACCCATTTGCGACTGGACTTTTAATAATTGCGGCCGGTCGAGAAAACACCAAGAGAATCGATGAATTCAAAGCCATGCCAAAGACTTATGTCGCCACTATTCGATTTGGCACAACTTCAGACACCTTTGATTCGACCGGTGAAATGACAAAGACGGTGCTTAACGAAGACTTTATTCCTCCAACCATAGATAAAATCAAAGAAATATTGGCGTCCTTTGTCGGACCACAACTTCAACTACCGCCGATGTTTTCTGCTAAAAAGATCAACGGTGAGCGACTTTATGATCTTGCCCGCAAAGGTATCACTGTGGAACGTCAACCAAACGAGATTACTCTCTTCCATATACAGCTCCTAAATTATAACTATCCAGACCTTACTATAGAAGTGACATGTTCGACTGGCACATATATCCGCACATTAGCCTACGACATTGGTCAAAAACTTGGAGTTGGTGCCTATTGCCAAGAATTACGTCGCACTGCTATCGGCATATATAATGTAGTCAACGCTCAAGAATTAAAAAAATAATATCACCATCAGGGTGATATTTTATTTAGAATTGACATTTTTCCCGGTTCGGGCTATAATTAAATCATTAATTTTAATACCGAGACGATTGAAGTAACGGCCACGCAAGTAAAACCTTTAAAATGTGCTTAAATTAGCTACAAAACTCAACTTTAAAACGGCAATTATAACAAAAAAACCAATTTTAAACTCCCCTTCTTTTTGTTTATCTGCCACAAATCTTGATTCCCGCCTTGTCGGGTAATTTGTAGTTATTCACTTTTGATTTTGCTTCCGTTCATACCGCTTTTAGCGTATGAAGCTTTTACTTTCAGTATTCTCTGAAAGTTTTTTTATATGAATCAGTTTGTAATATTGATAGTAGCCCTCGTGGCTGCTGGAGTAGGTGTCGGCGTCGGCTACCTATTACGTAAACAGATGGCCCGCGCTCAAGCCAATTCCGTGGAAGCAACCGCCGAACGCATCTTGACCGAAGCCAAGACCAAACAACAGGAAATAATCATCGAAGGTAAGGAAAAAGCCCAGAAGATGATCGACGATGTCAAAACAGAAGAAAAGCAAGTTCGCCTCGACATGCACAATGCTCAACAGCGTTTGGAAAAACGCGAAACTACTTTTGATCAAAAGTTGATTGAATTTACAGAAACTCAACGCGTTTTAGCCGAAAAAATCGAAAAGGTAAAAGTAATTAAATTGGAAGTTGAAGCCTTAAAACAACAACAGGCTGACAAACTTCAGCAAGTTGCCAACCTTACCAAAGAAGAAGCTCGC
>CAYZHG010000020.1:0-11697 GCA_964477455.1 uncultured Gammaproteobacteria bacterium
CGTCATCGGTCCGGTGTTCTTCGATCTCAACTTCGAACAGATCACCTTGCTCTACTTCCGCTTCGTGCGGGGGTTGGAGCTCAAGGAGATCCCGTTCGAGGAAGGTTCGTGGATGCCGAAGATGGGTGGTGGAGTGATCCTGTCCGCTGACCGCAAAGTGGCGCGTGAGTTCGCGTCAGACCTGACGATCGTTGAGTAGTTTTTCACTCGACTTGATTGTTGGTCAAATTTGGGGCTGTTAGTACGAATCTGTACTCTCAGCCCTTTCCCCTTTAGTTTATTAATTTTAGTAAACTGAAAGAGAAAATAATTTATATATGAATATCAAAAAAATATTTTTAAAAGGATTGGGCGCGAGTAAAGGTGAAATAGAAGGAGTGGTTCGAGTAATATTACCGGGAGAAAATTTTTCTGATTTTAAAGAAGGAGAAATTTTGGTCACTACACTCACCGATCCCACAATGGTCATGGCTATGGTCAAAGCGGCCGCCATTGTGACAGACTTAGGAGGTATTACTTCACATCCGGCAATTCTTAGTCGCGAGATGGGTATACCATGTGTAGTAAATACTAAAGAAGCTACTAAAAAAATTATTAATGGTCAAACAATTTTTATTGATGGCCAAAAAGGAGAAATTTATGTCATGGATTAAAACATTTACACATAGTTCGTTCAATTTATTTGCTGGTAATATTTTGGATGCTTTTCAACCACTTGATTTTTTTCACTTTTATCCGCTCTGGCATGATTTGTGGGTGAAGCGTATTGCTATAGTAATTAAATCATTAAATTTGGAAAGCAAAAATTTTGCCGAAATAAAACATATCTTGCCGCCACCTTCCAATATGCGCGCTATTTTGCAGAAGCTGATTCCGTGTTACCAGGGTGTGAAAGAAAAAAATGTAAATGAATATAAAATAGTCAGTAATTTTTTTGCGCGTATGTTAAATGAGGCTTGTCCGACTGATCCGTTTGCTTTGGTCTCAAATTCCGCTCACTCACAGCAAGATATTCAAGAAATTATTAAAAATATACAGTGGGAAATTGGTGATATAAATTCTGCCAAAAATAATGGTCGTTTGATTACAGCGGCTGGATCCTTGGTGCACGGTTTATATAATGATTTAGTTACAGACTTTGGTTGGGAAGCGTATGGTCCGTATATTGTGACAGAAAAAGAGAACATACTGGTAAGGCATTTTCCAGATCTACAGCCGTTAGATTTATGGTCAAAAGATTTTGTGGCTCCAATAAAAGATTTGATAATTTATGGCTGGTATGAAAATGTTGATTGGGAAATATCATTTGTAGGGTGTCACACTATGGTAAAAAATGGCGATCCAATATCTGGTATGAAAAAATTTGCGGTAATTGCTGATGGACGGTATTTATCAATTGATGAGATTACTTCTTTGATGGATTGTCTGGCGCAAAAAGCGGTAATTCTGTATCAAGATATTCGCTCTAAAAATATTGAGGAAATTAAAAAAATGGTTTTGAAGCAAGAGCACTATCAGCTTAAAAAAATGTTTGATGCAGCAAATCAGGATTGGAACGTTACACCAGAAATTCATAAGCGTGTGGAGAAAAAATCACTATTAAATAATTTTTTGCCACGCGGTAAAATTTTGGTCAGTATTGAAGAATACAAAGTAGAGTTTGGTATAAAATATTTTGCCAAAGAAGTGTTGGGGTATGATTTGTAATTGATTAAAAATAAAATTATGAAAAAGATTATTTTTGATGCTAGCTTGTATTTAGGTCAGTTCAACATTATGTCTGAAAAAATACGGTTAGCCTGTAAAAGTTCTTTAAGTCAGATCTCACTCAAAGAAAAAGATGAGATTGTGGGTGTGTGTACGTTTAATGAAAATTCATGGATAGATCATGTAGTTTGGAATTTGCATAAAGAAGAGCAAAATTCATTTTATCAATTTATGGATACGTTTCATTCACTAAAAAATATTATTCGCGTACCACTTTTATTATCCGATATTCAAAATGCTTTAGAAATATCTACAAAATTAGATTTGGAAATTTCCTGCGCTTTAACTTGTGCTGTAGCAATTCGTGAAAATGTTCAAGAGATTCACACGCTTTACGAACCACTTCTCCAAGAGAAAGTGAAAAATTATATGAACAAATTTGAAATTATAGTAAAATATCCAGATGTTGTTTCAACAAATGTGGATCATTGGCAGTTAGAAAATTTCTATCAAGAGACGTTTGGATTATTTAAAAAGCAAAATTTGAATATATTAAAAACAATTAAGCAATGTGGTAATAACTTAATTCAAGTCTAAGGTGGTATATTTGTTTTGAGATTATAAAAAATCCTCTCCAAAATAATTGGAGAGGATTTTTAGTTATAGTTTTTTTGATATTGCGAAAAAGAAAGTTTACAACATCGTCACGCTAGTCACCTTATCACCAGGTTCTTTGAATCTCATCAAACGAACACCTTGAGTGGCGCGACCAGAAGAAGAAATAGATTTGAATGGCATACGTATTACTTGTCCGTGTAAAGACATCATCAAAAGATCTTTTTCGTTAGCATCAACAATGTCCACTACTTTCGCAAATGTAAGGTTGCCGGTCTTGGCAGTAATTTCTGCAGTTTTTATTCCACTTCCACCACGACCCTGTACTTTATATTCTTTCAAAGCAGTGCGTTTTCCAACACCATTTTCACCAACAGTTAAAAATTCAAGTGATGTGTTTTTGGCATCAACGATATCCATTCCAATCACTTCATCAGTACCTTTAAGACGCATACCACGAACGCCACTAGCCGTGCGTCCCATTTCACGAACATCTTTTTCACGGAAACGAATAGCTTGGCCTTGTTTGGTAGCAATCATAATTTCGTTGTTACCATTACTTGGTTTGACCCATTCTAGATTGTCATCCGGTTTGAGTTTCAAAGCAATCAAACCATTGCGACGAACATTGGCAAAGTCAGCCAATTCAGTTTTTTTGATATTACCACGAGTTGTGACCATTACCAAATATTTGATGTTGGTGAGATCGCCAGTACCAAGTAGGGCAGTAATTTTTTCATTTGGAGCAAGTTGCAAGAAGTTTACTAAGGCTTGTCCTTTGGCAGTACGTGAAGCCTGAGGAATATCATAAGCCATCAATTGAAATACGCGTCCACGATTGGTAAAGAATAAAATATTATCGTGAGTGTTGGTGGCCATGAGATGGGCGACACTTTCTTCTTCTTTGGTTGTTACACCAATTACACCTTTACCACCACGAACTTGTTGATGGAAAGTATCAGGAGGTAAGCGTTTGATATAACCATCGGTAGTGATCATGATTACCGTTGGTTCGTTTGGAATCAAATCCTCGGTAGTAAATTCTTTTACTCCGTGAGCAACAATTTTTGTACGACGTTCTTCGCCGTATTTTTCTTTAATATCGGCGGTTTCAGTTTTTACAATTTCCAAAATCTTTTTTGCAGAAGCCAAAATACTTTCTAATTCTTTGATGATGCGTTTTTTCTCCGCTAATTCATCTTCAACTTTTTGTCTTTCAAGATTGGCGAGTTGTTGTAATCTCATTTCTAAAATTGCCGTTGCTTGACGATCACTAAAATCAAATTTAGCAATTAAATTTATTTTAGCTTCATCTTTATCCTTACTGGCGCGAATCAATTTGATAATCAAATCAATTTTATCAAGTGCAATTTTTAAACCTTCCAAAATATGAGCACGGTCTTTATTTTTTTCCAAATCAAATTCAGTACGGCGTCGAATCACAACTTGGCGATGTTTGATAAATTCATCCAAAATATTTTTTAGATTTAAAACACGTGGTTGGATACCGTCCACCAATGCCAAAAGATTGTAATGGAATGTTGTTTGTAAATCAGTTTGTTTATAAAGTTGATTTAAAACTTTTTGTGGATATGCATCTTTCTTAAGTTCAATCACGACGCGCACACCATCTTTGTTGGATTCATCACGTAAGTCACGAATACCTTCGATCTTTTTTTCTTGTACCAAGTTGGCAATTTTTTCAATCATCTCCGCTTTGTTCACTTGGTAAGGGACTTCAGTTACGATGATTTGGAACATGCCACTTTTTTTGGCTTCTTCTATCTCGGCTTTGGCGCGAATTACCACACCACCACGACCAGTAGCACAAGCCGTCAAAATATCTTTTTTATTATAAATAATACCGCCGGTTGGAAAATCTGGTCCTTTGATAATATCGGCCAATTCTTCTACCGTTGTTTCCGGTTCGGCGATTAATTTGGCAATACCATCACAAAGTTCACTAAGATTGTGTGGAGGAATGGAAGTGGCCATACCAACAGCGATACCCATGGTACCGTTTAGCAATAAGTTTGGTAATTTTGCTGGCAATACCATCGGTTCATGATGTGAACCGTCGTAAGTGGCATTAAAATTTACAGTGTTTTTATCAATATCAAAAAGCATTTCTTCGGCAATTGCACGCAAGCGAGCCTCGGTATAACGCATCGCCGCGGCACTATCACCATCCATACTACCGAAGTTTCCCTGACCATCTACTAGTTGATGGCGCATAGAAAATTCCTGTGCCATACGAACCATCGCTTCATAGATAGAGGAGTCACCGTGCGGGTGGTATTTGGCCATCACCTCACCGACTACGTGCGCAGATTTACGAAATTTACCGGTATGGCGCAAGCCAATATTCCACATCGCATACAGAATACGACGATGAACTGGTTTTAATCCGTCGCGAACATCTGGTAAGGCACGAGAAATAATAACACTCATGGCATATTCCAAATAAGAGCTTTTCATTTCCGTGACAATCGATGTCTGTAAAATTTTTCCAATTTCTTGTTTTGCTGGTTCAAGTTCTTTTTTCATAATTTCTATAATTTCTAAGGTTGAGTTAAGAAATAAAATGTATTTTATTTCTTAGTAGTCGTAGTAATGGTAGAAGTGGTAAAAAGTGTCGTAGTTGTTGTGGTAAAATCTATCGTACTTGTTGAGTTGGTCGTGGTCGAACTAGTGTTTAATTTTTGTTGAAAAGATTTACTCAACAATTCCTTGATTTGTTTTATATTTGTTTGATTACGTAATTCGTTTTCTTTATTTTCCTCAAAAATTTTTGATAAATCAGCACTTGATTGTTTGAAAATTTTACCTTCCTGAGATTTTTTCCAACTGTAACTTGATACATTTGACCATAAAGAGTATCCCCAAAAAAATACAATTACAAATCCTAATCCTCCAACACCAATCCATAACCAAAATGATAATTTCTTTTCTGTGGTGAGTTGTTGGTTTATGAATTTTTCTCTAATATTCGCAGATTCTTCATTGTTTTGCTGTGGCGTATTTTCATTCCTAATATTTCTACCCTCTTTTTTGGCAGTCATATATTAATAGTTTTTTTCCAATACCATTAACTTAGTTTCACTAGACGGCAAATCTTTCTTTTTGATAATAAATTTTTTATCGGTAACTTCTGGCGAAAGACCTACTACTTTGATAAAGTCACTCAACGCTCCCGCTTTTGGTTCGCTGTCAGATTGATATGCAATTGGAATTACGATGCGTGGTCCTAAAGTAGTAATCATATCGGCCGCATCATTAAGAGACAAATAATTTGGTCCACCACCAACTGGAATAAACAAAATATCTGGTGTGCCAAGTTTTTCAATATGTTCAGCGTCCAATTTTTTGGTGATTTTTCCCAAATGAACTAAATTGATATTTTCTGCATTGATTTTAAAAATCTGCCCATCTTCACAAGGGTAGCTATAACACATCACCCCTTTGATTTCACATTCACCAGATGTCGATATGATGAACGGTTCTTGTGAAAGGGTGGTGATATTTTCTTCGCCATGTGAATAAAGAGCAATTTGTGGACTAAAACTACGAGGAAATTCTCCGGTTGAAGGTTTGTATCCATCGATGATCACTGTAATATCCTCGTCAACGTTTTTTGTTTGTAAACGTACGCAGGTTTGTCCAAGCCAGGAAATATGCATATTTATTAAAATCAGAAAAATTAAGTCCATCAAAACTTATAAAATTATAACATAGCTGAAGTGCGATAGCAAGCCACTTAATTCGCTGTTTTTCACATATATGTAAGACTTGACAAAAACGTAAAATTAAGATATTATAATCTCATAAATTAATTATCTACGCCGACCCAATTTAGTGGAAGGCACCCATTTTGACTAAGATCAAAAGGGATAAGAAGATTTTTTTTGTTTTATGACAGATGCTGTCAAAAAAGATGCTAAGCAAGATTTCAAAACCTTGTTGGCTGGAATGGCGATAAATGTCCCTAAGGTTGGGGAAGTTATCAAAGGTAAGATTATCTCTGTCGACCGTGGCGAAGTTCGCTTGGACGTCGAAGGTGTAACTACCGGTGTAGTTCGCGGACGTGAATTGTTCGTGGAATCTCGCGAGTATGCTGGCTTAAAAGTTGGCGACGAAGCGGAGGCTACAGTAGTTGATTTAGAAAATGAAAACGGTGAAATGGAACTTTCCTTCCGTATTGCTGGTTACCAGCGTGCATGGGATAGTATGAAGAAATGGATGAAAGATAGTTTGACTATCAAAGCAAAAGTAGTATCTGCAAACAAAGGTGGTTTGATGATGCGTGTTGATGCTTTATCTGGTTTTATGCCAGTTTCTCAACTTTCTCCAGATCATTATCCACGTGTTACTGGTGGCGATAAAAATCGCATTTTGGACAAGTTGCGTGAAATGACTGGCAAAGAATTTGAAGTAAAAGTTATCGACGTTGATGAAAAAGAAGAGAAATTGATCGTTTCAGAACGTGCAGTTTGGGAAGATTCTCAAAAAGCTGTACTAGAAGCTTACAAGATCAACGATATCGTTTCCGGAGAAATTTCTGCTTTGACTTCCTTTGGTGCTTTCGTGAAATTTGGTGATGGCCTTGAAGGTTTGATCCATATCTCTGAGATCGCTTGGCAGAGAATTGATCACCCTAAAGATGTATTGAAAGTGGGCGATCAAGTAAAAGCTCAAATTATCCAGCTCGATCATTCCAAAATCTATCTATCTATCAAACGTTTAGTAGATGATCCTTGGAAAAAAGTGAAAGAAAAATATAAAATGGGCGACAAAGTCACAGGTAAAATCATCAAAGTAGAACCTTTTGGTTTGATGATCGCCTTGGACAAAGAAATCCATGGTTTGGCTCACATCTCAGAACTTTCTGATGATCCAATTGCCAATATCAACGATAAATTCAAATTGGGTCAAGAACTTGAATTTGAAGTAGTATCTGTTGAACCAGCTGAACACCGTCTTGGTTTGAAAGTGGCTGGTGTAAAAGGTAAATTGAAAAAAGAAGACAAGAAAGAAGAAAAGGTAGTTGAAACTAAAGCGGAATAAATCTTTTTAAAATCCCTCCGAAATTCGGGGGGATTTTTTTATCGTAAATAAAAACATTCCATAGAAATGGAATGTTTTGTCAATATAAAGGAATTCTTCCAAACCCCTCATCATTTTGTGCTTAACAACTTTGAGATGATCTCTATGCCAAATTCTACGCTGTCAATTTTTGATTTTTCTGGTTGACTGTATATAGTAAAAGCACTCTCTTCCTTGCCATTTTTAATATCTTCTTTCAATTTGTTAAAAGCAGTTAAAATGTTTAATAGGTGGCTTCTTAATTCCGGAGTTCTTTTGATTATTTCTTTAACATTTTTTAATACAACTTTATCTAAATGACCTTTTTTGTCTTGAACTAGTTCAATTATTATATTTACACTATCATATAGCTCGCGAGTGGAGTTCATTCGTAACCATTTTCTAAAATAATCAAATTGATCAATGGCAAAAGATGTTCCTGTTCCATTCATTTTTGCAAAATTAGCATCTATAAATACATCTGTTTGTTGAAGTCTAAATTGTTGCGCTTCTTTTTTTATATTTTCCTCCTCAACCTTTTTTGCTTCTTTTGCCGCCAAAATGTTTTTATCTGCTAGTTTTTTGGCTTCTTCAGCTCTCATTATCGCCAATTTTTCTTTTTCTGCCGCCGCCGCTATATTATCAGTATTAATTTTTTCATCACTAATTTTAGCCTTTTTTTTCCATTTCTATTAACATAGGATCTCCCTTTTCTGCGTGTTCCTGAATCATTTTTCCACCCCCAACTACTCCCAATAAAGTAATGCTAGCGCCAAGCAAAGCTCCAGCTATTTTTTCAGAAGGTTTTTTGTTTGGTTTAAATGGGGTTTCATCTTGCGGTGAATAGCGGCCTATTTCTGACATAATATTAGAAATAAAAATAAATATATATAAATTGTACTATATTTTGTTGATTTGACACAACCCCACCCCATAAAATGATATTAGCAATAAGATGGCCTGAGGGTACTTTGTTTATATATTAAATCGTGATAATATTATAAAAGTAATTGAGTTAATTAAAAACTATGAAATTAACAGAAAATCAAAAAAATGAATTGGATGACCTAAATCGATGGTTTCATGGTGAATTGGCAAAATTACGAAAGAAGCAACTGGATATTTTACATCGATATGATGAGAAAGTAACAAACTGGAAACAGATGAAACTTAAAAAAAAGTTGAAGGATTTGTAGTATGCCTAGTGATCGTAAACAAATATCAATTTCTGAACAGGACTCAAAACATCCTCAGGAGTCTTTAGGTGTCAGTACGGATACTATTGTTCAAGATTTAGAAAATCAGGCACAACAAAGTTTGAACGACGCCAGAATTATGGCGGATGATTTTATTGCACGTGCACAAAATGAAAATATTGTTTATGTAGAAACAGAAGAAGAAATAAAAGAAATGCAGGCGTTGAAAGGGGCGATTAAAAAATTGAATGATGATTTTGTTGGACGACTATTAAAAATTATTCTTCGCCCGGTGGAGTTATTCAGACAACACCAAAAAAGTAAAAAAGGAAAATTGTTAAAATCACCAGATAATCTAGGCGCAGTTGAAAAAAGTCAAGATGTTTCAGAAAAAAGTGCCGTGCTTGCGGACAACTCTGTAGAGATGGTTTTGGAAGACAAAGATTTACCGTTAGTAAATATTGATCAAAATATTGTTGATGAAGATATCAAAATTTCTGATTGGGAGAAATTTCTTTTTGATAAATCTATAATTGTTGTTGATAAACTACAGCAATTTTCTGAATCGGAACAAAATTTTGTCATTTCAACATGGGATAAAAAACCGGAAATAAAGATGGTGATAACAGAGAGTGAGAATCCACTGGAACAAATTCGAGTGTTGATGGATTTTCCCACAGTTGTATTCAACAAAAATAGCGATTTAAATTTTTTGGCGACCATCGCAAAGAAATTTGATGCCAGCGCCCGCCAAACTCTATTGGAAAAAATATCACCTTGTTTTGATACGGCCAGAAAAGATAAAGCAGAGATAAATTGGAGCGCTGTTTATGGTATTTTAGTTTTGGCTAGTTTTCCAGAAGTAAAAAAAGAACACATTGAAGCTTTGCCATTTAAAAAAATTCAAGCTCTCACAGCTACGATTATTGCTTACGGCGAAGAAGTAATACAAAAATTATGGACAGAAGAAAATGCGGAAGGATTTAATAAGAATGTTTGGGGAAGAGATGATCTGAAAAATGCCGAGGAGCTAATTGATTTTGCTAAAGGCTTAAGTCCAACGCTAAAGCGTCATTTACCATTCAAATCTCGCGGCGATTATGGTTCTGGAGAAACGAAATCTGGTCAGACAATTTGGAGTAAAGGCGGTTTGCGCGGTCCAATATATTTTTTGGATAATTTTTTTGAAACAGTAGCACATATTCCTGAAGACTTGCGAGAGCCGTTTTTTGCAGCACTTAAACCACAAGATGGAGAGTATTCTTGGCCATCGAAAGGTAATGAAATTATTTTTGAGTCAGAAATTAAAAATTTTATTGCTTATAGTCGAGAATGTAGTGATGAGGCAAAATTAGATTTTGATCATTTTGCCAATAAAAATTTTGTTTTTTCTCCGGAACACTATCCAGCAGTTAAAAAGGGGTTTGAAATTTTTAAAGCTGCCGGTTTGGAGCAAAAAGTTCGTAATCAATTTAGAGTATTCGAATTAGCCGGTGGTCCGCAAGGAGAAGTGGGAAACACTTTAGTTCAAACACTTCTCGCTAAAGGAGATTCATTTGTCGGTGATAATAACTATAGGAGTCGTCGTTATGGCGGTGGAAACGATTTTAGGAACACCGAGCGGAGCGAAAGTAATATTGAACGTTTGTATGCTTTTAGTACATTTTGTAAAAATGAGTTAGTGGATGATACGGAATTTTGTTTACAATTTTTGGAAGTTGATGGGATGGACAGTAAAATCGCGTTATCTTTTTTGAGTGGAGAGTTGCCAGATGAAGAAAAAAATTACCCAGATATTTCATTGATTGAAGGTGAGATGGTAGAAATGGGAAGAAGATTTGCTAATGAATATCGAGAAGAGAGAAGTAGGATAGCTATTTTCCCTCGTTTTAAAAAATTTGACCGACAACAAAAAGAAGACTTTTTATTTTTGTTAAATTTTGCACCCAATCAGTATTACGATTTTTCTCCAGTATTTTCTTCGGTAGAGAGCGGTTCTGTAAAGAAAATTAGAGAACTTATAGCAATCGTTGGTGCTCATTTTGCTGATAATAAATTTAGTATTGGATCATTAGAAAAAATGGCTACCAGACCAGAGTGTGCCGGACTTTTCAATTTTGCCAGCAGTGATCAAACAATCGACAAATTGATAGAATTGTATGATGCTGGTTTGCCAAGTACCTATTTTATTAATGGTAAGTATTCTGAAACCACCTATGGCGATACACCACAGTTTCCGCAAAGGCTTTTGCAGTGGGACACTGCCAAGCTAGTAGAAGTATCTAAGCAAGCAAAATCAATTGATTCGGAAATATCTTTTCCAACGATTGTTTTATTTGATCATCCAGAATATGAGGTTAAAGATATCATCTTACGTATTCGTTTTTCGGGAGTTAAATATGGACATCCTACTACGCATATATTTGATGAGCCAGTAGATGAAAAAATACTTACAATTTTTGAGACACGTTTACAAGAAGCGAAACAGTTGATTGGCGATTCATTTGGAGTATCTCAATATGAATGGCGAGATGTCCTAATGCACATGCCTCCAGTTCTTTGGGATAAACTCAAAACAAACACTGTTTGGCTTAAAAATTGTTTAGAAAATGGTTTTTATTCTAAGGATATTATTAATCTTAGTCCGGAAATTTTGGACGAGCCTTTATTTTGGGAGATTAGTTGGCAAGAAAATAATGAAGACACTTTGCGACAGCTGTTTATTTTGGCCAAAAATATGCGTTTGGTTGGGTTTGATCTGCCTAAGTTTAACCAAAACAATTATCCTCCCAATCCATCAGTGTGGGCTGAAGTGCAAAGTGCTCCATGGTTGTTTACTTTAGAAAATTTAACTATCTTAAAGAAGGCTGGTATTCAAGAATCAGAATTTCGTTCATTTCAAGATGTTACATTGGAAGAGTTTGATGTTTTTAAAAATTATGCCGATAGTTTGGAGGTAGGTGGTAATTTTCATTGGTGGCTCAAAGGATTGAGAGAAAATACTATTATAACGCTTGATGAATTAAGGGAACTTCAGAAATTTTCAAGTGATCAAGTACCTTGGGATATTCAAAAAATAATTCAAGGACGACGCAAC
>CAYZHG010000021.1:0-11751 GCA_964477455.1 uncultured Gammaproteobacteria bacterium
TCTACCCGTTTTGGATCAACAAAAATGAAACGAAGATTTTCAGGAGAATTTTGATATAACAAACTTAAAATAACAGTATTGATACAGACTGTTTTACCAGAATTGGTAGCGCCAGCAATCAAAAGATGAGGCATTTTAAGCAAGTCTGCAAACCAAACCTTTCCCGCCACGTCTTTTCCTAGTGCGATGTGCATATTGTGAGGACGGTCGGTAAATTCTTTGCTTTCTAACAATTCTTTCAATGTCACCATCGCTACTTTTTCGTTTGGTACCTCGATACCAACCAAAGATTGACCTGGGATTGGAGCCTCGATACGAATAGGGTGGGCGGCTAAAGCCAAAGATAAGTCATTGGATAAAGCAGTGATGCGAGTAAGCTTGATACCCTTGGCTGGTTTTAATGAATATTGAGTAACAGTCGGACCAACGCGCACTTCGCCCATGTCGACATCGATACCAAAATTTTGAAATGTATCTTTGATGGTTTCAGCATTTCCTTTGATATCACCAGAAGTTGGTTTGGATTTTGAAGTAAACAACAAACTAACTGGTGGTAATTTGTAATCAGTATAATCTGGTTTTTCAACAATGATTTCTTCGGTTTTTGCTGGAATTTTAAGTTTTTCTTCGATATCTTCTATAGTATCATCGTTGTTTTCATTTTCTTCTTCATCGACTTCATCTATTGGTTTTTTGTGGAATACTCGTTTTTCTTCTTCCTCTTCATTTTGCGCTTCATCGGTATGTCTGGCTTCATATTCGCCTTTAATACTGAATTTTACTGGCTCAGAAGCAATACCTGGTTTCTTAAATTCAGCAAAAAAAGCGATTATTTTGGTTCCAACCCAACCCAACATCAAGAAAAACTTTTTGTTTAGATCAACCATCTGGGCAAGAGTGGTGTTGAATAAAAATATCAATGAAATCAATAATATTCCAAATAGAATCAATGTTCCTCCCCAATAGCCAAGGTATTTGGAAAGTGGCCAAGCTAGAGCTAAGCCAAAAAACCCACCGCCAAAGCCCAAAGTAGCTTGAGTGTACATATCGATAAGAGGTTTTTGGATATGTACAAGACCGTTGAAACTAAGAAAAAATAATACCGCTCCCAACGTATGAGTATGTCGGTATTTTATTTCCAGGTCTTTGATTAATAAGGTTGCAATCATGATCATCACTATCGGGAAGACATAGCGTACTTGTCCAAAAACGATCGCTAAAATGGAATCAATAAAAATTCCCGCCACTCCCGCAATGGAAAAAAAGCTAAGTACAGAAAGCCCAGCGATAATAAATAATAAAATCGCCAAAAGACCCTGACTAACTTCAGGGTTAAAATTCGCCTGCGGTTTTTCCCGGCTTGGCCGCTTTTGATAATGTCTGTGCACTCTTGCCATAAATTTTATTAAGACTATTATAACACATTTTTCGCATTGATAAAACTACTGTCCTGTGATTAGTTTATTTATAAATTATTTTAGTGCAATAAATTTCTATATTTTCTTTAAAAAATTTGGTATAATGTAATCATGCGAATTAAAAAAATAAATAATTTTGGTTTTACATTGATTGAGCTTACAGTGGCAATCGCTATTTTTTTAATTTTTGCTTTGGGCATATATAGTACAAGTACAATCGTTTTTAAAATTGTTTATCAGTCGCGCATGCGAATTCTCGAGACGGCGCTGTTGAGTGAACAGCTTGAAATTGCGCGCAATCTGCCTTATGAAACTATTGGAATTTTAAATGGTATCCCAAGTGGTGTACTTCAACATTCACAAACTATCGTTCGCGATGGAGCGACTTTTTCGGTGATTACCTCTGTTCGAAATATTGATGATCCGTTTGATGGAACTTTAGGTGGTACTCCAAATGATACCGCTCCGGCCGATTATAAATTGATAGAAGTTTCATCTATATGTATAAATTGTTCTCAACAAACGCCGGTGATTTTGAGCACTATTGTTGCCCCAAAAAATTTGGAAGGTGAAAGTAAAAATGGAGCTTTGTTTATTCATGTCTTTGATTCAAATGGTTTGGCTGTGCCTCAGGCCAATATTCATATAGTAAACACAGCTTCAAATCCCGATATTATTTTTGATGATGTGACTGATAACGACGGCATGCTGAGAATTGTCGATGCACCAACGGGAACGCTGAGTTACAATATTACAGTTTCTAAGCCCGGTTATAATAGTGATTATACAGTTTCAAGCACAGTTGAAAATCCAAATCCACTCAAGCCACCATCAAATGTGGTGAGTCAAACAATTACCGAAATTAGTTTTAGTATAGACACAATCAGCGCCTTAAATATTTCTAGTTTAAATTCCGTTTGTTCAAATATTACCGGACCAAGCGCTACGATTAACGGAGAGAAAATTATTGGCGCAAGTCCAAGTGTATATAAAATGAGTCAAAATTTTTCACTGGCTTCTAATAATTATATTTTTAATAATTTAGAGTGGGATACTTATCACCTCAGTTTGTTGGGTGCGTCTTATGATTTAGCTGGTTCGGTTCCTATGTTACCAATAAAGTTGAATCCGGGAGCGACGCAAAATGTTTCTTTGATATTAAAGCCACATACCGCCAATTCATTGTTGATAAAAGCAAAAGATGCGGGCACTGGTTTGCCATTATCGGATGCCACGGTGCATTTATCAGGAAATGGTGTTGATGATAGCCTTCAAACAGACTTGGGATATACTAGACAAACCGATTGGTCTGGTGGGAGTGGGCAAATTAATCTTTCCGATGAGACTCAATATTTTGCTGATAGCGGTACTTTATCAAATACAATTTCACCTGGTGATTTGAGTCTTAAAAAAATTGGCAATCTCTATTTTGTTAGTGGCAATCTGGAATCCTCGACTTTTGATTTGGGTAGTAGTGTAACTTTACGCAATATTATTTTTGAACCAATTTCTCAACCAGTGCAAGCGGGTTTAAATTCTATTTCATTTCAGTTGGCGGCTACCAATTCTTCGACGGCCACCAATTGGGATTATCTTGGTCCAGATGGGACTGCCAATACATATTATACAGCTACCAACACTTTGATTTATTCTGGTTTGAATGGAAATCGCTATCTTCGATATAAAGTATTTTTATCGACAGCCGACAATCATTATTCTCCACAACTGTCTGAAGTAAATATCACTTTTACAAATAATTGTGTGCCGCCCGGCCAAGTATTTTGGAACGGACTAGCTAGTGGTACATACAATTTGGATGTTTCTCGCACAGGCTATACCACCAACAGCGGGACTGTCGTAGTCGATGGAAATGGTGAGATGGAAGTAAATTTATCACCATCATAATATGTTTAAAAAAATAAACAATCAAGGTTTTACCATGCTCGAACTGATTGTAGTAATTGGATTATTTATTTTATTTTCTGGAGCGATAACAGAAATGATGATCTGGGGTAATCATAGTAAGGATGTTATTTTCGAACAGTTATCAAAACAAAATGATGGGAGAAATACTATTCAAAATTTCTTAAACGATTTGCGTCGTGCCAGTTATTCTAGTATCGGTGCTTATCCTTTGGAGTTGGCTGCAGCCCAAGAAATAGTTTTTTATTCTAATGTTGATTCGGATAGTTGGAAAGAGCGGGTGCATTATTTTATTTCTGGCACAACACTCAAACGTGGAATTACCAAACCGAGTGGCACACCACTTACATATAATAGCGCCAACGAGGTGTCGACAATTGTTGCTAATGATTTAAACAACACTACCACACTTTTTTTGTATTATAGCCAAAATTATGATGGTTCTAGTAATACTTCTAGTTTAAGTTTTCCAATAAATATTTCGCAAGTTAGGTTGATAGGAATTAAACTGTGGTTAGATTTAAAACCAAATGTTTCTCCAGCCCCACTTTTTATTGAGGGTAAAACAGCGTTGAGAAATTTAAAAAGTAATTAAGATGAAAAAAGTTTTTCAAAAAATAAACAATAAAGGAAATATTTTAATGTTTGTAATGGTCTTTGGATCGATTGCTTTTAGTTTGATTGTGATTGGAGTATCGGGTTATGCGGTTTCTGAAAATCGCGCTTCAAATTATAAACATAATCGTGAAATGGCGTTTCAAATTGCTGAAGCCGGAATCAATTATTATCGTTGGCATTTAGCTCACAATAAAACTGACTACAAAGATGGTACAAATAATGACGGTCCATATGTACATGTTTATGAAGATAAAGATGGTAATCCGATCGGTCATTTTTCTTTAACTATTACTGCACCAATAAATGGTTCGACAGTAGTCACGGTACAGTCGGTTGGTTGGCTCGATTCACAGCCAAACAGCAAACGCACACTTAAAGCGCGTTTAGGTTTTCCCGCTTTGACTGATTATGCTTTTTTGACAAACACGGATGCTTGGATAGGTGATGATGAAATTGTTCATGGTAAATTTCATGCCAATGGTGGTATTCGTTTTGATGGTACTACTGACGCACCATTGACTTCAGGAGTTCCAACATATTTATGTAAGGATTTTCACGGTTGTGGAAATCAAACCAAACCAGGTATTTGGGGAGCGGGTGGTCCGACTACATATTGGAGCTTTCCAGCCCCAGCCCAAGATTTTTCCGCCGTCACTGCTAAACTTGCGGAGATAAAAACAAATGCAAAACCACCAAACACTGGAATTTATTTAACTTCTTCTGGAAAACAGGGGTGGAGATTGGAATTTGTTTCAAATGGAACTATCAAAGCATATAAAGTAAATACGACCAACTGCTATAAGGGGCAAGATGTAAATAGTAATAAATATTTTTGGCCATGTATTGATATTGCTACTTTGGGTTCGGCCACTACTTATAATATGCCTGCCAATGGCTATATATATGTAGAAGATAATGTGTGGGTGGATGGTACCGTCAATGGCCGAGCAACAGTTGGGACGGCCGCTGGAAAATCCATTATGATAAATGGTAACATTCTTTATCAAGCAAAAGATGGCAATCATGTGTTGGGGTTAATTGCTGAACAGAATATTTTAATTCCGCATAATTCTCCAGATATTTTGGAAGTAGATGCGGCTGTGTTGGCACAAAATGGGGCGACTAAAAGGTATTATTATCCTGGAGATATGAAAACTAGTATAACTATCTATGGTTCAGTAATTTCTAATGGACTTTGGACTTGGAGTTGGGTGTCTGGAGGAGGGGCAGTGGTATCTGGTTATAGAAATACCAATGCGACTTATGATGCCAATTTGACTTATGGACCGCCGGTTGGGTTTCCGGTTGGGTCGCAGTATAATTTGATTTCGTGGGAGGAAGTGCAGTGATAATTGCTAATTTTTACCAGTTTGGTATACTTGTTTTAGCTAGTATTATACGTCTTATAAATATTTATTTTCTTGTGCGAAAACTTGTGCCGAATTATTCATTTTTTAGGAAGTCATTTTAGTTCTCGGCACTTCAAACAGTTCGCACTGCGAAAATTAATATTTATTCAACTATTAAATTTATTTCATAATTTATCTTGATATTTATGTCGCAAACTATTCGTAAATTAGTGATTCCGGTGGCGGGGCTCGGTACGCGTTTTTTGCCGGCGACCAAGGCGCAACCTAAGGAGATGTTGCCAATTGTGGATAAGCCGATTATTCAGTATGTCGTGGAAGATGCGGTGAGAGCGGGGATTACGGATATTATTTTGGTGACTGGTCCTAGTAAGCGAGCGGTGGAGGATCATTTTAGTCCAAATTATGAATTGGTAAACTGGCTCAAAAAACAAAAGAAAAATGATGTTGCTGAGGAGGTGAAAAAAATTGCTGACATGGCTAACTTTATTTTTATTCGTCAAAAAGGTCCGTATGGTAATGGTACTCCAGTACTTTGTGCAAAAGACATTGTTGGTGATGAACCATTTGCGGTGATGTTTGGTGATGAATTTTTTTATACACCAAAAAAATCTCAGTTAGAACAATTAGTCGCCGTGTATGATAAATATGGCGATCCGGTTGTAACTACACGCATGGTTAGTGATGAAGATACCAAAAAGAACGGTATCATCGATGCTCTTGAGGTAGAAAAAGGAATTTATCAAGTTAAAAAAATAGTTGAAAAACCAGGTCCAGAGAAAGCACCATCACGTTTGGCTAGTTTGGGTGGTTTTATTTTTACACCAGATATTTTTGAAGCTTTGGAAAAAACAAAGTTAGGTAAAGGTGGAGAATTGTGGTTGGTAGATGCAATTGAAAAAGTATTGAAGAAAAGACCAATTTACGCTTGTCTGGTAGATGGTACATACTTTGACACTGGCTCAAAACTTGGTTATCTCAAAGCAAATGTTGAATTTGCTTTACGTGACCCTAAATTAAAAGATGAATTTAGGAAATATTTAAAGAGTGTGGTATAATTTATAAATTCATTTAAATTTCATTAGCTTTGTAGTATGAAATTTGGTAATTTTTTTATATTATTTGCGGTAGTCACTGTTTTGACGACGGCAGGTTTTGGTTGTAAAGGCTTGTCACAAGAACAAGTGCAAGCGACCACGCCTGTTGCTTTGGAATATTGGACTGTATTTGACGATGTTGATGCTTTACAAAAAGAAATTGCAGTATATCGTGCCGCTCGACCATACATCACAGTGAATTTACGTCAGCTTAGAGCGGACGAATTGTATCCACGTTTGATTGAAGCTTTGGCCGAAGATCGTGGGCCAGATATTATCTCTATTCAGAATCGTCGATTGGGTGAATTTGGGAGCAAGCTTGCCCCAATGCCTGCGAGTGTAAATGACACTATTGTTACGGTCACAAAAACTACTCTAGGAACTAATACGGCCATCACTACACAGGTTCAACCTTTGGTTAACTTGTCTCAACTTGACAGTGAATATATCAAAGCAGTGCGCGATGATGTAGTTCGTGGCGGTCAAATTTTTGGATTGCCATTATCTATGGATATGATGGCTGTTTTTTATAATAAAGATTTGTTGGATAAGGCTGGCGTTCCAGAGCCACCAAAAACTTGGGAAGAATTTCAAACTGCGGCCAAAAAAATTACTAAATATGATAAAAAAACCGGTAAAATTACTCAGTCTGGAACAGCGCTAGGAACAGGAAACAACATTGCCGGAAGTGATGATTTGCTTTATTTGTTGTTTAGACAAAGTGGCGTTGGTTTTGTAGAAAAAAATGGACAGGCGGTCTTCAATTTATCTGGACAATCTGCTGGCCAAATAATGGATTTTTATACAGATTTTGCCAACCCAGCTCGTGATACTTATTCTTGGTCGACTGATCAAGGCGATGCATTGGAAGCATTTTTAAATGGAAAAGTTGGATTTTTCTTTGGTTATAGTTATCATTTACCGACTATAAAAGCACGCGCTTCACAATTTGATTATAGATTGCTTCCATTGTTCCAATTAAATCCTGACGCGCCAGTAAATGTAGCCAGTTATTGGATGCAATCGGTACTTGCAAAATCCAAACACCAAAATGAAGCTTGGGGATTAATTAATTATCTCACTCATTCCAAAGCAAACAAAAACTATTTAGATCAAACTGGCCGTCCAACCGCATTGCGCGCTTATATTGTTGATCAAAAAAGTAAACCAGATTTAGCACCATTTATAGATCAAATTTTGATTGCCGAAAATTGGTATCGCGGTCGAGATTATACGGCGGCCACAAAAGCAGTACGTGATTTATTGACAGAATGGTTGTTGCCAGCTCCCGACCCAGAAAAGGCCGATCAATGGCGTCAAGACATTTTAAATCGAGCGGCCACAAAAATAAATCAAACTTTATAATATGTCAGGAATCAAAAAAATAAGTTTTATCTTTGCATGTTTGGTATTATTTTTTTCTGTAAGCGATAAAGTTTTGGCAGCTGGGGCGGATTGTATGTGTTCTACTGATTTAAAATCATTTAAACCAGCAGAAATATTCAAACAACAGGGGGCTGTGTTAAAGGCGGTTTGTTTTGATTCGCCAGCCCAAAACTCTTGTATGCCGGTAGATCACCCAGAAATAGTTAAAGATAAATTGAAACCAGATTGTTGGAGATATGATAACCCAGAATTATGTATTATCGGAAGTCAAGAATGGAAGATTAAATATGATTCAATGTTGGAGAGTGGGAAAGACACAATCGAAGTTTCGACAAATAAAGAATCTACTGCCGTCAGTAAATTATCATCACTAATCGTGACTTGTGGACAGCCTGGAAAATTAAGTTCTTGGAACAAAGATTGTACAGACATTACGGTGTTTGTTAAGTTGTTGTTACAATTAACAAATTATTTGTTTGGTATTATTGGTGCACTGGCATTGGGAGCTTTTGTTTATGGCGGTTTTCAGTTGATACTTTCACAAGGAAACCCAGAAAAAGTAAAAGCGGGAACCGATGCTATGATAAATGCTGTGATTGGTTTAGCTGTCGCTTTTGGTGGTTATGTGTTGGTTTCATTTCTATCGGAAATATTAAAAGTGAAAGCAGATTTTAATTTAATGTAGTTTTTCTTTCGTATGAATAGTTATTGGAAAAGAATTTGTTTAATATTTTTAATTAATTTTTTTTGTACATTTTTTATTGCAAATGCAGAAGAAGGTGTGGTTGGATTGCCTGGAGACGCTAATCCCACTGCAAATAATACTTTGGTAAATGGTGACCGTTGCTGCCTTGGTATTATTTCAGGTCAAACAGAAAAGTGCTTGTATTCTATTGAAACGACTCAATCGTGCAAACCTAGCGAAAAATTAATATCAAATGGGTGTATTGATTTAAAAAATGGAAATGCATATCCCGCGTGTAGTGCCAGTAGTTTTAAAAGTATGACGCCGACATCAGACACATCGACGATATCAAAAGAACCTGAAGCTAAAAAATCATTTTGTTGCGATTGTTCCAAAAAAGGCGGTAGTGTTGAAACGGTCACTCCGGAGGAGGGGGCCACTGCCAAATGCAGTTGTTCGGCGACACCAGAACCAGGAGAATGTAATAAAGTTTTAGAAGATTTAAAAAAAGAGGCCAAAGATGGTTTAAATAAAGCAGGATTTTATACTGGTAAAAAAGGCGTAATTCAAATTATTGGCAAAGTTACCAATTTTTTAATATTTCCAATTGGTGCGATTATGATGGCTCTATATATTTGGGCCGGATTTTTATGGATGACCGCTCAAGGTAATAGTGAAAATATTTCAACTGCCAAATCAATACTTGTCTGGACAACACTTGGAGTGGTGGCCACCTTGGCCAGTTATCTAATAGTACAATTTGTCTTCAAAAATATAATTCAAATTTAAGAATGTATTATGATTTTAAGTAAAAAAATTATATTTTTAACATTTGGGTTTTTCGTAATGGTTTTGCCGGTTAAAGCGAGTGCAGTGAATTGGCTCCTTTGTGAATCACAGCTTCCAAATGCCGATTATACACCTCCATACAAAGAATGGAAATGTAAGGCGGAAGGTGGGATAGTTGGTCAATATGATTGTGGTCCGGTTGTGTATACCGACGCTCAGTGTGACGCAGAATTGGCAAAAAAACCAAAACCTCCCGCTAAAACACCTCCACCTTTCAAACCGTCAGCAGGGTTTTGTATTTGTGATACTGAATGTAAAAATTTTCCTTATACCACCCAAAAAGAATTTGATGATGCTAAAGCATATTGTAAATCAAAAGTTTGTACAAAAGTAGAGCCAAGACCTTTTTATCAAGATGATAAATGCAAATTATTTATCGGTCATTGTGACTGCAAAAGTGGGTGTGTGCCCAAGACATATTCAAATTTGAATGAATTGAAAGCAGGAAATGATTTTTGTGCTGCCGCCCCATGTTCAGCAACCGACAAAGTTTTTAAAGATGGAGGCTGTGCACCTGTGGTAGACAAAGGAAGTAGTGCGCCGGTAGATAAAGGCCCAACCGAAGTGAAATTGGAAAATCCACTCGCACTTGGTAAATCTGGTAATGCGACCGACGTCCCCACAATAATTGGTACCATAATAAATGGAATAATGGGAATAATGGGGGCGATTGTACTTTTGATGGTTGTGTATGGCGGTACTACTTGGTTGATGTCCGCGGGAAATCCAGAAAAAATAAAATCTGGCTCACAGACAATTCTTTGGGCATTACTTGGTGCTGTTGTTACGGTTGCCAGCTATGTTATTTTAAGTAAGATTATGGAATTGATAACTACAAACGTTTATTAAATATATATAGTAGTTGTCTACAATCATAATAGTATTAAAAATAACTATGTGTTATAATAACGCTATGAAAAATCAAATACGAGAGGAGGTGACATTATGAAAAAAATTATTGCAACTATATTGTCATTGACAACTATGTTTACTTTGGCATTTGTTTTAACTATGCCATTGCCTGCTAGCGCAGCTACTCCTCCGATTGAAGTAAAAGATCTAGGTTTAAGTTACGGTACAGATACTGGTTTGTCTAATACTGATATCCGTACTACTGTTGCTAGAATTATCAAAGTAGCTATGAGTTTGCTTGGTATCGTGGCGGTAGTTATCGTTTTGATCGGTGGTTTTAAATGGATGACCGCTGGTGGAAATGACGATCAGGTTGGAGAAGCTAAGAAATGGATTTTCTCCGGCGTGATTGGTTTAGCTATTATTTTGTCCGCATACGCTTTGGCTTCATTTGTAATCAATCAATTAGTAACCGCTACAGGAATATAATACTTAAAATAGAGAGTTTAAAAAGGCGCGTTTGCTTCGTCGACAAAATCATGAAAGTAAGCGCGCCGCCCTCTATTATTGCTCAGAGAAAGGAAAAAATTCTTTCTTTGCTCAATAAAAATTAAAAATTCGACTATGCGATTTAAAATTTTTATTATAATTAGTGTATTTTTTTCACTATTTTTGTTTTCTCCGGCTTCTGCCGCTAGTGACTATGGTCTAAGTGCCGCCGTCAATGCTACCCAAGGCTCATTACCAAAAACAGTTGGTGGAGCCAGCAATTTACCAGAATTAGCCGCCGTGATAGTAAATGTAGCATTGTCGCTAATTGGTATTTTGTTTTTTATTTTGATGCTTTATGCAGGCATTACTTGGATGAAGGCGATGGGAAATACCGACGAAGTTACCAAAGCCAAAGAAATGATTACACAAGCTATTATCGGTTTGGTAATTATAATGGCCGCTTATGCTATTTCCAACTTTGTATTTACAAGTTTGGGGACAGGTGGAAATGATTTTTCTTCAAGTCAAAATATGTGTGCAGCAACGTTTGCTGATGGGATGTGTAAAGAAGCCGCATCGTGTAATGCCCCAATGATAACCACACCCGGTTTGTGTCCAGGCGGTGCTACAAATTTGTGCTGTCATAAGCCTTAATTTCAATTTTTAAATTCACCTTTGTAATTATGAAAAAAATACTTATTGTCATGTTCCTTTTAGGGGTTTTGATTACTCCTTTGACCGCTTCGGCTCAATTTGGTAAAGCGTTGACGAACATGAAAGTTGTTGGCGATAAAACAGATTTAACTTCTGATTTTGCTGGTTCTATTAGTACCGTAATAGTTGGCGTATTATCGTTGGCTGGTACAATTTTCTTAGTTCTCACCGTTTACGCTGGTATTTTGTGGATGACAGCTCAAGGTAATGAAGATCAAGTAACCAAAGCAAAAGATATTGTCACACAAGCGATCATTGGCTTGGCGATTACATTGGCGGCATATGCGATTACCGCTTTTGTTACTGGGAAATTGAATCCGACTACGTCTTCTTCAGTTCCACCGCCAGCG
>CAYZHG010000022.1:0-7877 GCA_964477455.1 uncultured Gammaproteobacteria bacterium
ATAGTTATCTTTTTGCTTTTTTCAACCGCGAGGTTGAAAGGATGAGCCTCGGCTCATAACCCGCTCAAAGACAACTATAGCCGGTATTTTTGTTTGTGAGTTTTTATGATTGACAAAATGGTGTTTTTGTGCTAAAATACTCAGTTATTTCCGTAAATAACCGTTCTTTTTACACAAAATTGGTACAAATAAGCTGTGTTGCTAAACATCTTATTTGTGCCAATTTTGGCCAAATCTGCGCTTTTAGCGCTGGGGGTGTCTGTCATGCGTACTTCTATCATGTATCTGGTTCTCTTGGTTTGTGTTCTGGCTGGGTGCGTCGTCGAGCAGACGCCGCTGGCTCCTGAGCAGACCGTGTCTCAAAAGCAGAACTTTGGTGTCCTGGTCATTGCAGATTACGCCGATGCCGCTCAGTCGGCAACGCCTGTCGATACACCGATCAGTTGTACGTCATCCTGTGATGACAACAACACCTGCACCGTCGACACTTGCGACACGAAGACCGGCGCGTGCGTCAACACCAGCAAAGGCTGGGACTGTTGGCCCTGCGCCACCGATGAGGATTGCAATCTCGGTATGGTTACCTGTCAGGGTGACGATCTCATCCACGAGGACGGGTACACTATCTGTCTACCAGACAAAACTTGTGAAGTCTTTCATAAGACGACAAAATGTCTCGACGATGGCAATCCCTGTACGAAGGATGCATGCACCACAGAAGACGATTTTGTTTTTTGTGAGAGTGTCAAGATTGTTGGTTGTTTACCATAACCTTTTCTACTGTCGGACACGGAGTAAAATTCCGACAGTGTGGGGGAAACAATGTTCTTTTTACAAAGACCGTTCGCCAACCTACTTTGTTTCTAAATAATTTGGATACAGAGTAGGGCGAGCGGTTTTTTGTTTTTTAAAAATATGATATACTAATTATAGTCAGGCAAAGTTAATTGCCATTTCTTATTTTTCTTTATGCACGAACCAACTTTTCGTCAAGCGCTTAGTCGTTCTTGGCAATTGGTAGTCCAAAAAAAATCATTGTGGATTTTTGGTATATTATCCGCTTTAGCTGGACAAATGGGATTGAGTGATTTTGTTGGAATGATGTACAAAACAACTGGAAATGGTTTGAGACCATTTAGCTTTACTTTATTTTTTGATTATTTAAAATCTTTTAATTGGCATCAAGTATCTGTAATTTTATTAACACTTTGGTTGCTTGGAATTATTTTATTGTTAATAATAGCAGTTGTATTTATTGCTATCTCTTCTAGAGGTGCTATTATTGCTTATTCTATTCAATGGTATAAAAAAGGCAAAATATTATCTTTGTCTGATGCTTGGAATAAAGGTGTAAAAAACTTTTTACCAATGTTGGGCGTGACAGTTTTAGGTAGAAGTTTGCAAATGTTGGTTATTTGGTTGTTTGCAATTTCAGCTATAAAATTGGTACAAGCAAATAATTTAACTGGTAATTTAGTATTAGTTTTTATTGCCGGCGTAGCCATATTTTTGGCTTTAGTTATTGAATCCATTTCTATATATAGTAGCGGATATTTGATTTTAGAAAATAAAAGTTTAAAAATTTCAATTAAAAAAGGTTTTGAGCTTTTCCTAGAACATATGATGGTTTCTTTAGAACTAGGAATAATTTTGATGATATTTAGCGCGGTTGTTCTTGGTATCATTGCTTGGGGATCATTTTTTGCTTTTTTCCCATCTTTGATTATGTGGATTATTGCTGGGCTTACTAGTTTTAAATTTTTGATTGGTCTTGGAATTTATACGGGCATATCTTTGTATGTAACTTTTGTATTAATTGTCGCCGGTATTTTTAATGCTTTTGTAACTTGCTCATGGATATATTTATTTATGAAAATGCATCACGAAGGACTTGCAAGTAGAACTTTGCATTTTTTTCAAAATCTTTTTAGAAAATCATAATTATGTCATCTGAATTTCCATCCATTAGTAGTTTGATGCCCAAAAAAACTGCAACGACTGGTGCCACACCAGCCAAATCTGCCATTCGTGATTCCACGGAAAGATTTGCTCAGAACATGAAAAAAATTGAATTAAAAGAAAAAGAGGATATCACTCGAGCAAATGCGCAAGCGTTAGGATTGCCATATATTGATTTAAGCACTTTTCCAGTTTCGTCGGAGTCATTACGAATGATACCGGAAGAAATAGTTTTGGAAAAAGGAGTGGTATGTTTTTATTCTACTTCTGATGAAATTCGCGTAGGTTGTATTGAGCCAAATCAGGAGCTAGAAGTATTTTTGAATGAGCTTGGGGAACATCATCACGCTCAAGTTGTTTTGCATCTAATTTCTGAAAATAGTTTTGAGCATGTAGTAAAATTGTATGCCAATCTTCCGATTGTGAAAGCGATTACCAAGGATATTAATATTACAGACGAAGAACTAAATAAATTTGGGGAAAATATTGATAATTTACAAACATTACAAGAAAAATTTATTGATATTTCAGTTACGGACATTTTAAGTTTAATGATTGCGGCGGCTTTAAAAATTAATTCTTCCGATATCCATGTGGAAGCTGAAGAGAATAGCATCGCAGTTCGTTATCGTATTGATGGAATTTTGCATGATGTGGCGACACTTCCTAAAGAGCAGTGGAAGCGTTTTGTCTCGCGTATAAAACTTTTGTCAGCTTTAAAAATAAACGTTAACGATAAACCGCAAGATGGGCGTGTTACTTTAAAATTAGCATCTGGCAATCTAGATGTTCGTGTTTCTACTATGCCTACAATTCATGGTGAGAGTGTCGTAATGCGTATTTTACATAGTGGTAGTAAAGGGGTAACTTTTGACGAACTTGGATTACGTGGTGACGCTTACAATCGTCTCAAAAAACAAGTCGAAAGACCAAATGGCATGATAATCACCACCGGTCCAACAGGTTCTGGTAAAACTACAACCTTATATGGTATTTTGCAAAGTTTAAACAAACCAGGTGTAAAAATTATTACTTTGGAAGATCCGATTGAAATTAAAATGGAAGGTATCAATCAAAGTCAGGTGGATGTATCAAAGGATTATACTTTTGCCAAGGGTTTGCGCAGTATTTTGCGTCAGGATCCAGATATTTGTATGGTTGGTGAAATCCGTGACTTGGAGAGTGCTGAAATTGCTATTCAAGCGGCTTTAACTGGTCATTTGATGCTGTCTACTATTCATACCAACAGCGCATCTGGTGTTATTCCTCGTTTTCTTTCTATGGGAGTAAAACCGTTTTTATTGGCACCTGCTTTGAATGCGGTGATTGGTCAGCGTTTGGTGCGTCGAATATGTGAATTTTGTAAAGAAGAAGAAAATGTTGACGCCGAAAGATTGGATAAGGCAAAAAAATTATTATTAAGCCTCCCGGAAATTGAAAAGAAAAATGTTGATATTGATAATCTTCATTTTTATATCGGTAAGGGATGTGAAAAATGTAGTGGTCTAGGCTATAAAGGACGTATTGGTATTTACGAAATTTTTACCATGACCAAAGAAATAGAACAAATTATTTTAAGTACAGAAGTTTCTGAATATAAAATTCAAGATTTGGCGGTGGCGGGAGGTATGACTACCATGGTACAAGATGGTTTATTGAAAGCGTTGGATAAAATTACGTCATTAAATGAAATTTTCCGAGTAACAGAATAGTCGAAAATCAATTTTTGTGATATAATAAAACTATATTAATAAACTTTTTTATTATGCGTGTTCGTCATACCGAAACTAGAGCCAAATATTCTGAGCCATCAGTAAATTTTTATCGTACAATTGCTTTATCTTTTTTAGTTATCACCATTGCTTTGTTGGCAGTGGTGGTTTTTGTAACATCCAAAAAAGCCACAATTACAATTTTGGCAAAAGAAGATACACGCAGTGTGAATTTGGCAGTTGGGTTGACTAGCGGTGACAGTATCGTTGATAATAACACGATTGTCGGTACAGTTTCTTCTTCGATTATAAATTTTTCTCAAAAATATTATCCTACTGGCTCAAAAACTATTGAAGGTATAGCTGGTGGCGAGGTTGTTGTTTATAACAAAACCAACGAATCGCAGGTTTTGGTCAAAACAACCAGACTTGTGACTGATAAAGGAATTTTATTTAGACTTTCTGACAAAATAACCGTTCCGGCTAATGGACAAGTATCTGCAACTGTCTATGCAGACAAATCCGGTATTGAAAGCGATATTGGTCCTAGTAATTTTACTATCCCTGGTTTAGCTACTGACAAACAAAAAGTAGTTTACGCCGTAAGTTTGAAATCAATGGATACCGGCGTTCGAAAAGTTGGTATTTTAACCGAAGATGATATAAAGGCGGCGAGTAAAAATTTTGAAGAAAAAATTAAAGAACAATTTGCAGTTATCTCATCAGATGAAAATATTAAAAATGTAGTTACGGTGACTGGTGCAAATCCAAAATCAGACAAAAAAATCGGTGAAGAAATTGATGGTTTCAATCTGAGTGGTACAAGTACAGTTGTGATAATTTCATATAATAAAAAATCCCTCAATGATGTAGTATCAAAGGTTGTTTCATCAAAAGTTGATAATACATTAGAAAAAGTTTTGACAGTTACTAATGATCCAAAAGTAGTGGTTTCGTCATATGATGCTGTAAATAAAACAGCTCAATTGAGTGTGTCTCAAGATGTGCTGGTTACGCTAGACGCCAATGCTGAAAAATTATCGCCTCAATATTTTATGAACAAAAGTAAAGACGATATTGAAAGATATGTTTTTGAATTAAACCATGTTGCGGGAGTGGAAGTTGTATTCTCACCTTCATGGATTAGCAAAGCACCAACAGTGCCAGATAAAATCAAGGTGATTGTTAAAAATGTTAAATAAATAGATATTACGCAGTATAGATATGATAAAAAAAATTTTAGTATTGTTTTTACTTAGCCTATTCTTAGTATCACCAACATTTGCTACGATAAATCCTCGTTATAAATATAATAACACTCGCGAATATTTTGATGCGGTCTACGCTCCAAAGATGGAATGGACTTATGATATAGCCCATATTGTTTTGTATCCAGAACGTACCGCTTATGCCATAGGCGAAACAATGAAAGTAAAATATATAGTTCGGAGTCCTTATAATAATGCTAAAAACCTAGCACTCTTAGTTTATATTCACAAACCACCTTATAATTTTGACAAACAATTTGTTATACAAACAGTCCCTAGTTATGGTGATCCAATAAAAGGTGGCTGGAATAGTGGAAGTGCATGTCATTCTGCTAATCCAGGGTTTACAAAACCATACATATCAATTCCAATTGGAGACATTGTTAAAGATCATTATGTAACTGGTGAATTCAAAATACCAATCACCAAAAAGAACGGATTTAACTTGGTAAAACCAATGACCAACGGCACTAGAATAGCTGTAGCAATTGCCGACCCTTCCAGATCTTTTTATACAGCAGAAATGGAAGACGCGGGAATTACATTGCCGTGCGGAAGTGAGCTTGATTTGGCAGTTACTAATAAAAATTTAGTAAAAACAAATTTAGTTGTAAGTAGTTTTTCAGCTTCACAATATACGTTTAGTAGTGATGAATTTTTAAATGATAAAGAAATTATTTTCACTGGAACGGTTGTTAACAAAGGGACTAAGATTCCAAATGAAGAAACTACGATATGTGTAGTTAAAAGAAATTTGACTTTGGATGCGCCTGTGGAATATTCGTCATGGAATGATAACAATACCCTGTTTTTTCAGCGCTGTAAAATTATTCAACCGAAACAACTTTCACCAAATAAACCAGTTAAAGTTTCGTTTAAATTTAAGGTCAATTCTAGTTTAATAAGAGAAGGTTTTGCTTGGCCAGCGGGATTAATTTTGCCCGTTCTACATGATCCCAATGATCGGTTTTTATTTGGACACAATCGAATGTCGTTGAGTGTAAATGAGGGTTGGGGTCAAATTTTTGAAACCAACTATTCTGATAATGAAAAAATGTTAAATATTGAGATCTTAAATAATTAAATGTAAAATATGCAAGAAAAAAGATCGGTGTTTGGGGTTTTGTTAATATTGTCATTGTTTTTATTGATTCCTTCTGAATCTAAAGCAGTGCCTTTGGATGCAAAGCAAAACTTTAACATGACAACGGTGGTAGCTTTAAACAAGAGCGGCGGTGTTGTAAATAACGCCCAAATTGAAGTTTATAATGAGTGTAAAGCTTTGGCAGAAGCAGTGAAAACTCAGGCAAACGACTACTATATCGTAGTAAATGGAAAAGAATTTAAGGCGAGCCGTGCCAGTGTGGTTCTTACCTCTACTTTCGATGCCAAAAAAGTAATGAAAGATGAATATAGTATAAATTTTTATGCTAATAAAGAAAAAAATATTGAAAATGAATATTTGAGTGTTCTCTGTTCAGAAAATACCAATAGTATTTTATTTAATTATAATGGTACTAAACTTGGGGATTGGTCGGAAGTTGCAACAACAGAAAGATCTTTTTTTACTTACACAAAAAGTAAAAATCTGAAGAAGATTTCAACTGCTGGCACCTTTGTGCAAAGTGATAAAAATGGAGGTATGGGTGGTTATACATATACTACACCATGGAAATCTGATTTTAATAATTTAAATAAAAGATTGGTTCTAGTTACAGAATCAGATAACGCTGATTCAAAAACCTCTGTTTCTGAACACATTTATTCTGATCAGGCTGATTATAATCAGTGTGTGAAAGACGAAAATCCATATTGTATAAAGAAGTCAGGAAATTTTTTGGTAATGTTTGTTAATTCAGGTGTTGGTTCCAAAAAAATTGATTTTTGGGTTGATGGTTCGAATACAAATTTACCTAAAGTTGAGGTAACCACACCTGATCCGAAAGAGGCAATTACTACTGTTGTTTCTGATACTATATTTGATTTTCTCGCCGAAGATGGCAACTGGAATGCTGGCTATTGGGGTGGAACTACACGCTACAATGACGACGTGTATGATCAGTGTGTAAAATTTGTTGATATTCTAAAAAATAAATCATATTCATATAAGATTTCAGTAAATGGCGGTTCGTTCAATGTTGGGTCATATGTGGTTATGCAGACGCCGAGTTATAATTTTGAAGGGGTAAAGTCAGATGGCTATTCTATTAGTTTAATTCTTGAAAAAAATCAAAAAGAATTAAAAAATTATTTATCCTTGAGTTGTGGTGCGGATATGAAAAAGGTAGATTTTACTTTTGTAGGTGACAAGCTAGGTGTTAAAGATCAAAACGATCCAAAATATGACAAAAAGTTGACTATTACAAAAATTGAAAATAAACTGAAAAAAATAGCTACTAAAGGTGCTTATAAACAAATTAGCGGTAGTGAATGGGGTGGCTATACTTATACAACACCTTGGAAATCTACTTTTAATGGTTTGGATAAAAAATTAGTGTTGGTCTCAGAAGTTAGAAAGAATGATGGGTCAACCGTTACCGCTCAATATGTAAAAGGAGGATTTAGTAATTATACAAAGTGTCTTAAAAGCAATATGCCATTTTGTTTCAAAAAAGTAGGAAATAAGTTAGTAATGTTTGCTCGCATTGGGTATGGTTCAAAAATTGTAAATTTCTGGACTAAATAGCATAATTTGACAATTAAAGTTAGTTATTATATTATTTAGTAGGTGATTGAAACGGCTACCAACCGTTTTCCGTAAGGATACCGATAATATCGGTGCTAAGCCATAATTAAAGTGAAATTTTCGGGTGGAACCGTCTAGATGAAATTCTTGACCCCGATATCTAAATTTAGATATCGGGGTTTTTATTAACAAATTGTCATATCCGTCTAAGTGGATAGCTGACATAAAAATAATATATATGGAAAAAGAGCA
>CAYZHG010000023.1:0-4513 GCA_964477455.1 uncultured Gammaproteobacteria bacterium
AAGCGTCACAAGCTGCAGCTGCGGCCGCTGCCCCACAGGCCTAATTTTAAACAACCACTATGGCAGTAGCTAGTAAACTCATTCAACAATTACGCGAACAAACCGGCGCCGGTATTTTAGATGCCAAAAAAGCTTTAGAAGAAGTTGACAGCGATTACGATAAAGCGGTTGAGCTTTTACGTAAACGTGGTCAAAAAGTGGCCGCAAAAAAAGCTGATCGTGTAGCGGCGGAAGGTTTAGTGGAAGCGTATATTCATGGTCAAGGTCGTGTGGGTGTGTTGGTGCGAGTAAATTGTGAAACAGACTTTGTAGCCCGGACCGATAAATTTAAAGAATTAGCACATCAATTAGCCATGCATGTGGCGGCGTTTGATCCTTGTTACATTGCGCGCAAAGATGTGCCAGCCGAAGTGCTTGAAAAAGAAAAAGCCATTCATCTAGCGGTATTAAAAAAAGAAGGTAAACCCAAAGCGATTGCCGAAAAAATCCTAGTGGGAAAAATTGATAAATACTATGGTGAGGTTTGTTTATTAGAACAGGCTTTTGTGCTTGATGATAAGCACACTGTGCAAGACATTATCAATGAAAAAATTGCCGAATTGGGTGAAAATATTCAGGTCACGGGCTTTAAAAGAATTGCCTTGTAATTAGGTATAACCTGCCGCCTATGGACATTTTGTTTTACATTATTCCAGCGGTGATTGGCCTGGCTGCCATCGGCCTGATAATTTATACGTACGTTCGTAAATTCCCCACGTTGTCGGCGTTAGATTTAGATGCCATGCCAGAGCATCGTCAGCAACGTAAGAAAGCCGAATTAGTTAGTGATCGTTTGAAACGAAAGTTGTCCGGCAGTCGTAAAAGTGCGCGCAATTGGTTTGGCCCGTTCTTTGCCGTCTTAAAAAAAATATTTTCCGGCATCATGCAATATTTGCAGGGACTGGAACAACGTTACCGAGAAGCGGCTCAAGTTAACGCTCCGGCCGAAGGCGAAGCCGCTGTGCCAGCTGCATCTGTTACAAAATATATTCAAGAAGGGGATGCGTTAGTGATTGAAGCAAAATATAGTGAGGCCGAGAAGAAATTTATTGCGGCGGTGGCCGTTGACCCACGATCATTATCGGCTTATAAAGGTTTAGTAGCTGTATATACGGCTTTGAATGATAACGATCATGCCATTGCCACGTTGCATTTTATGGAGCAATTAGACCCTAAGGATGAAAGTACTTACAGACATTTGGGAGAAATATATCAAAAAGATGGTAAGCCAGAAGAGGCGATGGATGCCATGGAACAGGCTTTAGCTTTAGCACCAAATAATCCAAAAAATCTTGATCCGTTTATAGAAATTGCTATATTAAATAAATTGAAGTATCGCGCGCAGAGTACCTTGGATAAATTGAAAGAAGTTAATCCGGATAATAAAAAATTACAAAAGTATCAAGAAGAAATAAATAAATTGTGAACTTAAGCGGTAAGCTGCTGATAATTTACGGCGTCCGTATTTTAGCAGCGGCTAACCGGTTCAGTCCACTGAACCAAATATCAAGCAGTAATGCTTTTTAATAAGCCGAAGTAGCTCAGGGGTAGAGCAACTCCATGGTAGACTCTCAGAGTCATGCCCACCTAGGAAGTGATTCCTAGGTGAATCCCGAATTACGGTTAATAGCCCCACAAATAAACTTTGTGTGGCCAAGACCGTAGCGATCAGTAACGTGACCGCTCGAACGACTGACAAGGGTTCGTCTCTGACGAAAATATACAGTCTAATCCTTCGCCATATCTAAAACGAAGGTAGTAATGAAGGAGTAGGTCCGCAGTTCAATTCTGCGCTTCGGCTCAAAGAAAACCGCTGATACTGGCGGTTTTTTAGTTTATTTTGTGAGTGAGATGTGGTAAGATAGATTAGATATGGAAATTCCACAAGAAGTTTTGAATAAGTTTATAGTACGCAGTGACTATCTAGAGTGGATCAAAAAAGAGACCTCTATTTTTGTGTATTTAGATTTGACCAATATGTTTCATTGGCAAGACACGTTGGGTTGGAAATTCAGAATAGAGGACATCATTACGCAACTCCATAGCTATCAAAACATAAAAGAGGTCAAGGTATATTATGGTTCTAACCCTAGAGATGAGAAAAACTCCTCGGCATTTCATAATCGCATTAAAAAAGCGGGAGCTATCCTTAAAACCAAGCCAATGAAGTTTCTTCAAAAAAATATCCACGATGGAATGTTTTTTCAGCGCCGCACACTCACATTGTTTGATGGCCCAGTCAAAAATAAGATTGACGAACTCATTGATGAACTTCGTAAAACAGAAGTCGTTATCGAGGAACCGAAATGTAATTTTGATGTTGAAATGGCAATGGATTTGCTTGATGATTCAGACAAGGTAACAGCAATAATGCTTTGCTCAGGTGACTCTGACTTACTTGGACCACTGGAACGATTAAAAGTAAAGGGTAAACGTATTTGTGTAGTTGGCGTTCGTGGCAAAGTTGCTACCGAACTTCATCAGGTAAAAGATAAGTATATTGATTTTGGAAAATTTTATACAGGAAAAAGAACTTATCTATAAAGCGAAAATCCCGCTTTTGGCGGGACCGCGTGATTAGTAGGATTACTCCTACGCAAGAAATATACCACAAAAAAAGAATAGAAGTCAAGCATCCTGTGGATAAATAATTGCAGTCAAAGCAAGCTCCAATAATTGAGAAAATAGTATACAGTTTTACGTGGATTCGGTTTATTTTGTGGGTGAGATGTGGTAGGATAGGTGTTGATTATGTTTGAACAGCAGTTTAAAAATATTGACAATGTTCTCCGGAAAGACGCTGGCGCCTCCAGCGAGCTTGATTATGTTGAACAAACCTCCTGGATACTCTTTTTGAAGTACCTGACAGACCTAGAAGAAGAACGGAGCAAAGCAGCTCAATTAGCAGGCAAAAAAAGCTATATTTATATTATTAGTCCCGATTATAGATGGGATACCTGGGCCGTACCGAAAACAGTTGATGGAAAAATAGATCATCATTTGACCTTAACCGGGGATGATTTGAAAGATTTTGTTGATAGCAAGCTTTTCCCTTATTTGAAAAAATTCAAAAATACAGCCGAAGGTCCAGATACGATTGAATACAAAATTGGGGAAATTTTTAGTGAGCTGAAAAATAAAATTCAAAGTGGCTACACATTACGAGAAATTTTGAATATCGTTGATACAATGCATTTCAGGTCTCAGCAAGAAAAGCATGAGTTATCGTATTTGTACGAAGGGAAGATTAAAAACATGGGTAACGCGGGTCGCAATGGGGGCGAGTATTACACACCCCGTCCGCTTATTAAGGCCATCGTTCAAGTAGTCCAACCTAAAATTGGAGATAAAATTTACGACGGCGCTGTAGGATCAGCAGGATTTTTAGTTGAAGCCTTCGACTATTTAAAAGTCAGTAAAGAGCTTTCAACCAAAGATGTAGAAACACTACAAAAGAAAACGTTTTACGGCAAAGAAAAAAAGTCATTGGCTTATATCATCGGTATTATGAATATGATCCTGCATGGTATTGAAGCGCCAAATATTTTACATACTAATACGTTAGCAGAAAATCTTGCTGATATTCAGGAAAAAGATCGGTATGATGTTGTGTTGGCCAATCCGCCATTTGGTGGGAAAGAGCGATCTGAAGTGCAGCAGAATTTTCCAATTAAAACTAGTGAAACAGCTTTTTTGTTTTTGCAGCACTTCATTAAAATGCTCAAAGCAGGTGGTAAAGCCGGCATTGTTATTAAAAATACCTTCTTATCTAACACTGACAATGCGTCTGTTTCCCTGCGCAAACTTTTGCTCGAAAGTTGTAATCTTCACACTGTACTAGACCTTCCAGGTGGTGCGTTCACAGGCGCTGGCGTAAAAACTGTAGTACTCTTTTTTGAAAAAGGTTCATCCACAAAAAAGATCTGGTATTACCAGCTCAATCTTGACCGCAACCTTGGTAAAACGAATCCACTCAATGAATCCGACTTGGCAGAATTTGTAAAACTGCAGAAAACCAAAGCTAATTCCAATAATTCCTGGTCGGTTGATATAAAAGATGTTGATCAGAATACTTTTGATTTGTCGGTGAAGAATCCGAATAAAGCTGGTGAGGTAGCTTTGCGTGAACCGAAAGAGATTTTAGAGGAGATGAAGATGTTGGATAAAGAATCTGAAAAAATATTGACATCTCTCAAGAATCTATGACAGTCGACAGAAGTAAGTTTAAAAAAATTGAGTATAAAAATGGGCAAAGCCTTTTTTTTGATGAAAAACTCTCTTTCCACGATCTTTTTAAACATCGTAGAAAAACAATAAAATTTCCTTTCCATAAAAATATTCTACAATTCCTCAATGATAATTCAGGGATAGAAATCTCAGCTTTTTTAAATAACAGATAATGGGAAGTTCTGGACTTGTACTTCACCTGATACGTCTGCTCAATGTAGTATCCTAAAACAGCCGTCGTCCAGTA
>CAYZHG010000024.1:0-2504 GCA_964477455.1 uncultured Gammaproteobacteria bacterium
GTCGTGTCGAAAGGCACCGCGAGTTCGAATCCCGCCCCTTCCGCTTTCACCTCGCCGTAGCTTTAGCGAAGGCGGGTAGTTCGCAACGAAGTGAGTTTAAATGCTCACTTTTTGCTTTTTTTAAGGGTGGTTTGTCTAGTTTTCAGAATGTATGTATCGTACGTGTTTAGTCATTATATGTATATAATTTTAAGTTTTGTATACATATGTTCGTAGTATGTCTATTCTATATACAAAACTAATCTATCTGTATATAATTGTTTGTTTTTTATATATATGATATAGTAAGCTTACTTTAATATTATTATGTATGACTTTTATAAAAGATAAACCATATAACGAACTACCTTTGTTGCCTCCAAAAGTTGATGTTGAAACAAAGAGTATATTAAAGAAAGCAATAGCGGCTAATAGAGAGCTGGCCGGTATGGTTAATTCTTGTAAAAGATTACCAAATCAAGGCGTCCTTTATAATTTGATATTTTTGAAAGAAGCAAAAGACAGTTCTGAAGTTGAAAATATTATCACAACAAACGATGAGCTTTACGAGGCGTTTAGTTCTGATAGAAAAGTTGTGGAACCAAACACAAAGGAAGTATTACACTATGTAGATGCCCTTTGGGTGGGAATGAAACAAATAAAGGAAAATCAAATTTTAACAACCAGAACTTTTATAAGTATTGTTGATACAATAAAAGAAAATACTGCTGGCGTTAGGACAAATTCAGGAGTAAGGATTATAAATGATAAGACAAAAGAAATAATTTATACTCCACCAGAAGGTAAAGAAGTTATCATGGGGAAATTAAAAGATCTAGAAGAGTTTATTAATAGAAATGATGAAATTGATCCTTTAATAAAAATGGCAATTATTCATTATCAATTTGAGTCAATTCATCCATTTTCTGATGGTAATGGAAGAACAGGAAGAATTATTAATTTATTGTATTTAACCCTCAGTGGTTTATTGGATCACCCTGTTTTATTTTTAAGTAAATATATTTTGGATCACAAGGATCAATATTATATTAGGTTAAGAAAAGTCACAGAAGAAGGTGACTGGGAAAATTGGATTATATATATGTTAGAGGGTATTGAAAAAACAGCTATCTATACAAAAACAAAGATTGATGGCATCGTGGATCTTTTTAATGAAACTAAAAATATTATTAAACAAAAAAAACCAAAAATTTATTCTAAAGATTTGGTAGAGGTTATTTTTAAACAACCGTATTGTAAGATTAAGTTCATTGAAGAGGCTGGTATAGCTAAGCGTTTGACGGCTAGTAAATATTTACAGGAACTTGAAGAAATAGGCATACTTAGAAGTAAAAAGGTTGGTACAGAAAAATTGTATGTAAATATTAAATTTTATAATTTGCTAAAAAATAACTAAATTATAGTTCTGATAACGTCTATCACACACCGCTTTCACCTCGCTGTAGCTTTAGCGAAGGCAGGTAGTTCGCAACGAATATATAACAAACCAATTTTATGGGTGAATTATCACGGTTTATTCCTATTGAAATTAATGATACAGATATTATCGATCCATATTTGAATTCAAATCAACCGGATATAATTTTTGACGAATATACTTTTACTCACGATATAGAATATCTAAAAGAGCTAAAAAGATCTTTAGAAAAAACTCCTTCCAAACCTCCTACTCAATTGGTGGAAGTTGATGTTGAAAATATTTCACCGGAGGAAGTGTTAAAATTATTAGCAAAATATTGTGACAAGCACGGTGTAATGCCTGCACCACTTGAAGTTTATGACACTGGAACATTTGGTGGTAGTTTTACTAATTTTTCAAAGTTAACTATCGAAGATGGTAAGATTTTATTATTTCGTTTTGCCGAAAATGCGCGTCATTTAATAAAAGAACAACGGTCTGCCACTCCAAAAGAAATGCGTGATTCATCCGAATTTTTTAACGGTGCTACGTCTGCGGGCGCTTTGCATACTTCAGCATCAGAAGATGAAAATTCTATGCTAGAAGGTAGGATTACTGGTATTTTTAGAATTCCTATTAAAGATTTTTTGTCATATGCCAATGATGGTAAAATAATATTAGGAAATGTCGGAGAAAGGGAAATAAATTTGTCTGGAGATATTGCACTGCAGTATTTATCTGAAATCAAGGATCATGAAACCGGTGCTGTGGTAAAATTTTAGTTGCGTTTAATTAACTAGCAAATTTATGAATAGAAAAATTATTTTAATTAATCTAGCTATCGTTTTCATTTTTTCAAGTTGTTTTTTTGTTTTAGGAAATTATTTTGGTAGTAAACAAAAAAATGACATCATAATTCAAACTAGTGAAAAATTACCAAATAAAGAAAACTTGGTTAAATTTAAACTGGAGCCCGTTTCACCGCTAGTAAGTGATAAAGAAAACAATCTTACCATTATGTACTTTAAAGACAATCTCTTGGGCATAATGTATGCCTATAATGATTATTTTGCTGGAGACGGATCTGTACATATTGTGAATGAAA
>CAYZHG010000025.1:0-3416 GCA_964477455.1 uncultured Gammaproteobacteria bacterium
ATTTTGTTTAGATCAAATATTCAAATATTTATCATTAAACATCTTTACTTCCGACCACCTGGCTTTTAAATTATTTGGTTGGAACCCGTTTATAAATCATGGTATCGCCTTTAGTTTACCGCTACCAAATATTGTCACATTAATTTTCACTATCCCAGTAGTGCTGATTATTTTATGGTTATTAATAAAATCTTTTTTTTATCCTATTCGCTTAAACATATTTATTGGCTTAACTTTAATATTCTGGGGATCAATATCGAATTTACTAGACCGAATAATTTACAAAGCAACCATAGACTATTTTCTAATCGCCACCGGCGTCATCAACATCGCCGACATCCTAATCGTCATCGGCTTCCTTCTTCTATTTATCCAGAAGAAGAAATAAATTACTCTTGAGCGGGTTATGGGCCGAGGCTCATCCTTTTGACCTCGCGGTCAAAAAAAGCGAAAGAGTGATTTGTTTCTTCGTCTAATAAACACACTATGTTCATCAAACTCCGTTCAGCCGCACCAATCGGATTAAACTGTTTACCAGTAGATGTAGAAGTGGACATCAACAAAGGCCAAACAAATTTTGGTATTATTGGATTAACCGATACCGCAATTCAAGAAGCAAAAGATAGAATTCACTCTGCTATAAAAAATTCTGGATACAAATATCCTTTTAATTTTAGAATTCTTGTAAACCTTGCCCCAGCCAACTTACACAAAGAAGGCCCAATGTATGATTTGCCGATGGCGGTTGGCGTAATTTTGGCGAGCATTACCACTCAGATAAAATATAATCTTGAAGACACAATAATGATCGGCGAGCTCGCCCTCGACGGTACTTTACGACCAGTGAACGGAGTGTTATCTATCGTCTTATTTGCCAAAGAAAATGGAATAAAAAAAATAATCATTCCACTGGATAATGCTCAAGAAGCTTCTATAATTGAAGGTGTAGAAATTTTGCCGGCTTTAAATTTAAAACAGGTTGTGGGTTTTATTTTAAATGAAAATGAAATTGAGCCATATACAAAAAAACTTTCGCAAAACCAAGAAGAAAATTTTAATCTAGATATGTCACAAGTCAAAGGACAACATTTTGCAAAACGAGCATTGGAAATTGCGGCTAGCGGTGGTCATAATATTTTATTGTCTGGTCCGCCTGGGTCTGGCAAAACTTTATTAGCACGAACTTTACCAACAATTTTACCAAGCCTGACTGAATCGGAAACGCTAGAAATAACTAAAATATATTCGGTAGCCGGATTACTACACGGCGACCTTATTCAGAAAAGACCGTTCCGCTCGCCTCACCATACTATTTCAAATATAGCTTTGGTGGGTGGTGGTGGCTATCCGCGTCCCGGAGAAATATCCTTGGCTCATCGCGGAGTTTTATTTCTGGATGAATTTCCGGAATTTAATCGCAATGTTTTGGAAGCTTTACGACAACCACTAGAAGATGGGATAATTTCCGTAGCCCGAGCAAAAGCAACCGTACATTTTCCGGCTAGATTTATTTTGGTCGCCAGCCAAAATCCATGTCCGTGTGGTTATGCCAGCGATCCTGACCAACTTTGCAACTGCTCCGCCTCCATACTTTTAAAATACCAAAAGAAAATTAGTGGACCAATATTAGACCGCATCGATTTACATGTCGAAGTACCCAGACTAAAGTTCGAAAAACTTTCGTCAGATGAAAATGGAGAAATATCTGCAGAAATTCGCAAGCGAGTAGAACAAGCTAGGAAAATTCAATTGGATCGTTTTGTAAATACAAAAATAATTACCAATGCTGAAATGGGAAATGGCGAAATAAAAAAATACTGCCAACTTAATTCTGAATCAATAAATTTGCTTAGTGGTGCAGTCGACAAAATGCATTTATCTGCTCGAGCCTATAATAGAATTTTAAAAATCGCCAGAACTATTGCTGATTTGTCGCAAGAAAAAAATATATCTGTAAGTCATTTGGCCGAGGCTTTGCAATTTCGCGTAAAACACAACAATTAAAAATTTAAAGCCAATTTAATATGCAACCAGATTTAAAATTTCCTCAACAATTTTTTTGGGGATGCGCCACCTCTGCTCATCAAATTGAGGGTGGGTTAACTAACGATTGGAGTGAGTGGGAAAAATCTCCAGCTCGTCTAAAAAAACTGTCTGATAAAAAATTAAACCATTTTGAATTTATTTCTGGAGCGGCGGCCAACTCATTTGAAAATAACAATGCCGATATTGCTTGCATGAATGAAATGAATTTAAATGGATATCGTTTTTCCATTGATTGGTCACGCATTGAACCAGAAAATGGAAAGTTTAACCAAGAAGCTTTAAATTACTATTTGGATTTTATCAAAAAATTACGCGCACACCACATCGAACCCTTTGTCACACTCTGGCACTGGCCTCTGCCTATCTGGCTAAAAAACTTGGGCGGTTGGGAATCCAAAGAAATCGTAAAATATTTTGATCGATTTGCCAAAATTGTCGCGACTCATCTAAACTCAGAAGTAAACTTTTGGACTACACTAAACGAACCGACGGTTTATGCTGGTATGAGCTATCTTACTGGCGAATGGCCACCACAAAAGAAAAATCCTCTGGCATATTGGAATGTCTTATCTAATTTAATTAAAGCCCATCGCCGTGTCTACTGCACTTTGAAATCAATTGACCAAAACAATCAGGTTGGAATTGCTAACCATTTGATATATTTTGAACCTTACAAAAATAGATTACATAATCAACTTCTTAAAAAAATTATAAATTGGTGGATGAATGAAAGATTCATAAACAAAACAAAAGACTATCAAGATTATATCGGATTAAATTATTATTTTCATCATCAGATAAATTTTGGTTTTCACAACAATCATAAATATGAAAAATCTTCTGATTTGGATTGGGGATTACACCCAGAGGGAATTTATCACCTGTTAAAAGAATTAAAAAAATATAATAAGCCAATCTATATCACAGAAAACGGGTTGGCAGACAAAGGCGACCAACACCGTTCGTGGTATATTGGCGAAATATTAAAGAATGTCCACCGAGCTATCGACGAAGGGGTGTCAGTTAAAGGATATTTCCATTGGTCATTAATCGATAATTTTGAGTGGGCCTACGGAATTCATCCGCGTTTTGGATTATACGAAGTAAACTATCAAACTTTTGAACGACGACCCCGCAGTTCGGCCCAATATTATGCCGACATCTGTAAAAACAACCGAGTAATCTAAACAAAAAAAGCACCCAACAGTGGGTGCTTTTTACAATATTTAAATACTATCAACTTTGGCAACTTTGGTGGATTTTTCTTCGTAATAAATGTCGACAGCCGTGCGCTTCACACCGAATTTTTTTGCCTGGACTACTGGCGCATCCAACCACACATCCATCCGGCCATAACCATAGCGAGGATT
>CAYZHG010000026.1:0-7795 GCA_964477455.1 uncultured Gammaproteobacteria bacterium
GCAGAAATTGCCATTGATCCAATTAAAAAGAAAAAAGCAGTTTGAGGCATGTATTTAATTAAACCGCCATAATCTTCAATATTACGAGTGTGAGTCGCAGATATAACTGATCCCGCTCCCAAAAACAACAGTGCCTTAAATACCGCGTGATTAATAGTGTGATAAAGAGCCGCCAATAATCCCATCACAGCCAAAGACTTCATGCCTAATGATAAAAATACCAATGCACTTCCTAATCCAAGCAAAATGATACCAATATTTTCAATACTATGATAAGCAAGCAAACGTTTAAAATCATGTTCAGACAAAGCATACAACACACCAAGCAATGATGAAACTGCGCCAATAATAAGTACTACAACTCCCCACCACAACGGTGTCGAAGGCAAGAAATCAAAAGTGAATCTAACCAGCATATATATACCGGTCTTGATCATTACACCAGACATCAAGGCAGAAACGTGTGATGGTGCTACTGGATGCGCTTTTGGCAACCAGATATGAAATGGAATAATACCTGCCTTTGTTCCAAAACCAATTAATGCACAAACAAATATAACACTTTGAATAAATCCAGAAGCTCCAACCATTCCACTTTTAATTTTTTCAAATTCTAAGGAACCAGTTAACTTATATAATAGAAGGAATGATAGAATGATGAAGGCCGTACCAATGTGAGTCATGATAAAATACAAGAAACCAGCCTTAATGTTTTCGTCTTCACGATGTTCATAAATAACTAAAAAATATGAAGCCAACGACATTATTTCCCAAGCTATCAAGAAAAATAAAACGTTATTGGCCGCCACCACCAAAATCATGCTGGCAATGAACATATTATAGAAGAAACCAAGTACGCCCAAATTATATTTATTATAGTAATGTTTTACATAACCCAAACCATAGACAGAGCAAAGTAATCCCAACAATGAAATCACAAAAATAAAAAAAGCTGATAATAAATCAACTCTAAGGGTTAATGATAAAAATTGTGTACTACTAAACAATTCTACAGTCTGTGGAATTTTTGTAATCAAGACATTGCTTGAAAATATCAATGCCAACGATGAACCTAAGGTAGCAGAGAGGTTCCCCCACCAATTTGCCAGTTGATTATTCTTATTAAATAACAAAGCGCCCAAGGCACCAATCATAAACAATCCAACGGCAACAACTAAACTAGAAGGTGTAAATAAATAATTAAGCATATTTTATTTATTTTGAGATTTATTATCCATATCTGTAAGAACAGAAAGTAACGATTTTAGAATTACCATCGGTGATGGTGGATCGCCAGGAATCTGATAATTCACTGGAATGACATTATTAGCTCCATCCGATACTGCATAAGATCCTTTGAAGATACCACCATCAATCGCATCGTCGCCGACCGCGACAACTATCTTTGGTTCAGGCATAGCTTCATAAGTATGAACCAACCCCTGCACCATATTACGACTAACCGGTCCGGTCACAATCAACATATCAGCATGACGTGGTGAGGCTACAAAATGGACACCAAAGCGGTCAACATCGTAATAAGAATTTCCTAAAGCGATCAATTCTTGTTCACAAGCGTTGGTTGATCCAGCTGTGACGACACGAATTGCCAATGATCCATTAAATAATTTTTTTATTTTATTTTCAATTTCTTTTCCTACAACTGAAACATCGTTGGTCTCTAATATTTTATCAACGCTCACTAACACTTTTGGAGTTGATAAAATTTTTGTGAATAAATTCATATAAATTTGATACTAATGTTCATTCTTAAAACCCCATCAAGATACCATAATAATAAAAAAATTACAAGACCCTGGTGTGTGAAAAAAATTTTACAATATTATTTAAATTTTTTATAAAAATTACCTTACCTGTGCATAACTTTGCTTTACACTATTTCATTTTTAATGAAAAGACATTATAATATACACATAGGTCGAAAGAAAATATTTTTTACAACAATGCTTGTCTTGTAAAAAATACTTCTCACAAATTTTTTCTCGCACTCGCGAGTAGAAAAAATTAATTTCTCTCAAATTTATGAGAGTAAAAACATGGAGGTGAAATTTATGGCAAAAGCAAAAAAAACAAAGAAAGTAGTAAAAAAAGCTGCTCCTAAGAAAAAAGTAGTTGCTAAAAAGAAAGCTCCTGCTAAGAAAAAGAAGAAATAATTCTTCAAAAAAATCCGCTTAATTAGCGGATTTTTTGTTTATATCAGTAAATTGTTTTAATTTTGCCGTATTGACCGTCAAAACCAGAAATTCTTTTAACTTTACCAGCTCTCATATTTTTTATTCCCGATAAAATATTTTTATTAGAAATATTATTTTTTATTACATTCAATGGTGCCTCCAATAAAATATAAAATTCATTTCCTATTTTTGAAATCATATTTTTATATTCTGATTCTACTTTTTTACTTTTCACACCAACACCAAGAGCTTCTGAAATTATTTCACGCAATGGAACAATATATTTATGTGGAATAAATTTTTTATTTGAAATATCTTTTTCCAATCTGTCCGCAAGGTCATCGACACGATGCAAAACACCAACAGTCAATTCTTTTTTACATTTTGGACAAAGATTTTTATATTTTTTGCTCTCTTTTGGCAGAATATTGGTATTACACAGTCGGTGTCCGTCATTATGATACATCCCTTCTTCAGGATAAAATTCAATTGTATATAAAAACCTAGTTTTATCATTGCTTTTTATGCAATTTATTAAATTATTAAAATTTATATCGTTTTCATTATTGAAACCAAATACGTTGGCTTCGCGACCCAAATTATCTAAGCTATGTGCGTCTGAATTTGATACTAAAACAATTCCATCTAGCTGTTTTAAACGCCTATTCATGGTAGGATCGCTTGATAAACCGGTTTCAATTGCAAAAATATGAGGTGTTAATTCTTCAAAACATTCCTCTAGGCTATCATAGCCAGATTTTGAACCGAATACCGCAAACCATGGTGTCCAAGCATGAGCTGGTATCATCACAAATTTTTGATCTATAGCTATGATTATCTTCAATATTTCTTTAGAGGACAATCCCATTATTGGTCGTCCGTCGGAGTGAAGACTAACGCCTCTTTTGGCTAATTCTTGATTAAATTTTAATACCGCCTCTATATTTGGAGCGATTAATAGAAGGTGTAATCTTCTTACCTTATTTTTGTGTTTATAGACACAGGAAATTTCTGTTGATAATATAAATTTAGTTACGCTTTGGAAATTTTTTAATTGATATAAACCCGTATCTCCTATCTCCTTTAATTCCGACTGGATATGTTTTAACCAGGCTGGATGAGTAAAATCACCAGTTGCACAGATATTTACACCTTTTTCCTCACATTTTTTTGCGATATTTGGTAACTCCAAAAGAGGTGAACATGCGCGCGCGTATTTGGAGTGAATATGTAAATCTACTATCTGTTTTATCATAAATATTGACTTAGTCTTTAAATAAGCTTACATTAGATATTATTCATCGTCAATTTTATGGGCGTTACATACAACAAAGAAAACTTAGAACAAAAAATTAAGAACTTTTCTCTTGGAAAAGCCAAAAATCTACACATTTTAGCTGATTTTGATAAAACACTTACTCAATCTGGCATTATTAATGGCAAAAAGATTTCGTCTATAATCGGTCAATTGCGGGCTGACGGCTATCTTTCTCAAAATTATGTTGATGAATCCTTTGCCCTTTATAATCATTACGGCCCGCTTGAGCACGACCAGTCGATAAGTCGACCTGAGAGACTTAGGATAATGGAAGAATGGTGGATAAAGCATATTGAGCTGTTGATTAAGAGTCGTCTGAACAAACGTGATATGGATCACGTTGTTGCCAAAAATCATATTAAACTAAGACCAGGCGTTAGTGAATTTTTAAAGCTACTAGAAAAGTTTGGAGTGCCAATTGTAATTATGTCTGGGGCACCTGCATATATGATTCAAAAACAATTGGAACTGGCAGGCTTAATGACAGAAAATGTTCATATCGTCGCCAATTGGTATAAATATGATACAGAAGGATACATGATCGGATATAAAACACCGATTATACATTCTTTGAATAAATACGAAATAACTATTCGCGAATTTCCTTTCTTTGAGCAACTAAAGGAGAGAAAAAACGTAATGCTGTTGGGTGATCAAATTGATGACTTGGGTATGATCGAGGGTTTTGATTATGACAATTTATTGACTATTGGATTTGCCAACGAAAAAGAAGACGAGGAAAAATATAGCAAAAAATTCGATATTTTAATTACAGAAAATGACAATTTTAATTTTATTAATGAAATTACAAAAAAAATATTATGATCCAAAATCAAGAAAAGGTAGAATTCTCGACCAAGTTAGTAATCGTTTTAACGATATATTTAGCTTCGCTTTTTGCTTCCAACACCATTGGATCTAAATTAATGCCATTTATTTTCGGAACACAATTATCGGTAGCAGTTTTTTATTTTCCATTTGTATTTATAACTACAGACATTGTCGGTGAAGTGTACGGAAAGAAAACTGCTAGATTGTTTGTGATGGCTGGAGCTCTTAGTATTGCACTTTTTTTATTATATAGTGCTATTTCTGGTATTGCTCCATGGGGACCACGTGCGCTTTGGATGAAGTCTAGTTATAACCAAATTTTTGGTTTATCTGCACGCATCTCTATTGCTTCATTGTTAGCCTATATTATTGGTGAATATCAAGATGTATTAGCCTTTTTCTTTTTCAAACAAAAAACAAATCTTGGTAGTAAATTTTTCTGGATTAGGTCTAATTTTTCCAATATTTGGTCACAATTTTTAGATACCGTTATTTTTATGTTTGTCGCTTTTTATGGAGTGTATCCATTAAAAACTTTAGTTATGATTATTTTACCTTGGTGGTTGTACAAGGTTGTGATGGGTTTTCTATATACCCCATTGAGTTATGTTGGCATTCGCTTGTTACGTGAAAAAAAATATGATAGTTCAACCAATTAAAACTATTTTATTTAAGGAAAACGGTGATTTATTTTCTTTTTTAAATAAATATTTACCTAAATTGAAAAACAAAGATGTCGTAATTGTGACTTCAAAAATTGTTGCATTATCTGAAGGTAGATTTTGTGTTGTAAAAAACCAAAAAGAAAAAGATGAAATAATAAAAAGCGAAAGCGAATGGGCAATGAAAACAAAATACGTTTGGCTCACCATAAAAGATGGCGACGTTCTCGCCAATGCTGGCGTTGACGAATCGAATGCCAACGGAAAATTAATTTTACTTCCTAAAGACAGTTTTGACTCGGCAAAAAAAATACGAAATTATCTGATGAAAAAAAATAAGCTAAAAAAACTTGGCGTAATAATTTCTGACAGTCGTCTTCTTCCACTACGTGCTGGCGTAGTCGGAGTAGCCTTGGGATATGCAGGCTTTAAAGGAATAAAAAACTACATTGGTAAACCAGATCTATTTGGTAAACCATTTCAATTCTCCAAAACCGATATCGCCGATAGTCTTGCGACTGCTGCCGTATTAACCATGGGCGAAGGAAAAGAAAAAAAACCACTAGCACTAATATCTGACGCACCCGTAGAATTTACAAACACCACAAATCGCAAAGAATTAAAAATAGACATCCAAGAGGATATCTATAAACCATTATTTGAAAAACTATAGATCAAACGGCGGCTCAACAGTCGCTGTTTTTATTTCACCACCCGTAGCGGCTTCAAACATAAAAGATGTGGCACATAGAGCAATGGATTTATCTGGCAACGGTGCTGTAGCCCCATATTTAAGGTCTCCAACGATCGGATGGCCTATATGAGCTAATTGCGTCCTAATCTGATGGGGACGTCCAGTTTTAAGATTAATTTCTAACAATGAATTTTTATTATTTGATTTCAAAACTTTGTAATCTAATTCAGCATACAAAGTATCTTTTGTTTCTTCATCAAAAACCGATACTTTATTTTTTTGTTCATCTTTTCTCAACCAATTTATCAAAGTGCCTTTTTCTTTTTTAACTTTTCCTTCCACCAAAGTTTGATACGTTTTTTGAACTTTATGTAAACGAATTTGTTCAGATAATCGCGATGCCCCCTTACTAGTTTTTGAAAATAAAACTACCCCACTTACCGGTCGATCCAGACGATGTAATAATCCCAAAAAAACCTGTCCAGGTTTATTATATTTTTCTTTTAAATATTCTTTCACCTCATCCATCAAACATTTGTCCCCGGTCTCATCACCCTGAACCAAAGTACCGGCTGGTTTAAAAACAGCGATTAGATGATTGTCTTCGTATAAAACTTTTACCATATTATTTTACTTTCTTAAGCCACAAACTTTGTCCAGTACAAAGTGCGATGGCGAGTGCGTCGGCCGCATCATCAGATTTTATTTTTCCTTTTATTTCCAAAATAATGGCTACCATTTTTTGCATCTGACTTTTTTCGGCTTTGCCATATCCTGTTATAGCTTGTTTGACTTGTTGTGGCGTAAACTCATCAATTTGCAAACCAGATTGTGCCGCACAAAGCAAAATTACACCGCGCGCCTGTGCCACTTCAATCGCCGTGGTAACATTTCTAGCAAAATACAATTTTTCCACTCCGACGACAGACGGTTTATATTTTTTAATAAGAAAATCCACTCCCTCATACACCTCCTGCAAACGTGCCACAAAGTTTTTTTTCGGAGAAGTATCAACACACCCAAAATCCAAAGCCCGCCATTCCCCCGTCTTCAATTTTTGAATCACCCCATACCCCATTCTTCCAAACCCCGGATCGATACCCAGAATTATTGTCTCATTTTTTGTTGTCATAGTTTATGGGTACAGAAAGACAAGTGGTTATTTTGAGCGGGTTATGAGCCAAGGCTCATCCTTTCGACCTCGCGGTCGAAAAAAGCGAAAAATAATCACTTGTCGCGCGACATGGAATTAGCCCGCATTAGTAAAATAATCCTCAACATCATCATTTTCTTCTAACAGTTCAAACAAAACCGATAACTGCTCCCGTACTTCATCACTAATCTCCACTTCATCTTTTGCAATATATCGTAATCCAGAATCATCCGGCTCAATCCCAAGTTCTTTTAATTTATTTATAACTTTGGAATAATTTTCAACTTTTGTTTTTATTTCAACTTGGTCGCCTTCTATGGAAATATCTTCTGCACCCGCCTCAATCAAATCCATTTCAAAAGTATCGCGGTCAGCTGGCAGTTTGGAAGTTTCCAGTTGAATCAAACCCATCAAATCAAACATCCACATCACACTGCCACTACTTCCAAAAGTTCCACCATGTTTTGACAGCATGTGTCTCATGTCCGCACTAGTACGATTTTTATTGTCAGTTAAACATTTTATTATAATTGCCACCCCACCCGGTCCATAAGCTTCATAAACTGCTTCTTCAATCAGCGCACCTTCACCTACATCGCCCGTTCCTTTTTTAATCGCTCGATCAATATTATCTTTTGGCATCGCCACACTTTTTGCTTTTTCAATGGCCATACGCAAAGAAAAATTGGTATCAACATCCGCCCCACCTCGTTGAGCCGCCAATGTTATAGCCTTGGAATATTTTGCAAACATACTACTACGTTTTGCATCCTGTTTCCCCTTACGCTGTTGAATATTGTGCCACTTTGAATGTCCAGACATAAAGTATAAATTTAATTCACACACCCGTAGTTTATCACTTTTAACCCAAAAATCAAGTACAAAAAAAACACGGCAAGTTGTTTGAGCGGGTTATGAAGCCGCGGCTTCATCCTTTCAACC
>CAYZHG010000027.1:0-7512 GCA_964477455.1 uncultured Gammaproteobacteria bacterium
CCCATATTGACGGTTCGACTCATCGTTTTACGCCAGAATCAGCAATTGAGTGCCAGCACAAGATTGGAGCTGATATTATTATGGCATTTGATGAATGTACTCCAGACAATGCCGATGCGGAATATACTAAATCAGCTATGGAGCGCACCCATCGCTGGGCTGATCGTTGTTTGACGGAACACAATAAAAATACGACGTATCACGGTTATAAGCAATATTTATTTGGTATTATTCAAGGGGCCAACCACGAGGAATTTCGCAAAGAATCCGCTCGTTATATTTCCAGTCTTGGTTTCGATGGTATTGCTATTGGTGGTGAAAGCGTTGGATATAATATGGAAGCAACGGAAAATATTTTACGCTGGGTAACGCCCCTGATTCCAAAAGATAAACCACGCTATACCATGGGTGTCGGTTTGGATCCTACAGATTTGTTAAAGGTGGTGGCTGGTGGAGCGGATATGTTTGATTGTGTGGCACCAACTCGTTTGGCCCGTCACGGTATGGTATTTGTGTCATCCAAATTAGATTTAAAAAGACGAATGAATATAAAAAATTCTGCTTTTGCAAAAGATTTTTCTCCGATTGATAGTGATTGCACTTGCTTGACTTGTCAAAAATATACGCGTGCCTATCTTCATCATTTATTCTTAGCTCAGGAAGTTTCTGCTTTGCGTTTGGCTACCATTCACAATATTCATTTTATGTTGGAATTAATGCGCAATGCTCGTGTTGCAATCTTAGAAGATAGATTCGAAGATTTCCTCGCCTACTAATTATGAAAAAAATAATTATTTTTACTGACGGGTGGCACCCCATGGTTAGTGGTGTGGTGCGCTCATTGGAAAAAACTATTGAGATACTTAAAAAAAATAATTTTGAGGTTGTTTTAATTCACCCTGGCATGTTTCACAGCATTCCGGTATTTTTTTATCCAGAAGTAAAATTATCAATTTTTGCACAGAAAAAAATTGAAAAAATTATTGAGGAAGAACAACCGGATTATATTCATATCGCTACTGAGGCTACTTTGGGATTGGCTGCGCGAATGGTTTGCGTACATAATAAATGGAATTTTTCTACTGCCTATCACACCAATATTCCAATGTATCTAAAAGTTCGTACCGGCTTTCTTTTTAATAGTACCTATGCCTATTTGCGTTGGTTTCATAGTGCATCTCAGTCTTTGATGGTAAGTACCCAAAGTTTAAAAAATGAATTAGAGACACACGATTTTAAAAATATTGTTGAGTGTCCATTAGGCGTAGACACTGAATATTTTAAAAGTGATACAACTAAAAATACTGATGCGATTACATATCCTACACCAATATTTGTTTTTTGTGGGCGAGTGGCAGTTGAAAAAAATATTAAAGAATTTTTAGATTGTGATTTGCCTGGTACAAAATTAATTATTGGTGACGGTCCACAACGTCAAGAATTAGAAAAAGAATATGGTGACAAAGTGGTATTTGTTGGATATAAAAAAGGTGAAGATTTAGTAAATTTGCTGTCAGCTTGTGATGTTTTTGTTTTCCCGTCCGTTACTGAAACATTTGGCTTGGTTATGCTGGAAGCTCTGGCATGTGGTCTGCCGGTTGCGGCTCACAATGTAATGGGTCCTAGAGATATTATTACCTCAGGGGTTGATGGTATTGTTGGTGACAATCTTACTGAAGCGGCATTGGCTTGTCTGAAATTGTCTCGTGAAAAATGTCGTGAAAAAGCTTTACAATTTACTTGGGAAAAATCGGTAAAAAGCTTTGTTGAAAATTTGGTTAAAAAATAATATGCTACATTTAAAATTAATCTGTTTGGGCAAATTAAAGGAAAGTTTTTGGCGAGAAGCTGAGGCAGAATACCTTAAACGTTTACAAGTTTTTGCCAAAATAGAGATTGTTGAGTTGAAAGAAGAATCATTTGATGAAAAAACTTCACCTGAAATAATTAAACTAAAAGAAGCGGAGAAAATTAAAAGCGTTTTGGACAAAACTAAAGACGCCTTTGTGATTATTTTGGATGAACATGGTAAACAGTTTTCTTCAGTTGCTTTTTCAAAACATTTATTTGAATTAGCCAATCGTGGTAGTGGTGAATTTGTTTTTATTATTGGCGGGCCATTAGGACTCGACGATTCAATTTTGAAAATTGCTAATTTGAAATTATCTTTTTCGACTTTTACCTTCACCCATCAAATGATCAGAGTATTTTTGTTTGAACAAATTTATCGTGCGATGATGATTGAGGCGGGACGACAATATCATTATTAATTTGCCATTTACAGCGAAGATTAATTAGTTTAGAATATCCATATAATATTAATAAATTTTTATGTCTAAGCCAATAGTAGTATCTGGAATTCAGCCGACTGGGAATTTGCATATCGGTAATTATTTAGGTGCGGTGAAAAACTGGCTAGAATTACAAAATTCTGGAAAATATGATTTGTATATTTTTATTGCTGATTTACATTCTTTGACCGGTAAATTATCGGCCCAACAATTGCGCGATCAGGTAAAAGTAACGGTCGCCGAACTTTTAGCGGCTGGAATTGATCCAAATAAAACTACTTTTTTTGTACAATCTCATGTTCAAGAGCATACAGAATTGGCTTGGTTATTTAATTGTGTCACGCTGATGAATGAGCTTGATAAAATGACTCAATTTAAAGAAAAGGCCGCTCAACAGATTTCCGCGACAGCTGGATTATTTACCTATCCAATATTACAGGCGGCAGATATATTACTTTACAAAGGCGCGTTGGTACCGGTAGGACAAGATCAAATTCAACATGTTGAGTTAACACGCGACATTGCTCGTTGGTTTAACAATAAATACAGTGTATTTTTCCCAGAAACAAAGCATCTTTTAACTAATGTACCAAAAGTGATGAGTTTGCTTGAGCCTGAGAAGAAAATGAGTAAGAGTTTGGGTGCAGGACATGTTATTGATTTATGTGAAACTCCTGAAATTATCGAAAATAAACTTAAAAAAGCGGTTACTGCGACGGTTGGTGGTGCTGTTGCACCCGGCGTGTCAAATTTGTTGGGGTTATTGAAGGAGTTTGGTGATAAAAAAATACATGATCAATTTGTGCACGCAGAAAAACAGGGTGATATTCGTTATGGTGATTTAAAAAAAGCGCTAAGTGATGCAATTTCTTGTCACTTTACCGAATTTAGGAAAAAGCGTAGTAAACTTTTGGAAGATTCACATAAATTGGATAATATTCTAGCAAAAGGGGCTAAGAAAGCACAAAAAGTAGCCAAATTAAACATGATAGAAATTAGAAAATTGGTAGGTATTAGGTAGGTTTATTGTTTTGAACTCGAAATAATTAACTTATTTAAAAAAACAGATCTAAAGTCTGTTTTTTTAAATTCTATTTTATGTGTTATACTACATATTATATTAATTCTAAGCATTGAATATGGAAAATTCTACTGTCCTAAAAAGTACGCCCAAAGATGTTTTTTTACATCTATTTAATATTTTAACTTTTTATCTTAGTGTCATTGGTTTTATTACGCTTTTTATTCAATATGTTAATGCCCTTTTTCCAGATTCTTTAGATTATTATTTAGTTGGAATTGGTGAGACTGTTCGAATATCATCTTCTATTATTTTAATTGCCGTTCCGGCTTTTTTACTTACCGCATGGCTATTGGCAAAAGATTTGGTGTTGGAGCCTTTAAAGCGAGATTTAAAATTGCGAAAATGGTTAGTTTATTTTACTTTATTTGTTTCGGCCGTTACTATTATTATCGACTTGATTACATTTGTTTATAATTTTTTAAGCGGTGAAATTACAACTAGATTTTTTTTAAAGATTTTAGTTGTTTTAATAATTGCTAGTGCAGTTTTTGGTTATTATATGTGGGATTTAAAAAGAAAAGAATTGGTTTCAAAAATTCCAAAAATTTTAGCAATTATATTATTTATTGCGATGGTATCTAGTGTTGTAGCTGGATTCTTTATTATTGGAACGCCGTTTGAACAACGCAATCGTCGTTTTGATGAACAGAGAATCCAGAATTTACAAACCATTCAAAGCCAGATTATAAATTATTATACACAAAAAGGAACAGTTCCTCTTGAAATGAAAATGCTCAACGATAGTATTTCTGGTTTTGTGGTACCAGTTGACCCAAAGAATGGTCAAAACTTTGAGTATAGTATGCTTACAAAAAATAAATTTGAATTGTGTGCTACATTTGATTCAGCTAATGATAATCTCAAACAGGTTGGTTCACAACAATATGTGACACCATATGATTCTTTTAATCAAAATTGGTATCATAAAGCACAACGCACCTGTTTTACTAGAGAAATTGATCCAGAGTTATACAAAGAAATTGATTATAAACCTGGAAAAAATTTCATCCAATAATTTTATAGATATATTAATAAAACCTCTTTTTAAGAGGTTTTATTTTTTTATTAAAGTTTGTTATAATAAGAACATTAATTAATATTCAACGGGGGTATGAAATATTATTTTTTTCTAACTGTCTTTTTATTTGGCAGTTTTTTTGTTGGACAAAATTCGTGGGCACTAAATTTTGATATCATTATTAATGAGATTGGTGCTTATCCGACCAGTACTCACGAATGGATAGAAATTTGGAATAAAGGCACTGATGATGTCGACATTAAAGATTGGAAATTTTGGGAAAATGATACAAATCACAGTCTCAACATTACGACCTCTAGTGATAGTATTGTCTCTGCCAATGAATATGCCGTAATTTGTCAGGATGCGGATATGTTTAAAATTGATAATCCAAATTTTATTGGTTCTGTATTTGACTCGTCTTGGAATAATTTAAGTGAAAATGGAGAAAGTATTGGTTTAAAAGATGAAACCGGAAATTTTGTCGAGCAATTTAGTTATGCGAGTACCACTCAATTTTCTTTAGAAAGAAAAAATCCATTTGAAAATACATACAGCTCAGAAAATTGGCAAGAAAATAATAGTGGAAATTCTTTAGGATTTAAAAATAGTAATTTTTATCATCCTGAAAGTTTGGTTGCTACAACTACCACAACTTCAACAGATATTAGTGCAAATATTTTTATTTCGGCAACTTCTTCTGATAATATTTTTTTATGGTCGTTTGTAAAATTAAATGAAATTGTTTCTGATCCTGTAAGTGGCAATGAGTTGGTGGAGTTATATAATTCTGGTACTAGTACCGTCAATTTGTTTGGTGGGTCAATTTGTGATTCGTCTTTTAGTAGTTGTAAAATGTTGGATGGAATGCTGAATGGTCATGATTGGTTGGTTGCAGATATGTTTACTGATAGATATTTTAATAACACTGGCGATTCTGTTATATTGTTTAATTCTATTAATGAAAATATTGATAGGATTAATTACGGGACGTCCAGTTTTGCTTATCCAGAAAAAGGTCAGTCTATAATTAGGTTGGTGGATGGATTAGATTCAGATTTAGATAGTGATTGGGATATAACAAGCAAATTAACCTTAGATGCGGCAAACGAACTAATACAAATACCGGAAAACATCTCGGGTGGAGGAACGGCCAGTAATAATAATATTTCCAGCCATACAAATGATTCTCCAAATTCTAATACGACAAGTAAAATTATAAAAATTAATTCTAGCACCAAGTCAATTACGGTTATGAAGGATTCGGTTAATATCAGCTGGAAATTGAATTCGCCTTATGGATTAGATATTGGTGAAATTGGAATATTTAGTGCAAAAGGCACGGCTGACCCACGTGGTGGTGAAGTTGCTTTTAAATGGAATTTTGGGGATGGTGTAAGCAGTACGGGGAAAATCGTAGAACATAATTTTGTTACCTCAGGTATATTTATAGTTTCAGTAACTGCATCAAGTAGTGCAAGTACATTTGGAAGAAAAGAATTTTTGGTTCGTGTTGGAACTGCCTATTCGATTGCCAATGCTCAAATTAAAATTGATTCATTTCAAGTTACTAGTACCGAAGACATGGAAGAATATATACAACTTAAAAATTATTTAGAAAAACCACAAAACATATCTGGCTGGAAAATTAAAAATAAAATTGGTAAAGAATATGAGTTGCCAGAAAATACTATTATTGCTCCATCGGGAACATTAAAATTTTATAAAACCATTCATCATTTGAGTTTTGATAAAGATGGTGATGAAATTAGATTGACTTCACCAAACGATATTGAAATAAATAAAATAATACTGATTGAAGAAAAAAAGATTAAAGAAGTAAAAATTGTATCTAATAAAATATTATCAAATTGGTTGTCAGTTCGTGGAGTTGTCACTGTCGAACCAAAGACAATTGGGCAACAATTTTTTTATATTAGTGACGGACAATCCGGTTTTCAAATTTATCAATTTAAAAAAGATTTTCCAGATATAAAAATTGGTGATTATTTAGAAGTGGGTGGTGAAACTTCGATGATCGATGGAATCAATAGAATTAAAATTAAAAATAAGAATTCAATTCGAATTTTAAAGAGAAGTGAGATTGTTAATCCAATCAGTTTAATCTTGGAGGATGTTGATTCAGATTTAATTGGTTCACTTGTAAAGATATCTGGTGATATAACTGAGATTAAAAGCAATTTAATGTATGTTGATGATGGTTCGGCCGAAATGATAGTTTTTTTTAAAAAGGGCGCGACAATAAATAAAAAAGAATTAAAGGAGGGCGATAAGGTAGAGGTAACAGGCATTTTGATTCAGGGAAAAGACGGTTGGCAAGTATTACCTCGTTCCATTTCGGATATAACCATTACGGGGCATATTGATGAGGCTTTGGCAGGGCAGTTCGCTTCAGACCCAAATAAGCAAGATAACAATCGAAATAACTATTTAACTACTACAGCAGGTGGATTGTCGGCACTATTATTGGGTTTTGTTGCTAAAGCGCGCGGTGCTGTGGTGATGGCTGGTGCAAAGAAGGTGGTAAGTTTAGCAAGTAGGGCTATAAAGAGGGGTTGATTTAGATTGGAAACTGTGATATTTTATGTCCAGCAGACATTGGAAGGGTAGCCAAGTGGTTTACGGCAACAGTCTTGAAAACTGTCGTGTCGAAAGGCACCGCGAGTTCGAATCCCGCCCCTTCCGCTTTCACCTCGCCGAAGCTTTTAGCGAAGGCGGGAAGTTTGTAACAAAGTGAGTTTAAACGCTCACTTTTTGCTTTTGTTAAGTTAATGTAAATAATTTAAATAACCCTTTTTTTATGAATAGAAAATTTTTTTTAATTAATCTAATTGTCATATTTATTTTTTCAAGCGGCTTCTTTGTTTTAGGAAATTTTTTTGGTAGTAAATCAAAAAAAGATCTTAAATTTCAAACAAATGATAAGTTACCAAATATAGAAAGTTTGGTTAAACCTAAGATTGAGCCAAGTTCACCACTTAATAGTGATAATAATCACGATCTTACCATTATGTACTTTAAAGACAATCTCTTGGGCATAATGTATGCCTATAATGATTATTTTGCTGGAGACGGATCTGTACATATTGTGAATGAAA
>CAYZHG010000028.1:0-3975 GCA_964477455.1 uncultured Gammaproteobacteria bacterium
GATAAAAATGAAAGTCGTTCAATTACTTTGCTGTATTCCAATAAAACATTGGCTGATGTAGCTTATCATGATATATTCGATGAAGCCGAACAAAAACTAAAAATAAAAACCGTATACGCTTTGACTGATATTGAAAATATTCCTGTTGATTGGAAGGGATGTTGTGGCTTTATAACGGCCGATATAATTAAAAAGGAAATTCCAGACTACAGAGATAGAATTTTTTATCTGTCCGGACCACATGGAATGGTGGTTTCTTTTGAGAAAGTCTTGAAAGATTTGGGTGTGAGTAAATGGAATATTAAAAAAGATTTCTTTCCCGGTTTTGCTTAAAAATCATTATAAAAACACATCTTGTCTGATGTGTTTTTTTATGTTAAAATGATGAAGTTATTTTTAATTTTATTTGTATGGCAGATGTCCAAGAAATTTTTACAAGAATTCAAGAAACCAAGAAAAAACAAAAGGATATTAAGACTGCCTATCGAGACGCGTTGAATTCATCTGAAGAATATAAAAGTATTATTGATAAAATGACAGCTTTGCGCGCTCGCAAAAAACAGATCGAAACCTCTATCCAGCAGGATTTTTCCAGCGAATTTCAGAAATTGGATGATTATAAAATTGATTTAGAATCAGATAATACTATGTTGTCGGACGCCGCTTTTAGCATGTTGGTAAAAGGGGAGACCGTTGTAGTTACAGACGAATACAACAACAACTTTGAGCCATTATTTATGGTTAAATTTAAAAAGGCTTAGTTCAAAATAAATGAATAAACAAAAAATAATCATTGCTTTAACCGTATTGATAGATGTTATCGGTATTGGTTTGGTATTGCCGTCTATGCCTTTTTATGTGGCTAGAGTTGGCGGGGCGGCATTAGAAGTCACTTATTTGTTTGCGGCTTTTTCGATATGTTCATTTCTGAGTACGCCGTTGCTTGGCGCTTTGTCCGATAGAATTGGTCGGCGCCCAGTTTTAATTATTAGTATTGCCAGTACGGCGATTGGATGGTTTGTATTTGCCAGTGCCAAGAGTTTAGTTTTTTTATTTGTCGGTCGTATTATCGATGGGTTGGCCGCTGGCAATTTTTCAACTGCACAAAGTTATCTAGTGGATATTTCTAAAGATGATAAAGATCGTACTCATAATCTAGGTATTGTTGGCGCGATGTTTGGTGTCGGTTTTATTTTAGGGCCGATGCTTGGCGGAGTTCTAGGGGCGATTTCGCCGTCTCTTCCATTTTGGATGGCTGGTATCATGGCAACAATCAACGTGGTTTTGGCGATAATTTTTTTACCAGAAACAAACAAAAATCGCAACACAACAAAAATGAATTTTAATCCGTTTGTGCCCATTGTTCGAGCGATAAAAAACAAAACATTGTTTCCATATTTTGCTACCTGGTTTTTGTTTGGTATCGCCATGTCTGGGACACAATCTATAATGGCCCTTTACTTCAGTGATCGCTTTGGTTTCAGTGCTTTGATTATTGGCATTATTATTACGGTACAGGGGATTATTTTGTCTGTAAATCAAATGGTTGGTTTAAAACTGTTTTGGCTAAAACATTTCAAAGAGCCAGACTTGGTTTTATTTATGTTGTTAGCTTTTTCCATTAGTTATTTATTGATGGGTTTAAATTTTGCGACTTTATTTTTCTTGGGAACATTTATTGGCATTTTTGCCCAATCAGTATTACGATCGGTGTTTGTCAGTCAGGTGATGGGGATGGCGGAACCGCGTGCTAAAGGCGAAATTATGGGAATTATTGCCTCAGTACTTTCGTTAGGTATGGTTGTTGGTCCCTTGGCGACCGGTCCACTTTATACATATAAAAACAATTTTCCCTTTTTGGCTAGCGCAGTTTTGATGTTTGGGGCGTTTGGTATTATTTACCACAATCGACAAAGACTGAAGCGAATCAAGCTGGATGAAAATGTTCAAGTCAATGTTATATAAATGAAAAAACCTTTGCCATGCGCAAGGGTTTTTCTTTAGTTGATTTTTTTGCAACTTGAGTATAAAGTATAGCTATGCCCATAGATTTTAGTTATAAATTTTATCGTAATACATTGGATGCGATGCAGGGAATGCAAGAGGCTATTTTAGGTGCGCGCCAATCTATTTATTGGGAGATTTATTCATTGATTGACGATAAAACTGGCAAGCCATTTGTCGATGCACTGTGTATGAAAGCCAAGGCTGGTTTGGAAATAAAAATAATTATAGATGCCGTTGGAAGTTTCGAAATGTCTCAACCTGGATTAAATCGATTGCGTGCCGCCGGCGTGGATATTATTTTTTATAATTCCTTGTCTATTCGAAAATCGTTCCGTAGTTGGATAAAATCTATTTGGCAGAGAAATCACCGAAAAGTTTTGGTGGTGGATAAAGAAATTATTTTTATTGGTGGAGTAAATATCGCCGCTGTTTCTTGTGATTGGGACGATTTACATGTTCGAATTACTGGTATGGAAGTTTCACCACTGCTACGAGGATTTGCGCGTTCTTATGTGCGTGGTGGTGGAGAACGAAAAAAAGTTCGTCACCTTTTAAATTTGCGATTTAGAAAAAAAATAATTGAGATTAAAGAACATATTAAATATATTCTTCAATCACCATTGGGTACTGGATTTTCTCGTTCTAAAAAAGTTTTTTATTATACTTTATCTAAAGCAAAATATAATTTTAATTTATTAACACCGTATTTTGTTCCTGATAAAAAGTTTTTTTATCTGGTATCTTTGGCAAAGAAAAGAGGGGTTATTATTAATCTATTTTTACCGCTGCGTCCCGATCATATTTTTTTAGATTGGGTAGCTGGATTTTATTCCAAAATGGCTCATGCGCATGGAATAAATGTATATTTTTCTACCAAAATGAATCATGGCAAAGCAATGACTTGTGACGGTGAAATTGGTTTTGTTGGGAGTACTAATTTTACACAAAGAAGTTTTTTTAACAATGAAGAATCCGGAATTGTTTTTCATGATAGTGCAATGGTGAAAGAAATGGATCAGATGTTTGCGGACTTAAAAGCGAGCGCTTTGGTTATGAATGGCCACAATTATCTGCATGTTGGTATTGTAGGGAAAATCAAAGATTGGTTTGGAAAAATATTTGGAGATTGGATATGAGTTTTATACCATTATCGGACAAAATGCGTCCACGAAATTTTGATGAATTCTTTGGACAAGATGAAATTGTCGGAAAGAAGACATTGCTTAGAAAGTTGATTGATAGCGATCAATTGTCTTCTTTAATTTTTTGGGGACCACCAGGTGTTGGTAAAACTACCCTCGCACAAATAATTGCCAAACAAACGAAATCCCATTTTGTTATAATCTCGGCCGTGATGGATGGAAAAGACGAGCTTAGAAAAGCGGTAGATGACGCTCAATATCATTTGCGATTGGAAAATAAACGCACGGTATTATTTATTGATGAAATACACCGCTGGAATAAAGCTCAACAAGACGCCCTGTTGCCGTATGTAGAAAAAGGTTTAATAACCTTAATTGGTGCAACTACTGAAAATCCTTCTTTTGAAATTATTGGCGCGCTTCTTTCTCGTTCGCGTGTTTTTATTTTAAAATATTTGGAACCAAGTGATATCGTAAAAATTGTTGAACAGGCGTTGTTGGATAAGGAGCGTGGTCTAGGAAATATCAAGATTAAAATTGATAAAACTGAAATTGAATTGTTAGCCAATCTGTCTTCGGGCGATGCGCGGTCAGCTTTGAATAGTTTGGAATTGGCAGTGAATGCTAAGAATGGCAAAGGTGGTAACAAAGAAATAAAAATTTCAACCGCAGATATCAAAGAAGCACTACAAAAGTCACATTTAGTTTTTGATAAAAAAGGGGAAGAGTTTTATAATTTAATTTCGGCACTTCATAAATCTATGCGTGGGAGTGACCCAAATGCCGCGATTTATTGGCTGGCGAGAATGTTGGAGGGTGGAGCAGA
>CAYZHG010000029.1:0-2537 GCA_964477455.1 uncultured Gammaproteobacteria bacterium
GTTGGACTTTCCAATCCGGGAGTAGACGAAGCGGTGAAAGAGTTAATAGAATTCAAAAGATTATCTTCCGCTCCATTGATTGGTAGTATTTTTGCAGGCACACCCGACGAATTTGCAGAGGTTGCCGAAATACTTTGTCAGGCACCACTTGATTATTTGGAAATTGATATTTCATGTCCAAACGTTAGCAAGGAATTCGGCGAACCATTCGCCTATACTACATCAGCAGTTGAAATAATTACCAAAAAAGTAAAAGCAGTTTCAAACGTACCAATTTCAGTTAAACTTTCACCCAACGCTTGGAATATTGACCAGATTGCTCAAGCCGCCGAAGCCGCTGGTGCTGACGCTATTACCGCGGTGAATACCGTTAGTGGTATGGCGATTGATGTTCACAGTCGCATTCCAATTTTATCAAACAAACAAGGAGGTGTTTCTGGCCCAGCTTTATTTCCAATTGCTTTGAAATGTGTTTATGACATTTATAAAAAAGTAAAAATTCCCATCATTGGTACTGGTGGAATTACGACTGGTAAAGATGCACTAGAAATGATTATGGCTGGGGCAACGCTCTTGGGTGTAGGTTCGGCCATATATTTCCGCGGCGAAGATGTATTTATGAAAATTACTCAAGAGATGGAAGAAATAATGAAAGCAGAAAATATCAAAAATTTAGATGAAATAAGAGGTTGTGCTCAATAATAGTAAAATATGCAAAATGCCACTCCAATTTTTCTCCCGATCATAAAAATAGACAATGAAAATGAAAATGTAAAAACTTTTTACATCCAAGGAGATATAAAAGCCAAGCCAGGACAGTTTGTAATGTTGTGGTTACCAGGAATTGATCAAAAACCATTTTCTATTTCTGATTGTGATGACAATCAATTTGCATTAACTATTTTTAAACGCGGCCCTCTCACAGAAAAACTATTTAATATGGGTATTGGCGACAAAGTCGGCATTACCGGACCATTTGGCACTAACTTTAGTCTAAAACCAGACACAAATTATTTTATGGTTGCTGGTGGTTATGGTGCCGCACCATTATATTTTTTATCTAAAAAATTACAGAGCTTAAATTCCCATATCGATTTCTTCTTAGGGGCACGTTCCGACAAGCACTTGTTGTTTTTAGATAAAATTAAATTGTTATCAAATATTACACTTCATGTCGCGACCGATGATGGCAGTGCTGGCGAGAAAGGTTTTGTAACACAACAACTTGAGGAAAAACTAGCTGCCGCAGAAAATAAAAATAAGGTTTTAGTTTGTACCTGCGGACCAGAATTGATGGAGAAGAAAGTTTTAGATTTAAGTAACCAATATGACGTTGATTCAGAAATTAGCATCGAGCGTTATATGAAATGTGGTTTTGGAGTTTGTGGTCAATGCTGTGTTGATCCCATTGGAATATCAATGTGCAAAAACGGTCCGGTGGTAAATAAAATAATCGCCAATCAAATTACAGAATTTGGGAAATACCATCGAGATAAAAGTGGTGCTAAAATATTTTATTAAAATTAAACTGTCATTCTCGCAAAAGCGGGAATCTAAATATACTATATGCTTAATACAGAATTAATCGAAAAATTATTTGATATTGGAGCAGTTAAATTTGGTGAATTCAAATTAAAAAGCGGCATCATGTCCCCTATTTATGTAGATTTGCGCGTAATTGTATCTTATCCAGAAATTTTAAAATCCGTATCGGAAGCAATGTGGGAAAAAATAAACAATTTAGAATTTGATCTCATTTGCGGCGTGCCATATACCGCTCTCCCAATCGCGACCGCCATGTCAATCACCCACAACCTCCCAATGGTTATGCGTCGCAAAGAAATAAAAGACTATGGCACTAAAAAAGCAATCGAAGGTGCGTTTACCGCTGGTCAAAAAGTTTTAATTGTCGAAGATTTGGTTACTAGTGGTTTGAGTGTTTTTGAAACCACCGAACCACTCGAACATGAGGGTTTAAAAGTAACCGACGTGGTAGTATTGTTGAATCGCGAACAAGGGGCAGAGGAAAATTTAAAAAATAAAAATCTAATTTTGCATGCCGTATTTACCATTACAGAATTATTACAAACATTATTAGAAAAAAATAAAATAAACAAAAATATTTACGACATGACTATGAAATTTATTAGCGATAATCAAATTAATAAATAAAGAGTTGAGTGTCAGGATTGTCTTTGAGCGGGTTATGAGCCGAGGCTCATCCTTTTGCCCTCGCGGGCAAAAAAAGCGAAAAGATAATCCTGACGCGCAACGATAAAAAACATTATGCATATTATCGATAAAATAAAAAATATTATTCAAAAGAACAATTCATTAGTTTGTGTAGGTTTGGATAGTGAATTTTCCAAAATTCCTGCTCATTTACAAAATGAACAATACCCACAATTTAGCTTTAACAAAGCCATAATTGAAGCGACGCATGATTTAGTTTGTGCATATAAACCAAATACTGCTTTTTATGAAGCACAAGGCGAAAAAGGTATACTTGAACTTAAAATGACCTGTGATTATCTCAA
>CAYZHG010000030.1:0-2744 GCA_964477455.1 uncultured Gammaproteobacteria bacterium
AGTTGGTCCAAAACGAGTTTCTTCGTTGTTGGAAATATCAGGGTCGCCGTGAATGGCGGCAAAAGGTAGTTTTGGGTTTTGGACGGTATAGACTTTTCCGTGTAGTAGACGATGGGTGGAAGTCATATAGTCACCAATAACTGGTAACAAAGAATATTCCAGGCCGTAGCCAAGTGCTTTGGCGAACAACAAACTATGTGTACCTAGAGCGGCAACCACAACGGTAGCTGAAATATTTCCGTTATTTGTTTTGACTTGGTATTTTCCGTCCTGTTTTTCGATCGTATTAATATCGGTATTGAAGAAAATATCAATATTGGCGTTTACAATTTTCTGAGAATCAGATAAAAATTGTTCCGCCAATTTTCCATAGTTTACAGTAAACCGATCCTTGGAGAAAAGTGCACATACCGGAATGTTTGGATCGCGCCCTTCCATTACTTTTGGTTCGACTTGTGCAATTTCATCTCGGTTTAATTTTTTTAAATTTGGAAAAATCTCTTTAAATTGTTCAAATCGATCATTCAAAAAGTTTACTTCCTTTTGTCCGATTCCTAACACAATACTTTGGGTAGGCAAAAATAATCCGTCATTTTTGTTTAAGCGATGGAGATATTTGGCGACCATCGACGCACCCTCATTTACAATTTTAGCCTTTTCGAAAGAATAATTTGTTTCAATATCGCCAAAATGAAGGGTCTGACTATTGCGCAAACTACTGGTGTTGGATTGACCTAACCCTGGATTTTTTTCCAAGAGGGCGATATTTTTTATATCGGTATATTTTGTTAGGAGGTATAATAAAGCCGTTCCGGTAATACCACCGCCGGCAATTACTACGTCATATTGTTTGTTGATCATAATTTCTAAGGTTGAGTTATAAAATATAATTTATTTTATATTTTAATATAATGTAATAAAATGCTTCCGTGTTTATTTAATTGTTTGCTTGATTTGAGTCGCCACCGACTAGATTTTTTGGTTTCAAACAATGGTAGTCCTAAACCAAAAGTAAGTGGCTCAATAGTTAGATATAGTTCGTCGATTAAACCACGCTCAAGACAATAAGAATATATCTGAGTGCCACCGAGGACACAGATTTTTTTATATTTATTTTTTATCACTATCTTTTGAAGAGATTGTTTGGTTGGATCGCAGTAGGTGAGGAGTGGGAGATTTTGTTTATTTTTTAAATCTCTAGTCAAAACAATGCAGTTTCTTTTGGAAAGTGGTTTAATAGCCATTTTGTATGTAGAATTTCCGACTAATACAACATCACATGTATCCAAAATATCATGCAAAAAATCTTTATCTTCTTTGCAGGTCCAATTTGAAAAATGATGGGAGTTTTTGGCTATTTTTCCATCGATGGTAATGGCGGCAACAGCAATGAATTTGGGCATATTTATATTTTATAAAACTATAACACTTTTTGTTGTTCAGGGAAAGGTCGTACATAAATTAGCTAGACAATGGTTCATTTTGGTGATATATTAATAAAGCTATTTTGACTTCTTTTTTAGAGTACATTATCTTCTCATTTATTCGTACTCTAAGCATTATTAATCTATTTTTATGACCCATTTAAATTGGTTTAAATCACACCAATGGGAAAAGGGCGATATTGCTAGTGATAAAAGTTTATCTGAATCTCACAAGTCCGTTCCTATTCCTAAGTCTATTTCTTTTTGGCGAAAAATGTTGGCCTTTTCTGGTCCTGGTTATTTAGTGGCGGTTGGTTATATGGATCCGGGCAATTGGGCGACCGATTTGGCGGGTGGTGCTAAATATGGTTACGCTTTGTTGTTTGTAATTTTAGTATCCAGTTTGTTTGCCATGATTTTGCAATATTTATCGGCGAAGGTCGGTATTGTTACTGGGCGTGATTTGGCACAAATTTGTCGCGATAATTTCAGTAAGCGAACTTCTATATTTTTGTGGATCATGGCGGAGATCATGATCATCGCCTGCGATTTGGCCGAGGTAATAGGTTCGGCAATTGCTTTAAATTTATTATTTAAAATTCCACTAGCGGTTGGTGTGATAATAACAGCGGCCGATGTTTTTGTTTTATTATTGTTGCAAAATCGCGGGTTTAGATATTTAGAGGCTCTAGTAATTACGTTGGTTGGTACAGTAATGGTGGCCTTTAGTTTGGAGCTTGCTTTTGCTCAGCCCGTGATTATTGATTTGCTGGGAGGTTTTATTCCGGCCGCCAATCTATTTACGGATAGAGAAATGTTGTATATTGCGGTAGGTATTTTGGGGGCGACGGTAATGCCTCATAATTTATATTTGCATTCTGCCATTGTCCAAACTCGTGCTTATGAAGAAAATGAAAAAGGCAAAAAAGAAGCGTTAAAATTTTCTGCGATTGATTCGACGATTGCTCTAACTTTTGCTTTTTATATCAATGCGGCCATTTTAATAGTCTCAGCCGCTACTTTTTATACACGGGGATTAAGTGAAGTGGCGGAAATTTCTCAAGCCTATCAATTGCTATCACCTTTACTTGGTGCTTCCACCGCTTCTACTTTGTTTGCAATTGCTTTGCTCGCTTCTGGTCAAAATTCAACAATTACTGGAACTTTGGCCGGACAGATTATTATGGAAGGCTTTTTGAATTTTAAATTAGCACCATGGATGCGTCGCATGATTACTAGATTAATTGCGATAGTTCCTGCGGTGATTACTATTTTAATATTTGGCAATCACGGATTGAGTAAGTTGTTGATTCTAAGTCA
>CAYZHG010000031.1:0-9235 GCA_964477455.1 uncultured Gammaproteobacteria bacterium
TGATTTAGAAGAAACCAAAAGAACTGAATCGGCACTGGCTGGAAAGAAATACGCATATATTTTATCTCCCGAATATCGTTGGGACGCATGGGCGTGCCCAAAAAATAGCGATGGTAAACTAAATCACAACAAAGCACTGGACGGCGACGATCTCTGTGGTTTTGTAAACAATAAACTTTTTCCATATCTTAAAAAATTTAAAGCTGAAGAACCAAATACCATTGAATACAAAATCGGTGAAATTTTTTCTGAATTAAAAAATAAAATCTCCAGTGGATATAAATTGCGAGAAATATTGAATATCGTGGATTTGATGCACTTCCGTTTGTATGAAGAAAAACACGAACTTTCACATCTCTACGAAGCCAAAATAAAAAACATGGGCAACGCTGGTCGTAACGGCGGCGAATACTACACCCCACGACCACTCATCAAAACAATTGTGAAAGTAGTCGACCCAAAGATCGGGGATACTATTTACGACGGTGCCTGTGGTAGTGCTGGATTTTTGGTTGAAGCGTATAACTATCTAACACAAAATCAGTCCAAACTATTACCAAGTCAGATGGTAACATTACAAAATAAAACTTTTTACGGCAAAGAAATAAAATCTCTCGCCTATATCATCGGTATCATGAATATGATCCTGCATGGCATTGAAGCACCAAATATAAAACATACCAATACACTCGCAGAAAATATCAATGACATCCAAGAAAAAGATCGTTACTCCGTAATTTTGGCAAATCCGCCGTTTGGCGCTGGTATCGGTCGTGAAATTCAACAAAACTTTCCAATCAAAACTGGTGAGACTGCTTTTCTTTTTCTCCAGCATTTTATAAAAATTTTAAAAGCTAGAGGACGAGCGGGTATTGTTATCAAAAATACTTTTCTTTCCAACACCGACAACGCCTCGGTTTCATTGCGTAAACTACTTTTAGAAAATTGCAATTTGCACACTGTGTTAGATTTGCCAGGTGGCGCTTTTCAAGGTGCTGGAGTAAAGACGGTAGTATTATTTTTTGAGAAGGGTACATCTACAAAAAAAGTTTGGTTTTATCAACTCAATCTTGAACGAAATCTCGGCAAAGGCAACCCATTAAACGAAGCTGATTTAGCGGAATTTGTGGAACTGCAAAAGACCAATGCAGATAGTAATAACTCGTGGAGTGTGGATGTCAAAAACATCGACCAGACAACTTTTGATTTGTCGGTGAAGAATCCAAATAAAGGCGGGGAAGTGGTTTTGCGTGAGCCGAAGGATATCTTAAAAGAAATAGGCAAACTAGACGAAGAAAGTGACAAGATATTGACTGGCTTAAGCAAATTACTTTAATTTTGAAATCATCTTACTAACACCAGAAAAATGATGCTATAAATAGTATTAACCTCATAGGTTAATACTATTTGACAATAATTACACATAGTGATATACTTATTTTATATCTGATTGGCTTTAATTTATGGAGTTGGAATTTCAAGATAAAAAATTACAAAAACACTGCCAAAGTGAAAAAGATTTACAAAGAAAATATGGCAATGAACAAGCTCGACTTATTATCAAGAGAATTAATCAGTTACAAGCTGCCGAAAATCTTTATGATATTTCAAAGCTACCACAAGTACGACTTCACTCCTTGTCTGAAAACAGGCAGGGTGAATTTGCAATTGATATTAAACACCCAAAAAGATTAATACTAATCCCATTGGACGGAGATTCAAAAGATTTGAAAACAACTACAAAAATAAAAATAACCGAAATCACAAACTACCATTAAATTTATGCCAGAAAAAATATTTCAACCTAATATAGCAATTCATCCAGGAGAAACTCTACAAGAGATTTTGGAGTCGATGAACATGTCGCAAGCAGAATTGGCCGAGCGTGTTGGACTTGCGCTTAAAACTGTAAATGAAATAATTCAGAGCAAAAACCCAATAACTCCAGAGACCGCAAATAAATTTTCAGCGGTTTTTGGAATGTCTGCACAATTTTGGAATAATCTACAACGTGATTACGATGAAACTCTGGCTAGAATCGAAAGAAACAAAACTATTCAATGTGAACTGCCATATTTAGAAAGATTTTTTTGTTACAGAGAGTTAGTAAATTTAAATTATGTTTCCAAAACATCCGACAAATTAGAAAAAGTAACAAATCTTTTAAATTTTTTTGGCGTAAGCTCTTTATCGTTGGTATCAAAAATTCATTTTGTTGCATTTAAGAAGGTCAAACACAAAGATTTATCTAGTGAAAGTTTGGCGGCATGGTTGCGATGTGGAGAACTAAATGCTCAAAAACAAGTGGAAAATATAAAAACTTTTGACAAAGAATCTATAAAACAATCTTTGCAAAATTTACGCGATTTAACTGTAGAACCAGTGGAAGTATTTCGAGAAAAGATGGTAAAGATATGTTCGGAATCTGGGATTATTGTTACATTTGTGCCATACTTTAAAAATACATACGTGAACGGGGCAACAAGGTGGATTAATTCAAACAATCCACTAATCCAATTGAGTTTGCGCGGAAGTTATGCTGATAGCTTTTGGTTTACTTTTTTTCACGAACTTGGACATATTATTAAACATGGAAAAAAAGACCAGTTTGTCGAATTGGAAAACTGCAAAGATTTAGATGTAAAAGAACAAGAAGCAGACGAATTTGCACAAGAATTACTCATTCCAAAATCTAAATATGCAGCATTTATAAATGAAAAAAACTTTAGTCCTTCAAGAATTCAACAGGTTGCTAAAAAGCTAAATGTTGATGTTGGAATTTTAGCTGGACGATTGGCGAGAGATCCGGAAGTTTCGAGTATTACTTGGAGGAATGTTGGTCGCTTACGTTCGAGGTTAAAAATTGGATAATTTTTTTAAAGTATGACAATCAATGAACAAAAAATAAAGTGTCCAAAATGCGGTGAGTCAATTTCGATTGACGATGCTTTTACGCATCAAATTGAAGAAAAAATAAAAAAAGATTTTGAAATAATACAAAGAATAAAAGAAGAAGAATTTGTACAAAAAACAGAGGACTTAAAAAAACAGGCAATAGAAATTGCTGAGAATAAAAAAGATATCGACTCAATAGTTGCAAAACAAGTGACTGGGCAAATTGAAAAAGAACGGTTAATTCTTTTTAAAGAGGCCAGAACAGAAGCGGAAAGAGAGCAAAACGCAAAAACAGCGTTGCTGGAAGAGCAGTTAAAAAGTAAAGATGAAAAATTGGAACAAGCGACAAAGAATGAGATCAATTTGCGTAAAGAGAAAATAAAATTAGTAGAAGATAAGCAGACATTTGAATTGGAAAAACTGAGACAAATGGAAGAGATAAAAAAAGTCGTTGTAGAAGAGGCAACAAAAAAAGCTACGGAAGAGCAGCAGTATGTTATTGCCCAATTAAAGAAGCAACTAACTGATGCTACAAAAGCTAAAGATGATTTGGCTCGCAAACTTGAGCAAGGCTCACAGCAAACACAAGGTGAGGTATTAGAATTAGAACTCGAAGAAATTTTGAGAACTGAATTTCCACATGATGAAATTTTACCTGTTCCAAAAGGTGTTAAAGGGGCGGATGTTGTTCACAAAATTATTGATCGTTCTGGTCGTTTATGCGGGCAAATTGTTTGGGAATCAAAGAAGACCAAATCATGGAGTGAGGGTTGGGTTCAAAAACTTAAAGATGACCAGAGAGCAATCAAAGCTGATTTAGCAGTTATTGTTTCCGCTGTATTACCAGAAGATGTGAAAGGGTTTGTATTTCGTGATGGGGTTTGGATTTGTGATATTAAACTTATTTCAGCATTGGCAATGGCACTAAGGCATAATTTGGAAGCCGTCGCTCGAGAGAAAGGAATGTCGGTAGGTAAAAATGAAAAAATGGAAATTCTATATTCATATTTGACTGGCGTAGAATTCAAGCAACGCGTAGAAGCGATTGTGGAGGCTTTTTCTAGCATGGACGACGGATTGAAAAAAGAAAGAATGGCGTATGAAAAAATTTGGTCTGAAAGAGAGAAACAAATTAGAAGAGTGATGAATAATACAATTGGGATGTATGGTGATTTGAATGGATTGATTACTTTGCCACAGATTAAAGCGTTGGAATTAGGGGAAGGGAAATAATAAAAAAATCGTGCTAAATAAACAGAAATTGTAGCTATGATCAAAAAAATACTTAAAATAAAAGCAGTCGGGAGGTTTAAATCCTTTGCATGCAATAATGAAGATTTGGCTTTTAATAAAACAACGGTGATTTTTGGTTATAATACATATGGGAAAAGTACTCTCACATCTATTTTTCGTTCCCTTAAAGACAGAAATCCGCATTACATTCATGGTAGAAAAACTTTTGGCATTTCCGACAATCAAGAAGTTGAAATTTTAGATGTACATAATAATAAATTTGTTTTTAACTCCAATTGGGAAAATAAAAATATAGAAATCTTTGATAACGATTTTATTGCAAAAAATGTATTTTATGGCGATTACATAAATAAGGAACAGCAATCTTCATTATACGGGATTTTGATTGGACATGAAGTTTATAAACTAAAACAAAATATAGACGAACTAAAGAAAGAACAGGATAAATTACAGAAAGAAAAAACCGACATAGAAAATAAATTTACAAAGGGTATTTTTGGACCTTTTAGCTCCTTTTTGGTGATTAAGGTAGAGCCTGAAATTGATGAAAGAATTAAAGAATCGCAAGATAAGATAAAGCAACATGAAAATCTTGATAGTTTAAAACAATTAATTTTGAAAACACCATTATGTTCAACTTTTAGTAATTTTAAAGCAGAATTTTTAAAAACTTTAGACCTCTCTGTAGAAGAAATAATTAATACACATATAGAAAAAAACTGGAAAGATACTACAGCGTCTAAAGATTTTTTGAATCAAGGATTGAATTTACTCAAAGAAGATGGTGGGTGTGTTTTTTGTGGTCAAGATTTAGGGGGAGTTAATGGTTTTATTATTAACTTACGAAAAGTATTTAGTAATGAATATAGAAACTTAAAAGAATCAATAAACAAGGTTGGCAATAATTTTAAATCGATTGATTTAGAAAAAATATTTCTTGAATTTGATAAATGTGGTCTTAATTTAAGGAATAAACTAAATTATGAAAATTTACTATTAATCAAAAACAACATAGACACAAAAATTGAAAAGAAACAAAATGATTTGAACATAAAATTAGATTTTGATCATGATTTAGATTTTGTGGCTTTTCTTGAAGAGTTAGGCAAACTCACAGATATATTAAATAGCATTACCACTTTGGTGTCTGGTGATATGTCTCAACTTGTAATATTAAAAAATACTCTTAACAACCAGTTACTAAATAAGTATCGTTTTTCAAAAGAAGGTATCGACATTTTTGAAGAATATAAAAAATCTGAAAAAAATATTGATTTAAAAAAAGAGGAAATAAAAAAATTAAACGAATATCTTACAGAAAAAGTAAATCAAATTTTTAAACAAAATGAGAAACAAATCAATTTTTTTCTAAAAGAACTTGGTGCAAATTTTTCACTCAAAAATTTTGTTCCAAAATCTCATATGGGACTTGTAAATACTCATTTTTGCGATTTTCAATTCATTATTGATGATGTACATGCAGTTCAGGTATCAAACAAGGCAAGAAAAGATGATCCGGAACCAGAAAATAAACCACATTTTAAAAATACTTTAAGTGATAGTGATAGAAGAGTTCTTGCTTTTGCATTTTTTATAGCCAAATTAAGTAATGATGATAATCTTGAAAATAAAATAATTGTACTTGATGATCCATTTTCCAGTTTTGATGAAAACAGAAAAGAAGAGACTATAAAATTATTAACAACTATAAAAAATAATAATGATGATGAACCAGCACAAAAAATAATTCTCACACATGATAAAGAATTTCTTTGTAGATTGTATGATAAATTACCTAAAGAGTCAAAGGTATTAAAGATCCACTATTCATCGACGGGTGGTTCAACTCTTAATACGTGTAATGTTGAAAATGAATTTTTAAAGGATGATTATTTTAAGAATATAGAGTATATAAAAAATTCTATCGACAATTCAACTAATATTGATGAAGCGCTGAAAAGGGTGCGACCCTGTTTGGAACATCTTTTAAAGAGAAAATATTATTTTTTATTAAAAACAGAGACTATTAAGAAGAAAAGTGTTGGTGAATATCTAAATGAGATAGGTTCATTGTGTTTAAAAAAGGATGAAATTTTGAGTGATAACTGGCATGAAGATATGCACGACAGCCATCAAATAATTAAATTAAACGATCCTGCAAAAATAGCAAAATTAAAAAGATTCCTTGAATTAATCAAAGAAATTTAAATTATGAAAGAATTAGATAATAGTCTTAATAATATCCGAGCTGCAAAAAAATTATCTTTAGAATATAAAATTGAAGCACTACAACAGTTAATATTACAAAGGTTTCAAACACTTACTACTATTAGCTCGGTTAGTTTTGCTGTAGCAGGGGTAATTATTTCAGTAAACAGCGATTTGATAAAAAATTCATGTTTGGCTATTCTTGCGACAATCATGTTTCTTGGAATCGCGATAATAAGTTTAGGCAGACATTTATATTTAATACGAAGTGACATAAACGCTATTTCTAAAAAAATCAAGGAACTACCAACCGAAAATTGGAACAGGTCATTACAAGAAAAGGAATTCAAAGCTGATTGGTGGCCAGAAATATTATACATTTTTTTTGTTATCAGTATTTTAATATTTTGTCTATCTTTTATTATATGATGGAGAACTGGCAAATAAAAAAAATTGGTGAAATTTGTGATATTTTAGATAATCAGCGAAAACCCGTTACTCGTAGGGATCGTATTTTAGGTAAATATCCTTATTATGGTGCTACGGGAATAAAGGATTATGTGAATGATTATATTTTTAATGAAAAACTCATTTTGATTGGTGAGGATGGGGCGAAATGGGGTGCTGGAGAAAATACAGCATTTATTGCTGATGGAAAATACTGGGTAAACAATCATGTTCATGTTATCCGACCTCACAGAGATATGGTTTTGGATAATTGGATAGTATTTTTTTTAAATGTAAATGATCTATCTAAACATATAACCGGGCTTACTGTACAAAAATTAAATCAAGGAAAATTACGAGAAATCGAAATCCCTCTTCCACCTCTCCCCGAACAACACCGCATCGTTAAAATTTTGGATGAGGTTTTTGAGAAAGTAGCGAAGGCGAAAGAAAATGCTGAAAAAAATTTACAAAATTCCAAAGAGCTTTTTGAATCGTATTTGCAGAGTATTTTTACAAATCCAGGTAAGAGTTGGGAAGAAAGAAAATTAGGGGATAAAGATTTATTTCAAATCATAGATGGAGATAGAGGTAAAAATTATCCAAAAAAGTCAGATTTTTTGAAAGATGGATATTGTTTGTTTTTAAATACAAAAAATGTTAGACCGAACGGATTTGATTTTAAAACCACAATGTTTATTACTAAGAAGAAAGATGAAATACTTGGCAATGGAAAATTACAAAGAAATGATGTTTTACTTACAACACGTGGGACAATCGGGAATATCGCTGTGTATGATAAAGATGTCTCCTTTGAAAATATAAGAATAAATTCTGGGATGTTAATTTTTCGCCCAAACATTAAGTTAATCATTCCAGAATATCTTTTTAAAATTTTTCAATCAGGAATAATGAAATCGCAGATAATAAAATTCGTATCTGGTGCGGCCCAACCACAATTACCAATAAAGACATTAGTAAGTTTTACGGTTCCAGTCCCAAAATCTCTTTCCGAACAAAAATCCATCGTCAACAAACTTGACTCTCTTTCTACTGAAACCAAAAAATTAGAAGCAATTTATAAACAAAAATTAACAGATTTAGAAGAACTAAAAAGGTCCGTTTTAAACAAAGCTTTTAAAGGTGAATTATAAATGAGCGATCGATCTGTCCACTCTTTGGACAGATACTTGCCAATGTGTACAAAATATGCTATAATTTGGACATATGAATATAGACCCAAAAAAACCTTATAACCAGCTGCCTTTTTTGCCTCCACAGGTAAACCTTGAGGATGTAACCATCCTAAAAAAGGTGAATGCTGCCAATATTGCCTTAAGTAAGCTGGAAGGCAGTTCTTTGGCTATCCCAAATAGAAATCTACTTATAGAGCCGCTATCAGTAAGAGAAGCAGTAGCGAGCTCAGGCATCGAAAATATCAACACTACTGTTGCAGAGATTTTCCAGGCTGAATTGTTTCCCGACAGAGAACAATCCAAGGCACAAAAAGAAACCCTGCATTATAAAGATGCATTGAGAGTTGGTTTTGCCCTTATTCAAAAACAGGGTTTTTTGCATACCAATTCGTTTATAGAAATTCAAAAAATATTAGAACCGAACAAACCAGGCATTCGCAAATTGCCGGGGGTAAGCATAATAAATTCTTCGACAGGGGAAACATTATACACTCCACCAGACGGTGAAAACAACATTCGCCAACTATTGGAAAACTACGAAAATTACTTTAATAATTTTTCTGATGATGTCGATCCACTTATTAAATTAGCAATTCTTCATTATCAATTTGAGGCTATTCATCCATTTTATGATGGTAACGGTAGAACAGGGCGTATCTTGATGGTATTACATCTTATTTTGGCGAAACGTCTGGAACTTCCAATACTTTTCATTAGTGGATATATCAATCAACACCGTTCCGATTATTATCGTTTGTTAAATGCGGTCACAAAAGATGGTGATTGGAAAGAATGGATAATGTTTATTTTGAATGCGGTAGAAACACAGGCGGCTGAGACAGCCAAAACAGTTACTCATATCAAGAAAATGCACAAAGAATATAAGGAAACAATAAATAAAAAATTGCCAAAAATTTATACCGCTGAATTGGTGGATTATCTTTTTGCTAATCCGTTTTATAGCCAACAAAGATTATCACAAGTATTAAACAAAGAACGTAAAACAGCAGCTAAATACTTGAATTCTTTGTTGGAAGAAAAACTAATCGAAGCGTTTAAATTTAAACGTGAAAAAATATATTATTGTCCAGAGCTTTTGAAATTACTTTCTTAATCTATGAATGAATCAGAAACACGAGCCGAATATATCGACCCGAAACTTAAAGCGAGCGGCTGGGGTGAAGTCGAGGGATCCAAAGTCCTGCGCGAATTTCGTATTACCGACGGAAAAATCC
>CAYZHG010000032.1:0-9249 GCA_964477455.1 uncultured Gammaproteobacteria bacterium
CAAGGATATTAAGGGTATTGAAACTGCTAAGATTAGCGATAATAATGGTGTTGACTCATCTAGTAAAAATTAGAATCCTAATTCTTCAATTTTTTTAAAAAATACTTGTTAAATACAAGTATTTTTTAAATTATTTTTTCAATGTTTAGTTGCAAAATATGTAGTCTTTTGGTACACTAAAGATAATATTATGCAATTTATAGGTCAACCGCACATAGTCTCATTTTTTGATTTAGCCGTTAAAAATGGCAAGCTTGGACAAGCTTATTGTTTTGTCGGTGCGTCACAAGTTGGCAAACGCACTTTTGCCAATATTTTGGCTAGTCAGATTTTAAATGTAGAGTTGGATAAATTAAAGTTCAATCCAGATTATTATTATGTCGAACGCTTGACCGACGAAAAAACAGAAAAAAAGAAAAAAGAAATTTCCGTGGAGCAATCACGCGAGTTACGGGAAAAGTTTTACAACCGCTCATGGTTGAATGGATACAAAATCGCCATTATTGACGAAGCGGAATTACTCAATGAAGAATCTGGAAATGCTCTTTTGAAAATCATCGAAGAACCACCGTCAAAAAGTATAATTTTTTTACTAACGGAAAACGACTCTTTGTTATTATCAACGATCCGTTCTCGTTGTCAGGTTTTTCAATTTTCACCAGTTTCAGAAATTGAAATAGAAAAAATAATTACCTCTACCAGTGATATTCAAGACGTTAAAGAAATCACAGAATTGTCTTGGGGGAGACCAGGAAGAGCGCTAAATTTATGCAATGATTTCGAGTTGCTCGCAACTTGTTTGAAAGAAAAAAATCGTTGGCAGAAAATAATAAATGCCCCAATACACGAGCGCTGGAAAGAAATGGATGATGTCTTGAGTGAAAAAGGCGGTTTGATAAAAACAAAAGAAAAACTTGATCCGATTCTCGATTTTTGGATAATGTTATGGAGAGAAAAGATGATTTCCGAACAAACGATGGATGATCGGTATCGCAGAATAATCGATGATATAAAGAATGTTAAAAATTTATTAGCCACAAACGTTAATCCACGTTTGGCTGTTGAACAATTTTTAACAACATTTTAAAATAAATTTTCTTTTTTAAAAACAATCTTATAATTTATGAAAAAAACACCATTACTATTATTGGGCATCGCAGTTCTCTTGCTTACTACCGGTGCGGGCTGTTTACAGTTTGGAGCATCCCAAGCGGCTGGTCCGATGGGACTATATCAATCAAATGATAAAGGTGAATTGTGGAAACAAATTTCTGCATTACCAACCGTTACCGGTGTCCAGAATATTTCTGGAATCAAAGTCTATCGCCTTCATACCGACCCAAGTGATCCAAGCGCAATTTATTTGGCTTCTCGTGGTCAGGGTTTGTATTATACCTACAACAATGGGGTGAGTTGGCAGACGGTTCCGGCCATGGCTGGTAAATTTATTTATGGTTTGGCCGTAAATCCAAAAAATAAATGCAATATATTTGTTAGTGATGGACAGCACATTTTTAAAACTGATGATTGTATGCGTTCTTGGTCTAATGTCTATTCCGAAGAACGACCTGATCAGCGAGTGGTATCATTAGCGGTTGATTTTGGCTCTAGCACAACGGTGTATGCAGCTGAATTGGGTGGTGACATTTTGGTAAGTAATAATCTAGGTGCAAGTTGGCGCGTTAATCAACGATTTAATTTTCAATTGCAATATCTAGTAGCCGATCAATTTACACCAGGTCGCGTTTATGTTGCCGCTTACAATAAAGGTATTTATCGTTCAGACGATTTGGGCATGACTTGGAAAGATTTGTCGGCCGGGTTGGATCCTTATGCTGATGCCTATAAATTCAATCGTTTAGCAATGAATTTAGGAAAAAAAGATAGTTTATTCTGGGTGTCTAAATTTGGTATTTTGCGCTCGGACGACGCTGGTGTTACTTGGACAGATTTGAAATTAATCACTCCTCCAGGTAGTGTAAATATATACGCTTTTGATATTAATGCCAAAAATCAAAAAGAAATGTATTATACCGGTACAATATTGGGAGAAAAAAATGCCCACGTACGTTCTACATTTTATAAAACAACTGACGGTGGTAAAAATTGGGTAACAAAAAAATTGCCTACTAATACTATCCCGGTTGGTATCTTGATTAACTCTGAGAAAGACAATGTTGTTTCAATGGGTTTTTCAATTTTAGATTAATAATATAATTTATATGCAAATTTCAGATTTTAAAGATGATTTTGAAAAGGTGTTGGAATTTCTAAAGAAAGATATTGTCGGCTTGCGCACTGGCCGTGCTTCGGTGGCGATGGTAGAAGACATATCAATTGAAGCCTATGGAAGTTACCAAGCTCTAAAGGCAATGGCTTCTATCTCGGTAGCGGATGCCAAGACCGTTAATATTGAACCTTGGGATAAATCTGTTTTGGGAGCAATCGAAAAAGGTATTCGTGATTCTGGAATTGGAGTCAGCCCAGTAAATGACGGGAAATTAATCCGTGTAATTTTACCCAGTCTTACTACTGAGCGTCGTCGTGAACTGACCAAAGTATTGCATGAAAAATTGGAAAATGCGCGCGTGTCATTACGCAAGGTGCGTCAAGAAGTGCGTGAATTTATTGAAGCAGAAGAAGAATCAAAGTCAATCAGCGAGGATGTAAAATTCAAGTTGTTTGAAGATTTGGAAGAAAAAGTAAAAGAATACAATAGTAAAATAAAAGATATTGGTGATAATAAAGAAGCTGAAATTAATACTATATAAATATGCCTAAAGATTTAGAAAAGGTAGTGTCGCTATGTAAAAGGAGAGGGTTTATTTTTCCAGGTAGTGAAATTTATGGTGGTTTGGCTAATAGTTGGGATTACGGTCCACTTGGTCATTTACTTAAACAAAATATCAAGAAAGCTTGGTGGAAGTTTTTTGTACAAGAACGTTCGGATATGGTAGCGTTGGATAGTGCCATTATTATGAACCCAAAAGTGTGGGAAGCATCTGGCCATTTACAAAATTTTAGCGATGAATTGGTAGAGTGTAAAAAATGTCACCATCGTTTTCGTACTGACCACATACTTGAGGCGGCTAGTTTAAAACCAGAATATGACAAAGGTCAGCCAAAAACTATTGGAGAAGTAAAATGCCCAGAATGTGACGGTGAATTAACCGATCCAAAAAGTTTTAATTTAATGTTTAAGACTTTTTTGGGAACAAACGAAGATAGTGCCACGACCGCATATTTGCGACCAGAAACGGCCGCTGGTATGTTTGTGAATTTTAAAAATGTATTAAATGCTACGCGTCGCCGTTTGCCTTTTGGAATTGCGCAAATTGGTAAATGTTTCCGTAATGAAATCACTCCAGGAAATTTTATTTTCCGTACTCGTGAATTTGAGATTGGTGAATTCGAATATTTTATTAATCCAAAAGATTGGGAGACAACATTTGAAATGTGGCTTAGCGAAATCAAACGTTGGTGGCAGGATATCATGCAGATTGATATGGAAAATTTGGTTTGGCATGAAATTGAAGATGGTGAGAGGGCTCATTATAGTAAACGTACAGTAGACATTGAATATAAATATCCATTTGGTGTAAAAGAGTTGCATGGTATTGCATATCGCACTGATTTTGATTTATCTCGTCACGAAAAGGTGAGTGGTGAGGATTTGAAATATACTGATCCAGAAACTAATGAGAAATTTTTGCCTCATGTAATCGAACCAACTTTTGGTATTGATCGTATGTTGTTGGTGTCTTTGCTTGAAGCATATACCGAAGAAGAAGCACCGACTTCCAAAGAAGGTGAAACCGAAGCACGTATTGTGATGAAATTCCCAAAACATTTAGCACCAATACAAGTGGCAGTTTTACCATTATCTAAAAAAGAAGAATTATCTAGTGTGTCTAGAGATTTGGCCAATGATTTGCGCAAAAATTTTAGCGTGGATTATGATGAGACTCAAAGTATTGGAAAACGCTATCGTCGTCAGGACGAAGTTGGTACACCATATTGTGTGACCGTTGATTTTGATTCACTAGTTGATAAAAAAGTTACTGTGCGTGATCGCGATACTATGGTTCAAGAACGAATTGATATTACCGATTTAAAAAATTATTTGATTGCTAAATTTTAATTACGATAAGAACTGAATATTAAGTTATGTATAAAATTTCCAAATTAAAAAATAAAATGACCTTGATTACCGTGCCACTCAAAGGCACCAAGGCCACGACTGTTTTGGTACTCGTACCAGTAGGGTCACGTTATGAGCACAAAAAGATATCCGGTGTTTCACACTTCGTGGAGCATATGATGTTTAAAGGGACTTTGAAGCGCCCGGACGCTCAAGTGATTTCTAGAATTCTAGATGCTTCTGGCGCAGATTATAATGCTTTTACCAGCAAAGATTATACTGGTTATTATGTAAAAATTGATAGCACCAAACAGGCAATTGCTTTCGATTTGATTGCTGATATGATTTACAATTCCAAAATGGAAGCAGTAGAAATTGAAAAAGAAAAAGGCGTCATCGTGGAAGAATTGCGAATGTATGAGGATAACCCAACTATGGGCATTGGGTTACTATACGACAATATTATTTTTGGTGATTGTCCGTTAGGTTGGGATGAGGGCGGTAGTGAAGAAACAGTGCGCGGAATTACTCGTGAAGAATTATTCAATTACTACCAGGCGGCGTACAAAACGGAAAATATGGTTTTGGTTGTCGCGGGTAATGTTGATAAAAAATTAAAGCAACATCTGAAACATTTCTTGAGTAGTGACTCTGAAAAAAATAAATCTAAAACTTTAATCAAAAAAAATAATTTTGAAAAATTTGTTTGGCCAACTTCTAAATTACCATTGGAACAGCGGGTGGCTGTCAAAGAAAAAAAACTTGATCAATCACATGTGATATTTGGTTTTCCAGGTATTGCCCTCAATCATCCAGATCGTTATGCGATGTCGGTGTTATTGAATATTTTGGGTGGTGGTATGAGCTCCAGATTGTTTGTCGAAGTGCGTGAAAAACGTGGCTTGGCATATATGGTTCGCACAGGTTCAAGTAATTACCGTGATGTGGGAACTTCTTATATTCAGGCTGGTCTTGATCCAAAGCGTTTGGGTGAAGCGGTAAAAGTGATTAAAGAAGAATTGCAAAAAATTTGCGATACCGCGGTAACCGAAAAAGAATTGAAAGATGCAAAATCCAACATCTCTGGTCGCACCACTTTGCATATGGAAGATTGCAGTTCACAAGCCGAATGGTTTGCTAAGCAATTTTGGATGATGGATAAAATAATGACTTATGAGCAGGTATTACAAAAAATTAAAGCAGTGACTGTCAAAGATGTACAAAGAATGGCCAAGAAAATTTTTGATTGGTCAGAAGTGCGTGTGGCTGTAATTGGAAATGTCAAAAAGGAAGAGGTAATTAATTTATTTAAATAAATTATATGTCCGCATCCAAAAAAGTTTACCTGTTTGCCAACTGGAAGATGTATTTGGATTATGACGAAAGCAATATTTTAGCTAACGCTATCGCGGGCATTTCTTCTAATTTTGCCAAAAAAATAAAAATGGTGGTATTCCCAAGTGCTTTGTCTTTTTATCCAGTTGCTCAGGTGCTCGGCGATGAAGGAATTGCTACTGGAGCTCAAAATGTACATTTTGAAGATAAAGGTGGATTTACTGGAGAAAATTCAGCCGTCATGTATAAAAATGCTGGCGCCAAATTTTCATTAATAGGACATTCAGAACGACGTCATTTGTTTTGCGAAACCAATCATGAAGTACATCAAAAAATGGAAGCCGCCTTGTTGGTAGGATTAACACCAGTATTGTGTGTCGGTGAAACAGCCAAAGAACGAAAAGCCGACAAAGCTAAAGATGTGGTAGAGATTCAATTGCGTGCGGCTTTGGATGGTTTGAAATGGAAGCCAAAAGCAAAATTATTTATTGCTTATGAACCCGTCTGGGCAATCGGTACTGGTAACAACTGTGATCCAATCGAAGCAGAAAAAATGTGTGCGATGATTGAAAAGATGGCACACACATTGATTAAAAATGTAGAAGTGATTGTATTGTATGGTGGCAGTGTTAAAGGCGAAAATATTAAAGAGTTTATGAAACAACCAAATATTAGCGGAGTTTTGGTTGGTGGGGCATCGGCGAAGCTTGACACTTGGCTCCAGATTGTGCAGAATGCCTGTTAATCATATGTTTAATATTATATTTTTATTTGTCGTATTAATTTGTCTTGGGGTTATTGGTTTTATTATTTGGAAAAAAACCCCGCAATTATCCAACTTAGATGTGGAGAATTTGCCGCAGGAAAAAACGTCACGTAAGAAACATGAAATTATCACTAAACGGATTGAAGCGCACACCAAAGAAACGCGCGCTAAGCTCGGGGCTAAATTGCGTCCATTGGATAGTATGTGGCGTCAATTTCAGCTTAAATTTAGGATTTATGTTGGCAAAATCGAACGTTTGATGCACCACGAAGACATGATTAAAACCAAACAAGAGCAGAGTTTATTAACACCTGAAGAAAAAGACACAAAATTAAAAAATTTAATTCAAGAAGGTGAACAAAATCTGCAACATGGTAATTTAGATAAAGCTGAGTATGCTTTTATTGCCGCCATTAAAATTGATGTAAAATCCGCTCCAGCTTATCGTGGCTTGGCGGAAGTATATTTCAAGAAAGATTCAATCGAAGAAGCTAAACAGACTTTCATGTTTTTGCTTCATTTGGAGCCAGAAAATGATGCGGTAATGGTGCGCTTGGCAGAGATGGCGGAAGCGGATAATAATATTGATGAGGCTATCGAATACTATCAGCGCGCTGTTGTCGCTAATGATTCTTTGTCTCCACGCTTTGCACATCTTACAGATTTATTGTTAAAAGTAAACCAGCCGTTAGTGGCTAAGGAAGCTATTATTCAAGCAGTAGAATTGGAGCCACAGAATCCAAAATATCTTGACTTGCTAATCGAAACTGCTATACTATGTCAGGATAAGAAATTGGCTACCGATGCTTATCAAAATTTACGTTTGGTAAACCCTGAAAATTCTAAATTAGGAGATTTTAAAGGGCGAATCGATAGGATATAACAACGCCGTTGTAGCTCAGATGGTAGAGCATTTCCATGGTAAGGAAAAGGTCTCGGGTTCGATTCCCGATAACGGCTCTAAAGAACCATAAAACAACCTTTGACAATCTTGAAACCATGTGGTAGAATGCCACTCATAAACGCGCCGACTTAGCTCAGTTGGTAGAGCAACGGTTTTGTAAACCGTAGGTCTAGGGTTCGAATCCCTAAGTCGGCTCCAAGTTAGTTCCTTAAAAATATCTATGGTATAATATAACTACTCAATAGTCAGTTACTTTATGCCAAAGAAAATAATTACAATAGAACAAGAGAAATTAGTTAAGGATTTGTATATTAAAGGCAAGATGGGAAAAGAAATTTCTCAAATATCCGGATTGACTTTAAAACAGATCTACAGTTCTCTTAAGCGTCAAAAGATTCCTAGAAAAAGTTTGTCTGAACAAAATAAAATTTTGTTTGAGAGAAAACAACCATCTTTTGATTTTAAAGAAACACTTTCTATAAAAGATAGAGAACTAATGATAGGGGCTATTATGTTGTATTATGGAGAAGGGGCGAAGACAGGTGTTACTGTAGATTTAGCCAACTCCGATATATTAGTCATAAAATTATTTTTAAAATTTTTAAGAAAAGTTTGTCGTATAAAGGAAGAAAAACTTAGATTTTATCTTTATTGTTTTGAAGATCAAAATGTAAGTGATTTGATAAATTATTGGTCGTTTCAATTAAACGCTGGAACAGCACAGTTTACAAAACCATATGTGCGTCCAACTGTTAATCGAGGCAGTAGATCAATGCCACACGGAGTGATGCACATCCGTTACGGGGATAAAAAATTATTAGAAAAAATTTTGTATCTTTGCAAGGATCTAGCTCGTTCTTTATAAATAGCTAATGGGCAGATACCAAAGTGGTTAAATGGGACAGACTGTGAACAATTGCAGCTCTTGGAGGAAACTCCAAGATGAACTCTCTGGGATAACGGTGAAGGCTCTGGGAGGTGCTAATACCGTGGGAACTCCGTAATGTGCGGGGAGCGCCGTAGAGACTAGATACCAGAGTACCCTTCGTGGGTAAAGATATAGTCCATGCCGTAAGGAAACTTATGGATAAGTGAAATCTGTTGGCTCCGCCTTCGAAGGTTCGAATCCTTCTCTGCCCACCAAAGTAAATTATTAACCGAATATATGTCACAAGAAAAATTGGCAAAAATGGAGTGTCAAGAATGTAAGCGTGTGGGTTATTTCACAACTCGCAATAAAAAGATAAAAACGCGCTTAGAGTTGAAGAAACACTGCAAAGATTGCAAAAAACATCAAGACTTTAAAGAAACAAAATAAGCCTTTTGGTTTATGAGTTTTTTTACAGCTCTGTACAATAGTTTATATAACTTTAAATGGCTCCGCAACCAGCGCAGTAATACGAGCTGGGCTTGGGGCTATTTTTTTCTGTTAATAATTTTAGTATCGGGTTTGTCTACTATCACTTTGGGTTTCAAATATTTTGATACCGCTCCAGTGATTAAAAAAATAGTTTATAATGAATTGCCAGAATTTCAAGCTGAAATAAAGAATGGACAATTGCAGGTGAGTGGATTGGTTCAGCCATATATCAAAAATTACGAGAAGATTGCTGTAGTCGTGAATACTGTTTCTACTAGTACGGTGGATATCAAAAATTATATAAAAGCAAATGATCAATCAATATTGTTGGTCACCAAGGATGCTTTTACCGCCTACGACGCTCAAAACAAATCCACCAAAACACAAATAATGAAAGATATTGGTGATTATAAAACAGATCGCACGGAAATTCTAAAGAAAGCCGATATTTTTTTTAGTACTAAAATGATTTTGATTGCGACGGTTATTAGTTTTGTAGTATTGTTCTTGTTTGCTACTATCAGTAATTTGTTCAACGTTTTGTTTTTTAGCTTTTTGTTTTACTCCATTGCCAAACAACAAAAACTGTCTTGGAAATTTAAAGAAGTATTTACCGTCGGTTTGTTTACGGTGACATTTCCATTGATTCTGTCTCAGATGGCTCCAACCTTATATCTAAATTGGGTATTTGTATTGGTCTATGCTAGTTTAATGTATTTTGTTGTTTTGAAGCAAGATAAAGT
>CAYZHG010000033.1:0-23449 GCA_964477455.1 uncultured Gammaproteobacteria bacterium
AACACTTTGTTCATAAGAATTGTGTACAGAGTAAAATACGAAATCGCTTTTCATGGCGATTTTTTATTTTTAGTGACGGTTGACTAGTTCTAATCTTTAGGTATAATATAAAAGTATAAAATTACTTTATGAAACAAAACCAATTAGATAGAATTATCAAATTAGTTCGCCGTACTGGAGACCGTTTTGTTATAATGGACAAAGAAACTGAAGAAACCATGGTTTTGATGAATTTGAATGAATATGAAAGTTTGTTGAACGATACCTCTTCATTAGAAGACCTAGAAGAAGAGGATATGTTAAACAAGTTAAACCACGATATTTCTCGCTGGCAAACACAAAAAACTCGTCAACCGATGCCGGTTTGGGAGGATGAAAGAAAAGAATCATTGCCAACCGTGCAAATTGAAGAAATTTTGCCAGAAATTCATGAAGTTGAAGATCTGGACGAATTGGATGAAATGGAAGAAAATGAGTTCGAAGATGAGGGTTTTGTACCAAAAAATGAAACTGTTGTTGAGCCTCTGGTCGTCGTAGAACCGATTGTTGAAAAAAATCTAGAACCAACTACAATTCCGCTAGAAGTAGGCCAAGTTGAGCAAACTTTTGGTGAGGAAGCACTAACTGGATTGCCTGAAGATGAGGAGGAAAAGTTCTATTTGGAGCCCATTGAATAATTTTGGTGTTCAGTAAAAATTTATCCACAATTTGTCCCCCCTTGCAAAATATTCAAAACCTGATATAATGCCCACGCTAATCATCTCTTATGGTTAGCGTGTTTTGTTAAAATATTTTATTAAAAATTTAGCGGCTGGACAAAAATCTGCTTCGACCACTCGACGCAGTGCCGTGAACGTCTTATCTTATGGCTGAGTTTAGTAGAACCAAGCCTCACGTTAACGTAGGTACCATTGGTCACGTTGATCATGGTAAAACAACATTGACTGCATCTCTTTTAGCAGTTTTAAATGCTATCGGTGGTGTTGCTCAGAAAAAGGGTATCGGTGATTTGGACAAAGCTCCAGAATCAAAATCTCGCGGTATTACAATTTCTACAGCACACGTTGAATACGAAACTGCAAATAGACATTATGCTCACGTTGATTGTCCTGGACATGCTGATTATGTAAAAAACATGATCACTGGTGCCGCACAGATGGACGGTGCTATTTTGGTAGTATCTGCCGCTGACGGTCCTATGCCTCAGACTCGTGAACATATCTTGTTGGCTAACCAAGTTGGTGTAAAGAACATTATTGTGTTCTTGAACAAACTTGATATGGCTGATCCTGAATTAGTTGAATTGGTAGAAGCTGAAGTTCGTGATCTTTTGACTAAATACGGCTTTGCTGGTGATACTATTCCTTTTGTTCGCGGTTCTGCTTTGAAAGCTTTGGAAAATCCAACAGACGAAGCAGCTGCCAAACCAATCATGGAATTGTTGGCTACTATGGATTCATATTTCCCAACTCCAGTTCGTGATTTGGACAAACCATTCTTAATGCCTGTTGAAGACGTTTTCTCTATTGAAGGACGTGGAACAGTAGTAACTGGTCGTATCGAACGTGGTCAAATCAAAATCAATGATGAAATCGTTATCGTTGGTTTGCGCGAAGAACCAATGAAAACTGTAGTTACTGGTATTGAAATGTTCAACAAGTCCTTGAAAGAAGGACAAGCTGGTGATAACGCTGGTATCTTGTTGCGCGGTACAAAGAAAGAAGATGTTGAACGTGGTATGGTTTTGGCTAAGCCAGGAACTATCACTCCTCATACTGAATTCGAAGCTGAAATTTACGTTTTGAGTAAAGACGAAGGTGGTCGCCACAAACCTTTCTTCAAAGGTTACAAACCACAATTCTATATCCGTACAACTGATGTAACTGGTGATATCCTTGAATTACCAGCTGGTGTAGAAATGGTTATGCCTGGTGACACTGTCAACTTGAAGATCAGATTGATCAACCCAGTAGCTATGGAAGACAAGATGAACTTCGCTATCCGCGAAGGTGGTCGTACTGTCGGCTCTGGTGTAGTAGTTAAAATTATCAAATAGTATTTTATTGGGGGCGTTCTAAAAAACGCCCCCTTAAAATTGTTCTTTTATTAGCTCTTTAATTTTAATAAATAACATGACAACAACAACTCCTACAACTAAAGCAAAAGAAGAAGTCGGTACTCGTATCCGCGTTAAAATCCGCGCTTATGACAACCGTGTTATTGATCAAGCAACTCGCACAATTATTGAAACAGCCGCTCGTAACGAAGCTAAAGTAGTTGGGCCAGTACCTTTGCCAACTGAAAAAACCAAATTTACTGTCAACCGCTCTACCTTTGTACACAAAGATGCTCGCGAACAATTTGAAATGCGCGTACACAAACGTTTGATCGACATCATGAATGCTTCTCCAAAATGTGTAGATGCATTGATGAATTTGAACTTACCAGCTGGTGTAGATGTAGAAATAAAAATGTAATAGCAGGTCTTGACAGAAATAATTTTTTCTGCTATTATTAGCCCACAAAGCCAATCAGTGCCAAGTAAATAAGATTTGCCCCGATTTAGTCGGGAGAACAAAAAACATTTACACAGCAAAATTTTGGCCAGGAGATAAAGATTTTTACCAATAAAAAACTATAAAGCCATCTACAAAATTCACCCATTGGGGGTGAGTCGTGTGCAACCCAAAGTTGTGCACAAGAAGGCTAGAAGCAAGAGCACTGATCGTTTGATAAACAGTGTTATCGCTTCTAGTTTTTTGTTAAATAATTAATTCAGTTATCTTCCCATCCGATGGGAAGCAATGACAACAATTTTTATGAAATTCATATTAGGAAAGAAAATTGGAATGACTCAGGTGTTTTTACCAAATGGTGAAGTGATGCCAGTTACCCGCGTTTTGGCCGGACCTTGTACTATTGTGCAAGTAAAGGAAAAAGAAAAAGCAATTCAGCTTGGTTTTGGAGATAAGAAAGAATTTCGTTTAAATAAACCAGATGCCGGTCATTTGAAAGATTTGGCCCCAGTATCTTGGTTGAAAGAATTTTCAGTAGAAAAAACAGACGATATTTCTCGCGGAGACTTTATTACCTTGGAAACTTTTGCCGCTGGCGATGAGATTCAAGTAATGGGTGTATCCAAAGGAAAAGGTTTTGCCGGTGTAGTTAAGCGTCATCATTTCCGTGGTGGTCCTGCTTCACACGGTCATAAAGACAACTTGCGTGCTCCTGGTTCCATTGGTGCCGGTGGTGTACAGCGCGTTTTCAAAGGTATGCGTATGGCGGGTCGTATGGGTGGTGATCAAGTAACTATCAAGAATTTGGAAGTTGTAGAAGTTCACCCAGAGACAAATGAAATTTATATCAAAGGTGCAGTCCCAGGTGGTCGCAACAGTATGTTGGTGATCCAAGGTCCTGGTGTATTAAAAATTCAAAAACATGGACAAAAGGCCGAAGTGAAAGAACAACCTGTAGTTGAAACTACACCAGTAGAAACTGCTGGCGACGAAACTGTGAACGCCTAATTTTAAAGAAGATTATTTATATGAAAATTAAAGTTTACAATCTAGCTGGCAAAGAAACAGGTGAAATGGAAGTATCCGATACTGTGTTTGGTGTAAAAATCAAACCAGAAATGGTTCACCAAGTTTTTGTTCAACAGACAAACAATCAACGTGAGCCTTGGGCTGACACAAAAAATCGTGGTGAAGTAAGTGGTGGTGGTAAAAAACCTTGGCAACAAAAAGGTACCGGCCGCGCTCGCCATGGTTCTATCCGTTCTCCAATTTGGAAAGGCGGCGGTGTCGCTTTTGGTCCGTTGACTGATCGCAATTACAAAACAAAGATCAACAAAAAGACTCGTCAGGCTGCAATCCGCATGTGTTTAACTGATAAAGCGCAATCTGGCAATTTGATGGTGTTGGAAGATTTCACATTTGAAAAACCAAAAACACAATTATTTGCTAAATTTCTAAAAACATTGCCAGCTAAATTAAAAACTTTCTTGGTTTTAACAGCTGACAAGAGTGACGACATTATGCGCATGAGTAAGAACTTGAAAGTTGTAAAAACTTTACGCGCACAAGATAGCAACGTATTGGATTTACTTTCCAAAGGTGTGATCTTAACTTCCAAAGATGGAATTAAGAAAATGGAAGAAGTCTTTGGAAAATAATTTAATCATTTTAGAGTTTAAATAATATGGGATTACTTGATCGCTGGTCAAAAAAGAACGAAACTGAGCGTTTGGAAAAAAAGTCCGAACCTAAGTCTGAGCCTACTGCTGAAGCAAAACCTGCTGTAGTAAAAGAGGTGAAAAAAACTACTGCCAAAAAAGCAGCCGTTGCGACTAAGAAAGCTCCTGCAAAAAAAGCAGCTGTGAAAGCAGAAGTTGAGGAAGGTCATGAAGGTCATGATCACGTTGCTCACGAAGCTCCAAAAAAACTTAAAAAAATCATCAACAACATTTTGGTTCGCGCTTTGGTAACTGAAAAATCTGCAATAAAACAAAGTGAAAACAAATATAGTTTCATTGTAGTAAACAATGCCAACAAAGCAGTAATCAGAAAAGCAGTTGAAGAAGTTTACGGTATCAAACCAATAAGAGTTAATGTAATCAATGTCCAAGGCAAAGCAATGCGCTTTGGCAAACATTCAGGTAAAAGAAGTGATTTCAAAAAAGCGATTGTATCCTTACCAAAAGGCAAGACCATCGTAATTCATGAAGGCGTTTAATTACCGAATATATATTAAATTATTATGCCGATTAAAGTTTATAAACCAACTACCCCAGGTCGCCGAAAATCCAGTGTGGATGCTTTTGCCGACATTACAAAAACCGAACCTCAAAAGTCTTTGATTTCGATTTTGAAAAAGAATTCTGGTCGTAATAACCAGGGTAAATTAACCGTTCGTCACCAAGGCGGCGGTGTTAAACGTTTTTATCGTATTGTGGATTTCAAACAAAAGAAGTTTGATGCTCCAGCTACTGTAATCGCTATCGAATACGATCCAAACCGTGGTCCTCGTGTTGCTCTTATCGAATATGCAGACAAAACTCGCGCCTACATTTTGTGCCCACAAGGTTTGAATGTTGGTGATGTAGTAATGTCTTCTGATAAAGCAATCGAAGCCAAAACTGCAAACCGCATGAAATTGGAACATATTCCAGTTGGTTTATTTGTATACAGTATTGAAATGACTCCTGGTAAAGGTGGTCAACTAGTACGTGGTGCAGGTTTGTCTGCTCAGTTTACTGGTGTTGAAGGTGATTACGCTCAGTTGCGTTTGCCTTCTGGTGAAACTCGCATGGTACCAAAAGCTTGTTACGCAAGTGTTGGTATGGTGGGTAACGCCGACTATCGCCTTATCCGTTGGGGTAAAGCTGGTCGTATGAGATTGCGCGGTATTCGTCCACGCGTCAAAGGTAAGAACATGAATCCGGTTGATCACCCGCATGGTGGTGGTGAGGGTCACTCCCCAATCGGTCAGAAACGTGGTCCACGTACTATCTATGGAAAAGCCGCTCGTGGTGTGAAGACTCGTAAGCCACAAAAATGGAGCAACAAATTTATTATCAGTTCACGTAGAAAAAAATCTAACTAAAAAATTATGACTAGAAGTTTAAAAAAAGGTCTTTACATTGACCCACGTGTTGTAGAGAAAGTGGACAAGGTTTTGGCTAGTGGTAAAAAAACTCCTATCAAGACTTGGTCACGCGCTTGTACAATTACTCCAGAAATGGTGGGCGTTACCTTCTTGGTACATAATGGTAAAGATTTTCTAAGTGTTTATGTCGATGAAAACATGGTTGGTCACCGTTTAGGCGAATTTTCTCCAACTAAGAAATTCACTCGTCATGGTGGTAAGATGGCCAAAGAACAAGAATCAGCCTCTGCTGCTTCTGCCGCTCCTAAAGCCGCCGCCAAACCAGCCCCTAAAAAATAATCAAGCTATAAAGATTTTTAAATTTTTTATATGAATCAGGCAGTAACTGCAAAATTAAGCTATTTGAGAATGAGCCCACGCAAAGCGCGCTTGGTTGTTGATATGATTCGCGGTCGCAGAGTAGCCAAAGCTTTGGAGATTTTAACATTATCCAAAAAAACAGCTGCTAGACCAATCATGAAACTTTTGAATTCCGCTATTGCAAATGCTCAACATAATTTCAAGCTAGGCACAGAAAATTTGGCTGTGACTACTATTATGGTTGACGGTGGTCCAATGTTGAAACGCTGGATGCCAAAAGCACATGGTCGTGCTACACCTATTCGTGAACGCACTTCACATATTAGTTTAATTCTTACCGAGGTTGCAAAACCAGTTAAGAAGGTGAAAAAAACATCATAATATAATTTAATACTATGGGACACAAAGTTCATCCGAAAATTCATCGCACTCCCTTCATTTATGCTTGGGATTCAAAATGGTATGCTAAAAAAGATCAATATCCTAATGTTATTGAACAGGAAATTAAGATTAGAGAATTTTTGGCAAAAAAATTGAAGGAGGCTGGTATTGATGCAATCAGTATCGAACGTACTCCTAAAGAAGTTATGATTACCATTTTGGCTGCTAAGCCTGGTGTGGTTATCGGAAGAAATGGTGAAGGTTTAGAAGTTATCCGCAAAGAAATTGAAAAGAAAATTTTGGCTTTTAAAACAAAAGTTAAATTGAATATTCTAGCGGTTGCTCAACCTGCTTTGTCCGCTCAGATTGTTGGTCAGAGTATGGCCAGTGAAATCGAACGTCGTATTCCTTTCCGTCGTGTTATGAAACAGGCTTTGGAAAAAGTTATGACTGCTGGTGGACAGGGTGTGAAATTCGCTGTAGCCGGACGTTTGAATGGTGTAGAAATCGCTCGTCGTGAAGTAATGGGTGCAGGAAAAATGTCCCTAATTACATTGCGCAGTGATGTCGATTACGCTAATGTTGAAGCAAACACAATTTACGGAAAAATCGGCATTAAAGTTTGGATCTATAAAGGTGAAGCTTTTAGTCGCCGCGACAAGTTTGCTAAAAAAGAAGTTGAAAAAGAAAAAACTAAATAAGATTTTTGAAACTGTATGTTGATACCAAAAAAAGTAAAACATAGAAAATGGCAAAAAGGACGCGGTCGTTTCCGTGGTGTTGCTACTCGCAACGTATCCATCGCTTTTGGACTATTTGGTTTAAAAGCAACGACTCAAGGTTGGATTAACAGCCGTCAGATTGAATCTGCTCGTCGCGTATTGACTCGTTATGTACGCCGTGGTGGTAAGATTTGGATCCGAGTTTTCCCAGATCGTCCAGTTACTAAAAAAGGTAACGAAGTGCCTATGGGTGGTGGTAAGGGTTCTCCTGATCATTATGTTGCCGTTATCAAGCCTGGAACAATTTTGTTTGAAATGGGTGGTATCACTCGTGATCAAGCTAAAATTGCGATGGATTTGGCCGGTTACAAACTAGGTGTACGTACTAAATTTATTGAAAAAAAGGCATAATCTAAAGATTATATGGAAACAAAAGAAATTAAAAAAATAAGTCGTGAGTTTACTGGTGTAGTAACTAGCTCAGCAATGACTAAAACCATTACTGTTGAAGTTGATCGCATCAAGAAACATACGAAATATCCAAAAAGTTTTACTGTTAGTCGCAAATATCATGTTCATGATGAAAAGCAAGAGGCTAAAGTAGGAGACAAAGTGCGTTTTGCAGAATGTCGTCCACTATCAGCAACCAAACGCTGGAGACTGGTAGAAATTTTAAAAGTTAACGGTTAACCAGATTTTTTATGATGCAACATCGTTCAATGTTAAAAGTAGCGGACAATACTGGTGCCAAGAAATTGCAATGTATTCGTGTTTTGGGCGGTTATAAAAAACGCTACGGCCAAATTGGTGATATTATTACTTGTGTAGTAAAAGAAGCTGCTCCTCACGGCATGGTAAAGAAGAGTGAAGTAGTGCACGTAGTAGTAGTTCGTCAATGTAAAGAAATCCGCCGTGCTGATGGCACTTATATTCGTTTTGATGAAAACGCAGGCGTGATCGTAGATCGCAAAACTAAAGAACCAAAAGGAACTCGTATTTTTGGACCTATCGCTCGTGAATTACGTGCAAAAGGATTCCAGAAAATCATTTCTTTGGCGCCTGAAGTTCTATAATATAATAAGTTTCTGCGAAACTTGAAATTACGTCGAGTTTCGCAAAAAGAATTAAAATTCTTTTTAACTCAACTCTAGTAATTATGAAAATTAAATCAAACGACAAAGTAAAAGTTATTAAGGGCAAGGATCGTAGCAAAGAAGGTAAAATCATTCAAGTTTTTCCAGTTGCCGGTAAAGTAGTGGTCGAAGGATTGAATTTGATGAAAAAACATTTGCGCACTCGCAAAGCTGGAGAAAAAGGTCAAGTGATCGAACTTTCTGCTCCTATGCGTGTCGACAATGTTGCATTGGTTTGTCCAAAATGCAATCTCACTACTCGCGTTGGTTTTAAATTAGATGGCAAAGATAAGAAACGCGTTTGCCGCAAATGTAAAGAGTTTATTGACTAATATTATGACTCCTAATTTATACCAAAAATACAAAGACGAAATAGTTCCAGCTTTGAAAGCAGAACTAAAATTGAAAAATACCATGCAGGTACCAAAAGTTACTAAAGTAGTAATCAATGCTGGTGTTGGTCGTTTTATAAAAGAAGCAGGTTATATCGATAACGTCGAAAAAACTTTAGCAAAAGTTACCGGACAAAAACCTATTCGTACCAAAGCTAAGAAAGCTATTTCCAACTTTAAAATCAGACAAGGACAGGAAATCGGAGTAGTAGTTACTTTGCACGGAAAACGTATGTATCAATTTTTGGAAAAATTGATCAATGTAAGTTTTCCACGTATCCGCGATTTCCGCGGTATTACAGACAAAGCTTTTGATCGCCAAGGAAATTACACTTTGGGCTTAAAAGAAAATACTGCTTTTCCTGAAGTAAAAACTGGTGAAATCGAAAAAATGCACGGTTTGCAGATCATTATCAACACTACTGCAGTAGATCGCGCAGCCGGAAAAGCATTGTTAACTCATCTAGGTTTTCCTTTTATAAAATAATATATGGCTACAGAAGCACAAATTTCCAAGTCAAATAAAAAACCAAAATTCTCTTCCCGTATTGTACGTCGCTGCTGGAAATGTGGCCGCAAACGTGCTTTCATCCGCCATTTTGGTTTGTGCCGCATCTGCTTTCGAGAATTGGCCAACGCTGGTAAATTGCCAGGCGTACGAAAGTCAAGCTGGTAATTAATTATATTTTATAACATTAAATAACAACTGTATTTATGATGACTGATCCAATCGCGGACATGCTCACTCGCATTCGTAATGCGTACCACGTGCGCAAACATGAAGCGACATTTCCATATTCCAAACTAAAGATGAAAATCTGTGAAATTTTGGTACGAGAAGGATATTTGGAAAAAGCTCAACCAAATGAAGATAAATTTCCACAGATCGTAGCTACTCTAAAGTATTCTGGACGTAAAGCTGCTTTGGAAAGTATCACAAGAATTAGTAAACCAGGTTCACGATATTATATCCAAGCAGATGCTATCAAAAAAGTATTGAATGGATATGGTATAGCAGTTTTGTCTACCTCAAAAGGTATCATGACTGGCAAAGAAGCTCGCGAAGCCAAACTTGGCGGCGAATTGATTTGCGAAGTATATTAATCTGACAAAATTATTCTAAATAAAACATATGTCTCGTATTGGTAAAAAAATTAGAAAAATACCACAAGGCGTAACTGTGGATTTAAAAGGTGATCAATTGGTTATCAAAGGACCAAAAGGTCAGCTAAGTCTAAAATTACACCCACGTGTTACCGTAGCCACTGCTGACGGTCAACTTACTGTTAGTGTGATCAGCGAAGAGAACACCAAAGACAAAGCTTTATGGGGAACATTTTCTAGTATTATCGAAAATATGTTAGAAGGTGTAACTGTTGGTTTTAAAAAACAATTGGAAATCAACGGTGTTGGTTATAAAGCGAACCTAAAAGGTGAAAGTTTGGTGTTGGAAGTTGGTTTTTCTCATCCTGTAGAATTAAAACCGGAGGCCGGCATTAAATTTGAAGTTGAAAAAAACGTGATCACAGTTAATGGAATTGATAAACAGATGGTTGGTGAAATGGCTGCTCAGATCCGTAGTACTAAAAAAGTAGAACCTTATAAAGGCAAAGGCATCAAATATGTTGGTGAAGTAGTACGCCGCAAGGCTGGTAAGACTGCCGCTAAAGGAGCTGCATAATTTAGTTTAAAAAATATAAAAAAATATGCGAAGATTGACTAAGAAAAATAAAAATGGATTACGCCAAATACGTCACGCACGTGTGCGCGCTCATTTGAGTGGTACACAAGCAAGACCTCGTTTGTCTGTTTTTCGTAGTTTGAGAAGTATTACTGCTCAGTTGATAAACGACGAGACTGGTAAAACTTTAGCTCAAGCTAGTGGAAAAGAAGTGGCAAAAGAAAAGGCTGAAGGCCTTACTGGAAAAATTGCTACAGCAAGTTTGGTAGGCAAAAAAATTGCTGAAAAAGCTAAAGCGGCTGGTATTACTAAAGTAGTATTTGATCGCGGTGGCTACCAATATCACGGACGCGTTGCGGCTTTGGCCGATGGTGCTCGTGCTGGTGGATTGGAATTTTAATTTGTAATATTGATTTAAATTTATGCAAAAAAGTTTCAAGAGACCAGGAAGAGAAAAAGAAAAATCAGAGTTTGATTCCAATATTTTGGATTTAGCTCGTGTTACTCGCGTTACTGAAGGTGGAAAACATATGAGTTTTCGTGCTTTGGTAGTAGTTGGTGATCGCAAAGGACGTGTTGGTTTTGGTGTTGAAAAAGGTAAAGACGTTCAGATTGGTGTAGATAAAGCTACTCGTCAAGCAAAAAAGAACTTGATTAAAGTGCCAATTGTAAACGAAACTATTCCGCACGCAGTTTATATGAAATTTAAGGCTGCCAAAGTGATGTTGAAACCAGCTCCAAAAGGTTCTGGTATTATCGCTGGTGGTGCAGTACGTGTAGTATTGGATTTAGCTGGCGTACCAAATGTTTCTTCCAAAATTATTGGAAAAACAAAAAATAAAATTACTATTATCAAAGCTACTTTTGAAGCTCTAAAAGCTCTACAAGTTAGTGCTCCAAGACACAACACTCGACCTACTCCTGTTGCAACTTCTCCAGTAAAAGAAGTAAAAGCAGAAGTAAAAGTTAGTGCTGATAAAACTAGCAAAATTAAGAAATAAAATTTTTTATGAAATTAGCCATCCATACTTTAAAGGCTTCTAAGGGTTCACGCCACACCGCCAAAAAACTTGGCCGTGGTAATGCCTCTGGTCATGGAAATTATTCCGGACATGGTGGTAAAGGACAAACTGCTCGTTCTGGTGGTAGTCGTGGTTTGAAATTGAAAGGTTTCAAACGCTTGATGCAATCCACTCCAAAATTGCGCGGTTTTACTAGTATTGCTACTAAACCAACTGAAGTATTTTTGAGTGATTTAGAAAAACATTTTGCCGCTGGTGAAGTTGTTAATCTAGTAACTTTAAAAGAAAAAAATGTTATTGCCGCTTCTGTAAAAACTGCAAAAGTAGTTGGCACTGGTGAATTAACAAAAAAATTAACAGTTGAAGGTATTAAAACAACTGCTAGCTCAAAAACTGCAATCGAAAAAGCCGGAGGCGAAGTTAAATAACCCCTTCTTTTTATGTTGGAAAAAATTGAACAAGTTTGGAAGATTAAGGATATTAGAAATAACATATTGTTTGTTGTCGCCATGTTGGTAGTGTTTCGTTTGGCTTCTCATATTCCAGTTCCTGGAGTAAATGTAGCCAATTTGAAAAACTATCTAGCAGGCAATCAGATTTTGGGATTGTTGAACGTTTTTTCAGGCGGTACTATGGAAAATTTTTCAGTAATCATGTTGGGCGTTGCTCCATATATTACTGCATCAATTATCTTTCAGTTGCTTGCAATGATTGTACCAGCTTTAGAAGAAATCACTAAAGAAGGTGAATCTGGTCAACAACGTATCAACATGTATACTCGCTATTTGACTGTACCATTAGCATTTTTGCAATCTTTTGGTATGATTCGATTATTACAAAATTCTTCCAGTCCAATTTTGTCCGATCTGACAACTTTTAGAATGATTACAATCATGACCACCATCACTGCTGGGACAATGTTCTTGGTATGGTTGGGCGAGTTGATTTCAGAAAAGAAAGTTGGTAATGGAATGTCACTTTTGATTTTTGCTGGCATCGTTTCTTCATTACCTACTATATTACGTACTGCTTTTGTAAACTATACTCCTGCTGATCTTTACACTTTTGTAATGATGGCTGGTGTAGCGATTTTGACTGTAGTAGGTGTGGTATTTATCAATGAAGGTCAACGTAATATCCCAGTAAACTACGCCAAACAAATGCGTGGTAATCATGTTTACGGTGGTTCATCTTCACATTTACCAATTCGTGTAAATATGTCTGGTGTGATTCCAATTATCTTTGCTATTTCCTTGGTATTATTTCCACCAATGGTTGCACAGTTTTTTGTACATGCTCGTAGTGCTTGGTTATCTACTTTGGCTGTCAAAACTATTGCATTATTTCAAGATCAAGTATTTTACGGTGTTGCATATTTTTTGTTAGTATTTTTCTTTACATACTTCTATACTGCGGTAATTTTCCATCCACAAAAAATTGCGGAAAATTTACAACGTCAAGGTGGATTTATTCCTGGTATTCGTCCAGGCAAAGAAACTGAAAAATATTTAGGAATGACTGTAAATCGTATCAATTTAATCGGTGCTACTTTCTTGGGCTTGATCGCTATTTTACCTTTATTGGTTGAAGGAGCTTCTGGCTCTACTTCATTCAAGATTGGTGGTACTAGTTTGCTTATCGTCGTAGCTGTGGCTATTGAGGCGGCGAAGCAGATTGAATCTCAGGTGACGATGCATGAATACGATCGTATTTAAAAATACATTTCTCAAATTATCATAAAAAAACACAGGTTACAACCACTCTTTCGCTTTTTTCAACCGCGAGGTTGAAAGGATGAGCCTTGGCTCATAACCCGCTTAAGAGTAATTGTAACCTGTGTTTTTTTATTCTTCATTTTGGTATATAATCAATAGATATGGATTTATTAAAATCAGTGTCATCTTTAAATAGAGTGGGGGCGGCGGTTGCTAAGAAGTTGAATAAGATTGGTATTCATACTATTGGTGATCTGATTTATTATTTTCCATTTCGGTATGATGATTATCAAGGTGTTTTGACTACCAAAGAATTAAAGGAAGGGATGATGGTTTCAGTTCGAGCTAAAGTAGAATTGATCGCGAATCGAAGGAGTTTTAAAACTCGCAAAATAATGACTGAGGCTTTGATTTCGGACGATGCTGGAAGTCTGAGAATTATTTGGTTTAATCAACCTTATGTCATAAAAAACATAAAACCAGGGGATACGTTTTTGTTTACTGGGGTGGTGAAAACCGATATGCTTGGACCGCAATTGATTGCACCAAGCTATGAGAGAGTTGTTGATACTGAGAATGTTTTGAGTGCAAAACTAGTTCCTATATATTATCTTACTGCTGGCTTATCGCAAAAATATTTAAGATTTATAATTAAACAGTCACTAGCAGATATACAAAATTTATCAGATTATTTGCCAACGGAAATTTTAGAGGAATACGATTTGTTGCCATTGGATTTGGCAATCAAGGGTATACATCTGCCAGATAGTCAGAACGATTTAGTTAATAGTCAAAAACGTTTAAAATTTGATGAATTATTTCAAATTTATCTTAAAACAGAATTATCTCGCCAGAAACGTCAACAACAAAAAGCGCCACGTGTTGAATTTAAGGAAAGCAAAATAAAAGAGTTGGTTAAACAATTGCCATTTGATTTGACCAAAGCGCAAAAATTGGCCACTTGGGAAATTTTAAAAGATCTTGAAAAAGCTAGCCCTATGAATAGACTGTTGTCTGGAGATGTGGGATCAGGAAAAACTGTGGTAGCGGCAGTCAATATGTATTGTACCGTGTTGAACGGTTTTCAGTCGGTGATGATGGCTCCGACTGAAATTTTAGCAAAGCAACATTTTGAAAGCTTAAAAAAATTATTAGGTAAAAATTTGAATATCGCCTTGTTGACTCGATCGCAATTTTTAGGAATAATCAACGATGAAATAGTAGAATTTAAAAAGAAAGATCTGGTCAAAGCTATTAGTGAAGGTCTGTTTAACATAATACTTGGCACACATGCATTGCTATCTGAAAAAATAAGTTTAAATAAATTGGCCCTGGTTGTTATCGATGAACAACATCGTTTTGGTGTGCAACAAAGAAAATTAATTAAAGAAAAAATTACTGGGTTGGATGGGTTGTCAGCGCACTTTTTGAGTATGACAGCAACACCAATACCGCGCTCTCTTGCTTTGACGATTTATGGTGATTTAGATCTGTCGGTGATAGATGAAATGCCAGTCGGACGTAAAGCGGTCACTACTCGATTGGTAGAGTCGTTCAATCGACAGAAAGCCTATGATTTTATATCTGAGCAGGTAAAAAAAGGACGGCAGGCATTTGTAGTCTGTCCGTTAATATTACCTACAAATAATTTGGACAATGAACTTGGTGATCAAATGGTATTTTTTGATTCCATTAACGAAAAGAAAAGCGTAATGAAGGAGTATGAATTTTTATCAAAGCAAATTTTTCCAAATTTTAAGGTTGGATATTTGCACGGTAAGATGCCGAGTAAGGAAAAAGATTTCGTAATGCAAAAATTTAAAAATGGTGAATTGGACATTTTAATTTCAACCGCTGTGGTTGAAGTAGGGGTAGACATTCCAAATGCGAGTGTGATGATGATTGAGGGAGCAGAAAGATTTGGGTTAGCCCAGTTGCATCAATTTCGTGGGCGCGTAGGACGGGCTTCTCACCAATCATATTGTTTGCTTTTTACCACCAATGAAGCAAGTGGCACTACTCTGGATAGATTGAAGTTTTTTGAAAAAAATAATAGTGGTTTTAGTTTGGCAGAAAAAGATTTGGAAACACGCGGTCCGGGTGAAGTGTATGGCAACACACAAAGTGGTCAAGACACGTGGAAAACGGCCGGTCCAACAGATCCGGAGTTGGTTAAAATTGCTAGAAAATCAGCCAGTAATATTGTTTTAAAATTAGAAAAATATCCTTTTATTATCGAAAAAATTAATGATTTCATTGCCGGGAATCATTGGGAATGAGTATCGTTGACATTTATGTGATTTTTATATATAATCACCGCGTTTTGTTTTTTGTCTGCAAGGTGACAGAATGACTGTCGCTTTTTGTGGCAAAACTAACGCAGAGGTGATATGTGAATGCAAGACGAAAATCGTATAGATTTCTAGCCCCGTTAGCCACTGAAAACCCTGACGAGATGGTGTTCGGGGAAGTCAAAGTGTATGGGAAAACGACCACCATTACTATGGTGTTTCGTCGTGGAGATGTAATGTATCTTGTTTCTGGCTGTGCAACAGGAAAGATGGTGAACTATTTTAGTTCAATCGACTCCACAACGCCAGATGGGCAGGTTTTAGATCGTCTGATTATGACTGTTCATATCGTCAAGCAACTGGAAGCAAATCAGCGCTAAACCAAGCGGTGATTACTCTGTAAGTGACAAGAGAGCTTTGCGTGCGATAGAAATATCGTTCCGCAAAGCTCTCTTGTCACGCGTCTGTAACAATCAAATATTTCAGCTAAGGATTGATAGCATATAAATATAAAATTAATAAAAAATAAAAATAAAAAATGACCCATCGGTCATTTTTTATTTTTAAGACGGTGGTTATTTCTGAATTATTTTTTCTACCACTTCTTGAACATTTTTTATTTGGGCTATTTTCAAACCAGCGATTTTTGGAGTTTTTGTGGATAATGGAATGACTGCTATTTCTAAACCTAAATTTTTTATTTCTGCTAGCCTTTTGTCGGTATGATTGACTGGTCGAACTTCACCGCTTAAACCAACTTCACCAAAAGCGGCCAAACCGCGGGGTAATGTTTTGTCTTTTAATCCGGAAGCGATGGCAAGTATTACTGCCAAATCAACAGCCGGTTCATCTGCCGTCAAACCGCCAACGACATTTAAAAATACATCATATGATTCCAGTGGTAATCCGGCCCGACGCGATAGGACCCCGATTAAAACTTGTAGTCTGTTGAGGTCAAAACCAGAAGCGCGACGTTGAGGAAATCCAAAATTTGTTTTGGTAACTAGTGCCTGAATTTCAATAAGCATCGGTCTTGTGCCCTCCATGATAGCGGTAATCACAGTTCCAGATACCGGTTCATTTCTTTCCGAGATCATTGCCGCGGAAGGATTTTTTACTTCTTGTAGTCCATTTTTCTCCATAGTAAAAACACCAACTTCGTCCGTAGGACCAAAGCGATTTTTGGCGGCACGCAAAATTCTAAAATCATGAAAGCGATCGCCTTCGAGATAGAGGACTGTATCCACTAAATGTTCCAATGTTTTTGGCCCGGCCACTATTCCATCTTTGGTAACTTGACCTACTAAGATATAAGTAATGTTATTTTTTTTGGCCGCCTCCATTAATTTGGCGGTACAAGCTCTAACCTGTGAAATATTTCCAGCTTCACCTTCAACTTCATCGGAATAGACCGTTTGAATTGAATCGATGATAGCCAATTTTGATTTGGTAGCTAAACTAGTTGCAATAATATTTTCGATGTTGGTAGTACTAGCCAATTGAAGAGTAGTCGAGTTAATATCCAGTCGCGAAGCTCGCATTTTTATCTGTTGAGTTGATTCTTCACCAGAAAAATATACTGTTTCGTCGATAATATTGGCCAATTGCAATGCTAAAGTAGATTTTCCAATACCAGGTTCACCACCCAATAAAATTAAACTTCCAGGTACCAAGCCACCGCCCAATACACGATCCAATTCAAATATATTTGTCTGCAAACGTTTGAAATTTTGATTTGAAATTTCACTAAGTTTTTCAGTTTTTATTGGCAAATAATTTTTTGAAATTTCTTCTTTTGCATTTTTAATAGGGGAATTGGTTTTTTCTACCGTACCCCATTTACCGCATTCCAAACAACGGCCGGCCCATTTTTGAAATTGAGCACCGCAGTGTGAACAGGTAAAAATTATAGTTGAAGTTTTCATATTAAATTGTATGGTGATAAATATTATGCTTTACAATCGTCCGGTCCGTCTTGTTTGCACGGTGAAGCATATCCTTTGCATTGACTACGAAAAGCTTTTCCAGCGGTTCCGTATTCATAATGCCAAGATTCATTTATCAATCGTGTCCAGCCAGCTTCAAAAAATATTTCACTTTGTTTTTTGATAGCTTCCAAAGCTTCCGGATGCTCTTTTGGATAGGAACATTGTATGCCATCAGTCGCATGGCCCGTAGTAGCGTGAGTGAGGCTTACACCATCTTTAATAAGTTCCACATCAATTGCGTATCCATATCCGTGTGGAGATTTCCCAGGATGGGCAACTGTGCCGCCAGCAACCCCAACAGAATTGGATTTGGCTAGTGTTGTTTGAGAAGCTAAATCTCTACAAGCGGTGGTAATGGCAATAACGTATCCATTTTTTGTGGCAACTTCTCCCAATCTTTTTAACCCTACAATAACCGATGGCAGTAAATAATCTTTATCTTTTTTACCAGCGAATCGGATCCCTGGTATTGGTGGTATTTTTTCCAAGCCATTTTCTATTGGAAAATCACAAGGAATTGAACCTTTTTTTACTGTTTTATCTATCTCTAGTTTTACCGCATCTGTTTCTTCGCCACCATCATCAGTCGATTCGGCAATTGGTTTAGTGGTGGTATATTGAATTTTTAAAGATTTGAAATTTATTAAATCAGGATTGATGGTAAATAAGAGGATATATGATCCCCAAGCAATAAATAAGCCGATTGCAATTTGACCAATTTTTTTAAACCCTTCCACACGCTGTTCTCCTCCTAAGGTTGTTATTTTTACGCCGATTGTTATTATCATTATTACGGCAATTATATTTATTGCCACCATTCCAAATTGATAGACGGTCGTAACATATTCACCAATGTAGGGGATGTAGATGTAATTAGTGCCATCTTCAGCAGTATATAGGGTATTTTTTACATCAGAAAATTTTAATTTTGGCAGACTGATTTCTAAAATTGGTTTGGTGATTTTTAAATCTTTAATAATATCTGTAACTTCTGGGGTTGGTGCCGGTTCACCACCGACAGAAACTGGTTTTGGTTTTACACCGCAAAAAGAAATATCACGTTTGGTTGTAGGACAATCACAAAAAGTTTGTTTGCATTTTTTTTCATCGACACCAACAACATTTCCGGTAGTATCTTTTATCTGAGCACAGCAACAATGAGTAACAATTTCGCAACTCGCTTGTCCATATTCACTTTTGCTCGCCCCATCCTTTTTTAAATAAAAATTTTCAGCAGTCAAAGAATAATTTTCAGTATTGGGAGTATAATTTAATTTTAATTTTACATCAACATCATTTCTTCTATCATCGACTAACAAAAAATCAGTGTAAGAAGTTTTGATAGCATCAAATTGAAATTTTGTTGGTATACCTTTTGGGTCAAAGACTGTGATGTCACATCTCATCATTTTGACATTGTCCGTGGCTCCAGTAGCATTACAATATTTATTATAGTCTTCTTTGTTGTTTGTAGAAACTGTCGCTAACCCGGCCCATGGTTCAGCCGCACTTACAACTAGAGGATAAAATATATTACTAATCAATATTAATAATATTATTTTTTTTATATTAGTGAAATTCATAATTTTGGTTCAACAGGTCGACTTATATTTATAACAGCTACGTTTTCAAGGTTTACAGTTCCCTTATTTATAAAAATTTCTCCAGACCCCATTTGTACCCAGGCTATATGTTTAACTGGATCCATCCATCCCAAGAATAAAGCGGAGTGTGCTCCATTGCATTCTGAATTCCAATTTATCGGCATATAATAATCACCAGGTTGAAGTTCATTTATCCATGATGGGTCCCATTTACCAGTAGATTTAAGTATTTCAAATAATTTTGCTGTTGCTTCTTTTGGTGTATTTAAACATTGCTCAGGCCACCCCACCTTGACTCCTTTTTCATTAAGTCCATTCACGATTCCTTTTCTATTACATTCTTTGACAGATGAGCACGAGAGGCCTCTAATAATTTGATATATTTTTAATCCGTCGTAGCTCGTTGTAAAATTAGTAGCATCTTTTATTGTTTTTTTTGGGCTATAAGGTGTGGAAAATCCTACTGAGTTGCAAGGTCCTGTTCCTTTTTTTTGTGAATATGTAAGACATTTTTCACTTTTTCCATAAGATCCACCTAAAGCAGTTGAAAGAGCAAGTACATTCGTCGTACCTACACCACAATTTTCATAATGAATTTTGCATAAAACAGCCGCCTCAGATGCCATGATTATTCGTTGTTGAAGTGGTCCTTTTAAAATTTGTCGAGTAACCATTTTTTCATGAAATTCCAATCTTCTTGGAAGATTTTTACTAATAAGGGGATTTGGCCTGTTTGGATTTTTAGTACTAGTTACAATCGGTGCGACAAAATCTTTTATTGGACATTCAGTAAAATATTGAAATTTATTAGGCGACCCCTCTCCGATTGCGGCGTCTGCATAATCTTGCTCCGTCAAACTATTGTATGGCGCTAAATTCTCTTGTTCGATATATTCTATTTTTAACGCTTTAAAATTTATCAAATCAGGATTGATGTTGTATAAAATTCCGTATGACCCCCAAGCAATAAACAGACCAATAACTACTTGCCCGATTTTTTTAAAGCCGGCAATTCGTTCTTCTCCGCCCATAACTGTTATTTTTACTCCTACCACCACAATCATTATCACTCCAATAATACTTATAGCGACCATGCCGATTTTATATATGGCAGAGATATATTCACCAATATATGGCAAATAAAAATAACTAGTTCCGTCTTCGGCAACATACAAATTATTGGAAACCTCGGAAAAATTTAAATCAGGAAGATTAACTTCAAGAATTGGTTTCGAAATTTTAAATTCTTTAACTATGTCTGTTGTTTCTGGTGGTTCTGACGCATCTGCACTGGACGTGCTTACAGTGGGTTTTCCGCTTGAAGCGGCACAAGCTGGTTGAATTTTTGTATTTATCAAATCAATACATCCTTTTGGTATAAGTTTATCACCAGCATTGCATGATGCTGTCGTATCAATAGAATACAAACAAGTGGCCGAATCACCAGGCACTGATCCAAGACAACAACGATCACCATTTACGAGTGTTTCATTGGTAGTAGGAGTACTCACATCTCCAGGTAGTCCAATAGCTTCTTGGGCATTAGCAAAAAAAACCGTTGATAAAAAATTTAATCCAAATATTGTTGCAAAAATTACAAACGAACATTTTGATAATATTTTATTGTTTTTCAATCGCATAGTTTATTTAACAATGAGTTTTGTTAATATTTCAGTGATATTTATATCGTTCTCAATATTTATTCTTTTATTATTTACATATATTGTCGGATATTGTTTGATACCCAGTACAACGGCTTGGTCTGTTGCACGAGCTACTTTTTGTGAAGCTTCATTTGAATTTACACAATGCCACAAGTTTGTTGTGTTTAATTTTAAATTTCCGCCAATTTTTACCAAGTCTGATTCTGAGGAAATATTTTTTTGATTATATAATGCATCGGCGTATTCCCAATATTTATTTTGCTTATTAGCACAAAATAAGGCACGATTGGCAAGGTCATTTGATTTTGTAAAAATTTTCTTTTGTGGCACTTCTTTCAAAAAAAGACGTACATCAAATGGATGTGCTTTTACAAAATTAGTAACTTCAAGATATTGTGACTTGCAAGCTGGGCAAGAAAAATTTGTAAACATAACCACGGTAAGTGGAGCGCCGGGGTTACCTAGAATCTGGTCGTCATTTTCTGTAGAAATTTCATAATAACCATCACTTAATATTGGCACGACCACTGGCTTGATTGTAATTTTTCTTGCTTTGATTAATTGAAATGAAAAAATAGCGCTGGCGACAACTATCGCTAATAATAATATTAAATAAAATTTTTTAAGATCATGCATATTAACGATGAGTTATAATTATAATTTAATGTCGAAAACGCCTGATTGTAACGCATCTGTAAAATAAACTTTATTTTTGGTTTGATCGTAATTAATGCTTTTGATATTGTAATCACCACCTAGTGAAATGTTTGTTTTTAAACCTGTTTTTAGATCAATTTTGTACATATCATCATTTGAGTTGGCGGCGACCTCTGGCAAAATGCCAGCTCCTTGTGGTAAATCTCGTGGTACTGCACAATATAATGTGTTTTCGCCAGCAAATGTACATTTATTTGCCCAGGTATTTAATTTTAGCATTTGGCGATTGTTATCAATGCTGTCACCATATGAATTGGTCACCCAAAGCTCCGGTTTAAAATTGCTACGTGAACTATAAACACTATATAAAAGTTTTTGGCCAGTAGGGGACCATTGAGGTTCAAAACCTAACCCTTCCACAGTGGCGGATTTAAAATTTTCTCCATGTAATCCCACAAACAAAACTTCTCGTCTTTCCCCACCAAGCGCCGCACCGGTCTGCGCAAAGGCAACTGTTTGGCGACTAGGGGACCAATTTATTTGAACTTTGTCGGCATTTTCTCCCATTGGTTCAACTAACGTAGTGCCACTGCCGTCATCATTTATGGTAACAAGCCAACGATTTTCTGGTGATAGCCCAATACTTTTGGCGGCGACTTGTGAGCTGTCTGGTGAGAATGAAAATTCTTCCCAATGTTTTGGTAAGGAAGTTTGCTTTTGTTTTTCAAAATTATAAATTGTTTTTGAGCCATCTGGATATTCTAATACCGCTTTATCATTTTTATTAGCCCAAGTAACATTTTTTACATTATAAAAAGTTTGATCTGATAATGAATTTATTTTTCCATCACTTGTGAGGTGATAAAATTTCCCATCGGCCGCATTGTAATAGCGAATATTTCCAGTCGAACTATATCCAGGATAACTTACCGAATCTGATATAATTTTTGTAACTAGAGAGGCTTGTGTATATCCACCTGGTACAATTTGTGGAATAGGAAGTTGAGAGGTTTCGATGCCTCGACCTAATGATCCACCAACTGTGCCTTCAGTAGTGGTGGTGACAACTCTTTCGCCAGCCCCTGGGAATTGTCCTACTTTTTCGGTAGTAGTGATTGGCTCTTGAGGCACAACAGTAGTTCCTTTTTTAAATAAAATAAAAAGACCAAAAGCAATCAACACCGCCGTCGTTAAAAGAGCAATGATTAATAAAATTCGCTTTAGAGCTGGATTCATATATTTAAATTATTTAGTCATATTTTTTTTAATTATTTTTTTGGTTGTTCGTTGGTGGTCGTAGGTTTGTTGGTTGTCGCAGGTTCGTTGGTAGTCGTAGGTTTTTTGGTTTCCGAAGCTTCTGGAGTTGATTGGTTTGTTTCTTGTTGGTCTTTTTGTACTCTATCTTGCTTACGATCATTTTTTGTTCCGGCTAACAAAACATTGATATTCTGAATTTCTTTTCTCAATACTATTTTCTTTTTGAGTGGCTCGATTTGTTTTTGAATTTTTTCAATCATCGGGTCAATAGTTTCTTTTAATATAAGAGTTACTGCCTTGCTAAGTCGGCCTGTGCTGGTACAAAATTTAAAAATAAAAAATGGTATTGCTAAAATAGGAGAAATGGCAATGATAAAAAATCCAATTACAATTTCCGTAGTTGCCAATCCAATTTTACTTATGTTAAACAGTGATTCACTATAGTCCAGAATTGCTACCATAGCGTGTAATAATTCTTTGATTGATTTGAGCGTAACTAAGTTAGTTTGAAGAATTTTTATTTTTACACTGTCTTTGGCGTTGGCTTTTCCAAAAGTAAGTGAAGTGAGTCTGGCATAAATGGATGGTGCGAATGTTTTTAACAAAAGCATCGCTGAATTGGTTTTCATTCCATCGACGGTTTTTTCTAGCGAAGCCAATTCGGTACCAAGTTTCTTTCTTTCCTTTTTTAATTTCTTTTGTCTACTTCTATCGCTTTGTAAATTGTTGGCAATGCTGGCAACTTTATTTTTAACGGTACCTTTGGCGTCGGTTGCCACATTTTTAATTTTGTTAGCAACGCCTTGTCCCATTTGTGAACCCAAGCCGGCCGCTCCTAGATCATTAACCCCTCTTGGTTGATTCATTGTATTAGCCACACCTTTTTGATCCTCAGGTGGTATCGTATTTGGAGTATGGTTAGAAGAGACGTGTGGGCCAGTTTGTTGTAGTGCTTCATTGTTAACGGTTGGCGGT
>CAYZHG010000034.1:0-4340 GCA_964477455.1 uncultured Gammaproteobacteria bacterium
TGAATACAAAAAATAAAATTGTTGCGCTAGTTGTTTTAGCGATAGTTGTTATCGCTGGTGTTTCAATATATAAATCCAACTCGAATGATTCAATTGCCAAAACCAACGAACCAATAAAAATCGGCTTCATTCTTCCACTTAGTGGAGAAATTGCGACCTTGGGTGAAAACATCAAAGACGGCGCGATCGTAGCTGCCAATGAAATCAATCAAACTGGCGGTATCAATGGTCGCAAATTGGAAATTGTTTTTGAAGATGGTCAGTGCAATCTCAAAAATGCAGTCAACGCCGCCAATAAACTTATCAATGCCGATCATGTACCAGTACTTATGAGTGGCTGTTCGGATGAAACTTTGGGCGCCGCTCCTTTGGCTGAACAAAGTCACACTATACTTTTGACTCCAGTATCCACCAATCCCAAAATCACAACAGCTGGTGATTATATATTCCGTATAATTCCATCTGATTCCTTCCAAGGAAAATTTGCCGCAGATTATCTTTATGATACTTTGGGCAAACGCAAAGTAGCAATCATTTTCAATTCCGACAAAGAATGGAGTATGGGCGTAAAAACTGTCTTTGAAAAACGCTTCTTAGAAAAAGGTGGACAAATTGTTGCCAACGAAGGTGTCACTTCCGAAAGTCGTGATTTACGTTCGACTCTAGAAAAAATAAAAGCTACTCAACCAGATGTAGTTTATGCACCAACTTTTATTGATTCTGGAATTGTCATCTTGAAACAATCGGCTGAAATTGGATTGAAAACTCAAATCGTCGGTGGTGATGTGTGGGACGATACCAAGGTGGCCAAAGAAGCCGGTGCTAGTGGCAATGGTGCGCGTTTCACCGTGGTATCCAACAAGAAAAATCCCCAAGCATTTGTGGACGCAATGAATGCTTTACCAGGAGGCAAAGATATCAATGCTTACGCTCCACGCGCCTATGATGCAGTGAAAATTGTCTCGGATATTTTCGCTCGTGTTGGTACTGATACCACCAAAATTAAAGACGAACTTTACAAAGTAAATAATTACGCTGGCATTGCCGACACCTACAGCATAGATAGCAACGGTGATTTGGCCACTGCCCTATATACCATCAAAGAATTCCAAAACGGACAAATCAACGAAGTAAAATAAATAATCAGAGGGCATTGGCAACCCCAGTGCCCTTTTTATTTATATGCCGATTATATCTCAAATCACACTAAACGGAATTTTGACTGGATGCATTTATTGTCTGATTGCACTTAGTTTTGGTTTGTCATACAAAACCGTAAAACTTTATAATTTAGCACATGTTGGTCTGATTTTGATCGGCGGTTATTCTATGATTTTATTTTATAAAATGTGGAGTTTCCCGTTCGTGCCAGCTTTGGTACTTTCAATTTTCACAACAGCGACAATTACCTATTTGATTCAAACCTATATTTATACACCACTTCGCAATCGTGGTGCTACTGACATGGCGATGCTGGTGGCCTCTCTGGGGGTCAACGCGATAATCGGCGGACTGATTGCAATAATTTTCACCAATCGTTTTCAATCAATTGCTGATACAAGCGCACCAACTATTATCTATAACTTTTTGAATTTAAGTATTACTCAAATTCAACTATTTAATATTATTACAACAATTTTGGTGATAATTTTTGTTTTTTCTATTATAAAATATTCTCATTTTGGTCGAGCAATATTAGCTATTGGTGATAGTGAAGAAATTGCCAAAATTTTTGGAATAAATACCAAAAAAATAATTGGTCAAACTGCTTTTTTGTCTGGCGCAATCGCTGGGTTAGCCGGAATTATTATTGGTTTTGATACTGGCTTACAACCAACTTACGGAATGATGATTGTTTACAAAGGTATTGCTGCCAATATTATTGGTGGAATGGGAAATTTACCATTGGCCGCGCTCACTTCTATCATATTGGGAATTATTGAAAATTTAAGTGTTTATTTTTTGAATGGACAATGGCGAGATTTAATTGCGTTTTTGTTGATGATTATTTTTATGTACTTACGATCGTCCAAAACTTTCGCCAAAAAATAATATGTATTACTTAACTCATATTCTAATTTTATTATCTATTTATGCCATTTTATGTTTGGGATTAAATTTATTGGCCGGAAATACCGGTCTGATGAGTTTATGCCAAGCCGCTTTTTACGGTTTGGGATCATATTTTTCAGCAATTTTTTTAACACGATTCCATTTAAATTTTTTATTGGAAGTATTTTTAACTTTGATTTTTGTTGGTTTGATAAGTTGGCCAATTGGTTATATTCTGAATCGGATAAAAGGTGATGATTATGCTCTAGCCACATTAGGAATAAATATTATTGTTTTTGAATTAGTTATGAATTTATATTCTTGGACAAACGGACCGATGGGGATAAACGAAATTCCCCGACCAAGGATCGGACAGTATATTTTTAATAGTAATTTATCTTATTTATACTTATGTGTTGGAATATTTTTAATAATTTATTTTTTAACAGTTCTAATTTCAAAATCCTCTTTCGGACGAATATTAAAATTTATTAGAGACGATGAAGATACGGCAACAAGTTTTGGATATAACACAAAACAATATAAACTAACAACATTTGTTATTAATGCCATGATCGCATCCTTGGCTGGAATTTTATTTGCTTCTTTCACAATGTTTATTGACCCCACGTCTCTTTATAGTACCGAATCAATTTTAATGTTATCAGCTGTGATAATAGGCGGACTTAGCAATCATTACGGATCACTACTTGGTGCTTTTATAATTGTGTTAATTCCAGAAATTTTACGTTTTCTTGGTTTACCAAATTCTATTGAAATCCAAACTCGCCAAATAATATACGGGTTAATGTTAATATTATTCATGTTCTATCGTCCACAAGGAATTCTGGGTCGATACAAATTTTAATATGAATATTTTAGAACTAAAAAATATTACCAAAAAATATTCCGAGATTGTTGCTTTGGATAATTTATCGATTACTTTTCGAGCTGGCAGAATTTCTGGCATTACCGGAGCCAACGGTTCTGGTAAAAGCACTTTGCTTAACATCGTTAGCGGACGACAAAATGCGGATACTGGCGAAATATTTTTACGCCAAAAACAAATTAGTGATCTAAATTTGGAAACTGCCGGCTCCTATGGAATTATTCACATTTTCCAAGAACCAAAACTTTTTGACCAAATTTCTGTTTTGGATAATATGTTGGCAACTAAAACACCTAGAAAAATCTGGCCAGCTCTCTGCGAATTAAAATATACTAAATATGTAGACTCGATTGCACCACTACTAAAAAATGTTGGCCTCTGGGAAAAAAGAAATGAATTGACAATGAATCTATCATATGGCCAACGCAAATTACTACAACTAATTCGTGCCGTGGCCACCGACGCTTCCATATTTTTACTTGACGAACCATTCGCCGGATTATTTTCAGAAACCAAAAAAATTATCGAGCAAATGATATTAGATTTGAAAAAACAAGGCAAAACAATTATCTTGATCGAACACGACAAAAAAATATTACGCGATTTATGTGATAAAATTTATACATTTAACAATGGCAAAGTTATATGAAACAACTGATTGTTAAAAATTTAACAATTCAATTTAGAGAAATACCAATTATTGAAGATGCTTCATTTTCTATTGATGCCGGAGAAATTGTAGGACTGATTGGCCAAAACGGCTCTGGCAAAACTACCATTTTGAAAGCAATTTTTGGACTAATCAAACCAGACCACGGTGAAATTTTGCTTGAAAATAAAAATATTATTTATTTACCCCAAGGAAAAAGGATTTTTTCTAGTTTGACTGTTGAAGAAAATTTGAAAATGAATATTTTCTGTTTAAAAAATAAAAATGATCTAACAATTAAAATTGCAGAGGCATTAAACTTTTTTCCACCTTTAAAAATGCATTTAAAAACCAAAGCGGGAAATTTATCCGGCGGCGAACAACAAATGTTAGCATTATCGCGAATTATTATTGCCGAACCAAAATTAGCATTACTTGACGAACCGTCTATTGGATTAACCGAAAATTTAGTTGCCGAAATTTTTCAAAAAATCAAAGGACTAAACTTAAAACATAATACTACGATGTTAATAGTGGAACACAATATTGAAGCATTAAGCAAAATTGTCGATTGTTCATATGTTTTAAACAGCGGAAAAATAGAATTGTTAACGGATAAAAAAATACACTAAAAAAATTAGTGTATTTTTATATTAAGACCGCTCTCGTTATGATTACAAATATTGTAATCATAACGAGTACGAGCGGCCTTGGCAGGAACACTGGCACTCGCGCCTATTGGATGTACGG
>CAYZHG010000035.1:0-19697 GCA_964477455.1 uncultured Gammaproteobacteria bacterium
ACCGCCTCCGCTGTGCGTGCGTATGTTATGCATGGTATGTTTAATATGCCGCAACCGGTGAAGATGTGGTACTGGGGTCCAATGTTTAGACATGACCGTCCGCAAGCAGGCCGCTATCGTCAGTTTCACCAAGTTGGTTATGAAACTTTTGGTCACGCCGATCCTTCTGCCGATGCTGAATTAATTTTGGTAGCTTATGATTTTTATAAGGATTTAGGGTTGCCAGTAGAAATTCATATTAATAGTTTGGGTACTCCAGCAGAACGGGCTACTTATAAAGTTGAATTAGTAAATTATTATCGCAGTAAGCGTTCTTATCTTTGTGAAGAGTGTCGCAATCGTTTAGTTAAAAATCCGATGCGCCTTTTGGATTGTAAAGAAGAACGTTGTCAAACTGTAAAAGAAGACGCTCCTCAAATTATCAACTGGTTGGGTGCGGAATCCAAAAATCATTTTATGAAAGTTTTGGAATATTTGGATGAGTTGGGAGTTCCATATCAATTGGATTCTACTTTGGTGCGCGGTTTGAATTATTACACACATACAGTATTTGAAGTTTATGCAGCCGACGCAGAAATTAGTGCTCAAAGTGCCTTAGGTGGTGGTGGACGCTATGATTTGTTAGTGGAAGAAATGGGTGGACGACCAACTCCAGCAGTTGGTATGGCACTCGGATTAGAACGTAGTATCTTGGCGTTGAAACAATATAATGAAAAAAATCATCTGGAATTAAAAAAAGTTCCTACCGAAGCATTTGTAGCACAGCTTGGAGACGAAGCGCGTCGTATTACTTTAAAAGTTATCGATGAATTGAGATTTGGCGATATCAAGATTGCCTATAATTTATGCAAAACTTCTCTAAAAACTCAATTAGAATTAGCTGATAATTTGAAGGTTCCTTTTGCGGTAATTATTGGTCAAAAAGAAGTTCAAGATGGCACGGCAATTATCCGCGATATGGAGTCTGGAATTCAAGAAATTGTCGATCAAAAAAAGTTAATCCCAGTGTTGAAAAGAAAGCTTGGAAGATTTGACGATAAGAAATAATTGGTATATAATAGGGTCAGCAATTTTATTGCTTTTTAATTAATAATTTGTAACGGAGGTGAATTAATGTGTCAGAGATAAAACGTCGAAAAAATGAATCCTTTGAATCCTACATGCGCCGCGTCAAAAAACGTTGGCAGCAATCTGGAAAGATTTTACAGGTCAAAAAAATCAGATATCACGAAAAAGATAAGAGTCGCAACATGACTAAAAAAAGTGCGTTGCACAGTCTTAAAGTAGCTGGAAAAATGGAATATCTCAAAAAGATAGGCCGCTTGCCAGAAGAAACAAGAAAAAAGTTTTAATCATTTTGTGTCCATTGTCCCATGCTTCAATGGTTATCAAAAATTCGTTTTCTAAAAACCGCCACTATTCTAGGGTTATTCTTAGTGGCGGTCTTTTTCGTTTTTCAGAGTGCTTCAGCTCAAAGTGTAGCCGATCCAAATAGTCCATTGTTACAAGGTGTAACTGTAATACAAGAACCATTAGGTTTGTCTTCATTAGATATTCGTTTAATTATTGCTCGCATTATTCGAGTCGCTCTTAGTTTAGTTGGAATTATTTTAGTCGTACTGATGATATATGCCGGTTATCTTTGGATGACAGCCGGTGGCAACGACGAACAAATTACACAAGCTAAAAGTATTATTCGTAATGCGGTTATTGGTTTGGCGATTATTTTGAGTGCTTATAGTATTGTCTCATATATAATTAAAATTTTAGGTGTCCAAGATGGTGGTGGGCAGACTACAGCGGTTTATGCTCCAGGTACTCAAAATTTTGCAGGCAGTGGTGCTTTAGGCAAAGCAATAAAAGACCATTATCCAGCTCGCAATCAAAATGACGTTCCTCGTAATACCAAAATTATTATCACTTTTAATAAGCCAGTTTTGTTATCTAGTTTTGTGGATAATAGTAATAATAGTGTCGATAGTGCTGGAAAACCAATACTTGGCGATTGTATAAATACTGCCAAGCCAACTTTCAATTGGTTTAATGATTGTGATCATATAAAATTAGAAACAAATAAATTGTCTGACAAATTTATTAATGTTTCTAAAGTTGATAATGGACAATCAATTCAATCATTGGCGGTTGTCGCTAATACTAGTACGATAAATAATATTACTGGATATTATACAATTGTATTGAAACCTATCACTAATAGCGCCGATGTTAAAGGGGGATATTTAGGTGACCCAAATGGTTTTGTGTCTTATGTTGTCCGTTTGGGAAATGGCATATTGACAGACGACAGTATAAACAACAATCCTTCCATATTTCAAAATCAAAATGTTGGAAATGATTTTTACAACTGGCAATTTACTTGTAGCAATATTTTGGATATTTCCCCACCACATGTAGTTAATAAATTTCCAGCGGAAAATAGCACTGAGGCGAAAAACTCAGTAATACAAGTATCGTTTAGTGAACCGATGGATCCATCAGGTATGCAAGGAAGCTTTAGCAGTATTGCGGGAGTGCCGTATTATTCTTTAGTTGGAAATAAAATATTTTCTAAAGCACCAAATAGTTCTGTACCACTAGGTAGTTTTAGTTTAGTCAATAATTACCAAACCCTTGAATTTACTCCAAACAAGGAGTGTGGAAAAAATGCTTGTGGCAACCCAATTTATTGTTTGCCAGTATGTGATGCGCCAGGTGCAAATTGTCCTGTCGACAATAATATTAATTTTGATAATTATCAGATGTTGTTGACAGCCGCCAAAACTTTTGCCGGTAGTTTTGAAAGTATTCCATTTACCGGGTTGGCCGATATGTCTGGCAACGCCTTAGATGGAAATAATGATGGAAATGTTCAAACGGCTACTACTACTTTGCCAGTATTTGACAATTGGAAACAGCCGGATAATTTTTCTTGGCCATTTAAAATAAAAAATCAGATTGACGCAACTTCACCTTATATTAAAAAAATTACTCCAGGAGTAGGCGCACAAAATGTACCAAAAGATGCATTGTTGTCATTGGAATTTAGTAAGCGAATGCGAGCTGAATCGGCTTATAAAATTGAAATTCAAGAGTATCCTGTAAATCCTATTCCGATGTGGACAGTGCCATTTGTGCATACAGATACATATCAAGTTTTTGATATTAAACACGCTCCATTTTTGGATGCCAAAAAACAAAATTATATTCCGATAGTAAATTCAAGTGTTGAAGATGTTAATTTCAATTGTTTTTATCCGGGTGTTGGGCCAAAAGATGTTGTGCCAGACGGTTCACAAGATTCGCAGGTTTGTGATTTAGTGGCCTCACCAGAAAAATGTTGTGCTGTAATTGACGATTTGAATAGTGCATTTTGTTGCAATGGCGCAGTATTTACCAGTGTAGATGGTATTAAAAAATGTATCGACGATATTAAGGTTAACAACTCATAACCTAGCAACCATGAAATTTCTAAATAAAAAATTATTTTTGTTTTTAATTTTTTCACTATTTTTAATAACTGGTTTTTTTGTTTTCAATAATTTAGCGCAAGCACAAACTTCAAGTTTAGACTTGGGGTTAGCTCCGGTTGCCGAAACTGGTTTATCAAATACAGATATTCGTACAATCGTGGCTAGGATTATAAAGTCGGCTTTGGGATTGCTTGGAATAGTAGCGCTATGTTTGGTTTTGTATGCAGGATATTTATGGATGACGGCGGCAGGAGATGATGAAAAAATCAATACATCCAAAAAAATATTAATAAATGCAACTATTGGATTGGTTATTATTTTGTCTGCTTATTCAATCGTTAGTTTCGTCATGAACAAGTTGGTAGAAGCGACTACTGGAAATAGCGCGGCATCTTGCCAACAACAAAAAGATAATGGTGGAAGTGTTTGTGGCGGGGCTTGTCCTGCTTGTACACCAACCTGTCCATATGGCAATTGTGATGGAAAATTTAAGATTGTCGAAATGCCAGTCGGCGGTAAAGTCTGTGTTCAAAATGTCGCACCGGCAATTGTATTCAATTTGGATGTAGATATTGATAGTTTAAAAAATAGAATCGTCGTTATTAATGCCTCTACCTCTGTGCCGGTTGTTGGTAATTGGTCGTTGCAATTAAATCACCATCATATCGCTTATTTCAAACCAACTGCGGGAGCTTGCCCTATGGTAGATGGCGGTCAGGATTGTTTTGCGGCTTCCACGACATTTAAAATACAAATAAAAAATGGTGGAACGGGAATTAAAAGTGCCAATGGGAAAGATCTTAATTGTCTTGCGAGTTCCGGTGGGTGTGCGGATGTAACTTTTGCATCTGGCGAAGGAGCGGATAGAAACAATCCAACGATTAGTATTTTGTCACCAACCATAAATGATTCTAATTTAAAACAAGGAGATGTTATTGGTGTTCAAGTTAGCTTTAAAGATGATGGTGGTATCCAAAATTTGGTTTTAAATGCTGATGATATTTTGGTAGATAGTCAAAGTTTGGGCGGTTGTCAAAAAACCGGAACAGTTACAATAAACTGGCCAACCAATAATTTAACTGTTGGGATGCACTCATTACAAGCAATCGGTTTAGATTGGGCGGCCAATAGTGCTGAAGCCGATTCAAAAGCAAATTTAAAACCAGCGCATTGTTTTAATAAATCACTAGATGCATCTCTTGGTGAAAAGTTCATTGATTGTGGCGGGGTTTGTGGAACTTGTGATGGTGATAAATGCACTGTCGATGCCAATTGTACGAGCGGATTTTGTCTAAAGAATAACCCTAGTGACGCTGAAGGTGTTTGTGTAGAAAAAACATATATTAGTAGTTTTTCTCCATCTGAAGCCGCTGTCGGTGACTATGTTTCTATAGTTGGTAAAAATTTTGGAACAATAAAGGGGCATGTTTATTTTGCAAAAGTAAATAATCCAAATATCTCAATCGCTACTGACTGGACAGAAGCACAAGTGGTAAATTGTGGTGCAGGATTTAATAATTGGAGTGACAATCAAATAATAGTCGTAGTACCAAACGACGCTATTAGTGGGAAAATTGCGGTGTTCAATGCGAGCGCTACTGGTGCAAATCAATTTAATGTTAAATATTTTGATACTACTGGCACAGGCTTTAAGAAGGTACCAAATTTTATTTTATCAAATATTTCTCACCCAGGTATTTGTGCCTTAAATCCAAATAGCGGTGCTGTTGGTACCAACGTAGGTATCAAAGGTAAAAATTTTGGAGCTTACAATCCAGCTAGTAGTTTTGTAACTTTTAATGATAAAACAAAAACAAATATAGTTGGTTGGGGTGGTGAATTGATAGAATCCATCGTGCCATCATCTTTGGGCAATGGTTTATACAGTGTAAAAGTTGCAACAAACAATCTTTCTAGTAATTCATTGTTATTTGATGTTTCTGGATCAAATCTCGATGCGCCATTCATATCAGAAATTTCTGCTCCAGCCTCTACAACCATTGGAGATTATCTCACGATTTCAGGGAAAAATTTTGGTAATCAAATAGGCGCCGTTTGGTTTAAAGCAAGTGGTGTCGCAAATGCTTCATCAATTAATGGAAGTTTTGATTTTCCATCTGCATGTAAAAATTCTGTCTGGAAAGATACGCAGATTGTGGTAAAAGTACCAGCTGGTCTAGCGCTTACCAACTATACAATTCAGGTATTCAATTCGTTTAATAGTTTAAACAGTGCTTTGGACAATACCAAAATAGTAAAAATTAACACAGGCAATCCTAGTCCAGGTATTTGTAAAATTTCACCAGTATCGGGATCATTGCCATTTTCACTTGGAAATGCAATCACAGTATATGGAGAATATTTAGATAAAGTAACTAAATATTATTTTTGGAAAACTGGTGGAAATTCTAATAATATTACCAATACTTTAGTCGGCGTCAATGTTGTTACTACAATTAACGGTCAATCATTGACTGTTTTCCCAAGTAGCACAGTAGCCAATGTCGGTAGTATTATTTCTGGTTTGACTTATGCTTATCAAGCGGCCGATCAAAAACAAAGTAATGGAATATTGTTTTCAACAAATGATTGTGTAAAATCAGGCTGTGCTTCTAGTGGAGATAAATGTTGTATGGTTGGAAGTCAGGCGGGTATGTGCAAACCAAAAGGTGATTTATGTCAGGGTGAATTTAAATCAAGTGGTTTTGTCTGGTTATTTTCTACCAAGACTATCGTGCCTCCACCAAAAGTAGTAGAGCGTTGTGATGCTGGGACTGAAGCTGGTAATTTTTTGCCATCGCCTTCACCATCTACTATGTGGAATATAGTTGGAAAAAATGATGCAAGTAACGTTTGTTTGACAGCACTAGTGACGGTTGAATTTTCTTCTGCTTTGGTTCAAGCTTCGGTCAATGCCAATACGGTAATTGTAAAATCTTGTAATAGTATTGGACTTGATGGAGTTTGTGTAGGCGCTAGTGATGTTACATTAAATAATAATAGTTTTGTTTTGAATGTTGCCAACAATTCTGCTGGTCAAAATTTACAACAATATTTATCTTTAAAGCCACAAGCGGGCACGGCCGTAGTAGGTAAATGGGATCAAAATAAATTATATCAAGTCATATTAAAAACTGGTATTACTTCAATACCAAATGTTAAAGGTGAAGTGATGCCTTTGGCGGTGTCCAAATCTTGTGGCAATGGAACGGCTTATTGTTTTACTTTTAAAACTGGAGTTTTTGAAAATGGAAAAGGTGATTGTGTATTAAAACAAGTAATAATTACGCCAAATAATTTTTGGTCAAAATATTTGGAATCCCCAATGCGCTATCATACGGTTGGTGGGGATGTTTATGATGTTTTTTATAAAGGTAACGGTTTGAGTACTCAATATTGCACGATGATGGATACGACTGCTTATGATTGGTCGTGGAGTGTTGATAATAAAAATCCTGGTAAAATTTATGCTGAAATAAATGGTGTTGCAAACAAAAATTTTGCACAAGTAAATACCAAAGGTAATACGGTAAATGTGGGAGTTGCTAAAGATAGTGTCAATATTGTGGCAACGGCTACTCAATCTGGTATTAGTAAAGTTGGAACAAGCCCATTGACTATAGATTTGTCGAATCCAGAAATTGTGGATTACTGGCCAAATTGTTTGGAGGCATGTACAACCGCCGCGGTTGGTGCTCGCTTTAATATTACGATGTCAAAAAAGAATGTTGATGCCGGTTCTCCTACTATAAAATTAGTTCGTTGTAATGATGAAAATTGTCTTAGTACTAGTGCGCCTCTTGTTTTGGCCAGTTCGTTTGATGCAGTTTCAGGAAATACAATTTTAAAAATTGCCAACTATGGTGTTGATGCTGGGTTAGAACCAAACGCTCTCTATCAAGTTTCTTTATCAACCAGCAGTGTTCCTAATGCAAAATATAGCAACGACCAATTATGGTCAATATCAGATTCTTCAAATTTATCTAACATAACAAATTTTTCAAAACCATATAATAAAACATTTACTTGGAGATTCAGAACAAAAAAAGAAGCTTGTAAAGTAGATCGTGTCGAAATTTTGCCAAAAGTATTTACTGCATCCAAACTAAAAGATTTAGCAATTTTTGAAGCGCAACCATATGCCGCTCCTGATGCTTGTAGTAAAACTGGTCAGAAATTGAACCCTTGGACTTTAAATTGGAATTGGTCATCTTCGGTAACCGATGTAGCTGATGTTTACAAACCATTGTTCAAAACAAAAGGTTCTAGTGCATTTTGTACTGCCAGCTGTATTTTAAAAGGAAGTACTGTTCCTTCTGGAGTGGGAAGTAATGCTTATCCAATTTGTGGAAATGGCAAAGTTGAAGCTGGCGAAGATTGTGATGTCACTACCAAATCGGCAGGCTGTGGTTTGGATTGTCGTTTTGTTGGAAATTCCAACACAACTACTTGCGGAAATGGAATTGTTGAAAATAATTTGGGTGAAGCTTGCGATCCAAAAAATCCTCAAACTTCAGTAGGATGTAGTAATCTTTGTTTAAAAGCAGGATCAAGCATACAAACTTCGGCCAAAGATGTAAACGCATCAATTTGTGGTAACGGTATGGTGGGCAGTGGGGAAGATTGTGATTTGGGAGTTCCTGCCAATCAAAATTCACCATCATCGTCGATGTATTGCTCGGAAAAATGTTTGCACATTGGAACAAGACTTTCTTCCAAGTGGTGTTTTGAACATGATGCCGCCGCCAATCCAGCATTTGGAGAATTTGATCAAAAAGAATACAATTTTTTCTGTAACCAATCTTATAGTCAATGTGGTGATGGCATAACAAGTCCAGATGAGGATGCAAATTGTGATTTGGGTGGTGGTAAACATAATGTTTTCTGTAATGATCGATGTCTAAACATTTCTAAAGATGTCGTGGACTTAGGTTGTGCGGTGAACAAAGAGGGTTGTGATGAAAATGCTCAACATGTCGGTTCTTCTTTGCTGTATACCATCCCATCGTTGTGTGGTGATGGTGATGTTGGCACTGGTGAAGATGCTGATTGTGAGTCACCAAAATATTTAACAAATTTATGGCACGGCAATTTGTTTGATCCTTGGGTTTTGGTAATTGGAAAAGCTGGGGCAATCGGAAAAAGCGTCGGAGGAGTAGTGACTGCGCAAGAAACAATTATTACGGGTACTGGCACTCTGGATTCCAAATCTTCCGAAGGAAAAGGTAAATATCAAGTATTATGTGGATATAAAACTGATGCCGATTGTAAATCTGCATACGGTAATAATGCAAAAATTGGAGTAGGAAATGATTCTTGTTGTTATAATAAATCAAAACTTACCGGTGTATATCCAGGCAACACCAGTACAGTTGCTACTAATTTTGAAACCAATGTTTGTATAAATACTTTTGTAGAAGCGCGCTTTGACAGTGTTATTGACCAAACTACATTGCCTGGCAATTTTATTATTGCTCGTAGTATGAAATCCGCTTGTACGGGTGGTATGGAAGATGTTAGTAGCACCATTTCATTTTTAGCTTCAGTAGATTCATCTTTGCCTTGGTACAAGAATGTTTGGAAAAAAATTGTTGTAACCATTAAGAGTATATTTGGCAACGAAGTAAATGCCAACACTTGGTGTGCCGGTGCCGATGTCGGTGCCGCACAAGTGGTTGCCGATGGTAGTGGTGGTTCGAAAATCTTATTTAAATTAAATAGTCCTTTGGCTTCCTCGACCGATTATGTTGTAATTTTGAAAAAAGGAATAAAAAATATTCAAGGAGTCAGCATTGAGAGTCAAACAGACGACAAAGCACTCGCTTGGAGATTTAAAACAAATGATAAAATTTGTGAGATCGTAAAAGTTAAAGTTGACCCAGATCAGCATTATTTTAGTGCTCCAAGTAGTACAATCGATTTAGTCGCCACTGGTCTTACTGCTAGTGGACAATGGATTCAACCTGTAAATGGTTATAAATGGGAATATCAATGGGGTCCAAAAAATAGTCCGTTTGTTTCGATTGCCAATACCACATCCACTGTTAATAGTATTGTTTCACTAAATAATAACGGTGAAGTGGATGTTCATGCGGCCGCCAATATTACTGAAAATAAATTAATGCCAACTAAAATTGGCTTGGTAGGTACTGGCAAATCACACGTCATCGTATTTTTGTGTGAAAATCCATGGCCTCCAAAACAACTTCCACTTGCTTCTGGTCAAACAGCGATGGTCTTCCCTTATGAAGATAAAATTAAAAACAACGACGGTTTTGATCTGACCAAAAATCTGTTTAACAATACTCCAACTCTTGCCGCCAATGTCGGTTCTGGATATTTTAATTTTAGTACTTATTATTGTGCGGACAATGGAAATGATGGCACCGAGGATGATTTACCATATTTGCGACCAGCCGTTCAGGCAGACGTCAATGCCTTTGGAGTTGGTATTACTACGAGTACTTTTGTTACTATTTCTACTTCCACTATCGGTCACTGTGCAAATAATGCGACCAAGGCCTGCACTACGGATGCAAATTGTGAGTATCAAACCGTCAGTCTTGGACCAACCACTTTTGTAAAAAACAAATCTGGTATTTGTACCATTGTTGGCGCCAGCGGTAGCTTTAATTATTATTTTGAATTAAATGGTGTTTTCACTGGTGGTATGAACGGAACCCCACTACTTTGTGATGCACCTGCAGACTGTTTTGCTTCTACAAATTTTGCAAATCAGGTTAATGCTAGTGGTAGCACTGGCGGTTGCAATAGTTTGTCTTGGCTAGTACCAACAACGATAAAATCTACATGTTTAGGCACTACCACCACAACCAAAAAAGAAGTTGTCGCTCTATTGCCTGAATCACTCAAAGCGTTGAAAAGATTTATTCTTACAAACAACAAAAACAACGATGCTATCGGTATCCAAATTCTTTCCAATCCAAAACATTTGTCTCCACGGGAATGGTTTACTGCTTCAAAGAATGTTGGTGGACAATCTTTTTCTGCCAATCTTCAAGATACAACAGTGGATGGTTACGATGCGGTCAGTGATGGAAATAATTTTTATGTTAGCGCTTTAAATTTTGATCAATCAGCAGTGCCAAGTAATGGAAATTTATACACAAATATTTATTTATTCAGTATTAGTGAAAATTCATCACCAGAAACGAAAAAAGTTTTTGAAAGTTTAAAGAAAAATCTTAAATTTAATATCAATTTAACCAATTATGGTTATTGTGGAAAGGATGTAAATAATCCAGGTATTGTTACTCAATGTAAATCTGACTTTGATTGTTCTAATGGAGAGGTTTGTTCTGCTCAAAAAGATAAAATGAAAAGAAACTTTATTCGCCTACAAGACATGAGTAATATTCAAAAAGGTTTGTTGGATTTTAAGATGAGTAATGGTAATAATACTTTTCCATTGCTTGCGGCTGGAACTTATTTGTCTGGACAAACAATTAGTACTTGGCCGTCTTGGTCGTCGCTAGATGTGCCTGGTAGTGCCAAAACCCCTTCTGATCCAATCAATAAATTGGGAATGGCTGGTACCTGTTCTTCTTCCACTGGCAAATTTTGTTTAAATGATGACATTTGCAAAACAAAAAATGCTACGGAAACCTGTATTTTACATACTCCAGAAACTGGTTGGAGTACCGCTGATAAACGTTTCAGTTTTGCTTGTAATGTCAATTCTTTGGCTTATCGCTATTTTGCAACTTCATCAAATTATTCTGTTAAATTGCGCCTAGAGGACTCTGGTTTGGTAGTTGATAATCTGTCTAAATTAGTGGACGATTTTGGAATCGATAAAACGCGTTTCAATATTTTGGATAATAATTTAAATGGTATTTGTAATCAACCAAATGAAATTGTTACAATGAATCAAGGAAAGTGTGGAGATGGTCAAGTAAATTTAAATAAAAGTGAAGAGTGTGATCCTCCTGGTAGTGTCGTTTGGAATCAAGAGAATTGTGGTGCGGGCGCTACATCTACTTCAACAATGACTGGTAAAATTTGTGCCAATGATTGTAAATGGTCGCCTACAGGCACAACTACAAACTGCGGTATTTTGGCAAAATGTGGAAATGGTAAAGTGGAAGTCGGTGAATTTTGTGATGAAGGTTCATTAAACAATCAATACAATCATTGTAATTCTACCTGCACGAAATTGACTTCGAGTTGTGGTGATGGAATATACGACAAGACTAACGAGTTTTGTGATATTAAATTAGATTATTATCCAAACTTATTTTATACTAATCCAAACATTCACGACGGTTGGTGTGTTGGTGGTATTGCCGGATCGCGTCCTTGTGGTATGCCAAATGATTGTAGAATACTTCCTGAAAATCCGAGTATTCCGAACAGTCCTGCTTTAATTGGAACAACTGGAAAATGTGTACCGATTTCAATTGATGGTAATTTGTATGGCGCGCAATCGGACAAATCTTGTAATTCTGATTGTCAAAAAAGCGGTCCATATTGTGGAGATAATGTTGTTCAAGCGGAATTTGGTGAAGAGTGTGACGGTAGTGCGATATGTTCGATCGCTGGTCTTCCTGGATCTTCTGGAGTAGGAAAACAATTGTGTGGAAACGATTGTCGTTGGTCATATAATTCTTCATTAACTTCACCAATTTTATATTTTAGTTTTGATGATGTGGTGAACAAACAAACTGGATGGAATCCGATTTCCAATAACGTTTTTGGAGGATTCAGTTATATTCTGAATAAAGGATCAATCAAAAAATCTTCCGATCTTCTTTATAGCTCCGCATATTGCGTGGGTGAGCATATGAATAATGGGGAATGTCCTGCTCCAACTCCAACCTACGATGTCGCAAAATATAAAGATGCCATGTCTTTTAATGGTATTAAAAATTATTTTGTTGTTGATTACAATACTGGTCTAGACTTAAATGAAATTACTTTCGCAACTTGGATTAATGTTGACCCAACTTCAAATGATGATTGGAATCCGATTTTAAATAAAAATTCACATAAGACTGGGGCAGGTGCAGATAATAGAAATGACAATCACGATCGTGATTTTGCTTTCTATTTTGATTATGACAAAGCAACAGGAAAAATCGTCAAATTACATATGTATTCTTCGCATCATCAGGAGCCATATGTGACTGGCGGGCCAAATTATCCAATTTTTGGTATTAGCGACGTTGCTACCAATTTTTCAGCTGGTGAGTGGCATTTTATTGCTGTGACCGTCAACGCCGCAAGAGAAACTAGGTATTATCTTGATAATATCTTACTCAATGCAGGTGGACAACCAATTGTGAATGGCAGTACCACTTTAAAAGCAAATAATACATTCCCAATTTGGATTGGACGTGGTGATGATACATATTTCAAAGGTGCAATGGACGAATTAAAACTTTTTGGTCGCGCACTTTCACCAGAAGAAATAACTGATCTCTACAAAAATTCAAAAAATTTCTGTCAGTTAAATAATCTTGTTGGTGCTTCGTCAGCTTCTGCAACGGACGCTACGGCTTCGTGTGGAAATGGTAAAGTAGACGCAAATGAAGCATGTGATGCTGGTACAAAAAATGGTATTCCATGTGTTCCAGCATACAATAAAACATGCTCCTATTGTTTGGAGGGGTGCAAATCTACCAAAGTGGTAAATTCACTTGAATATTGTGGCGATGGAAAAATAAATGGAACTGAAACTTGTGATAGTTCTAGTGATTTGATTTTTTCTAAATCGACCAGCACGTATGCTGTTTGTGAAGCATTGAACCCATTTAATACTTTCTTTCCAGATTACAATGGTTATAATGTTCCAAATTGTTCGGCTGAATATAATCTTACTTTTAATAATAATAGTGAAAGCATTTTTAATGCTAATAAAAATAATTGTAGTGCACTTGCGACAAGTTTAATTAAAAAAATTGGCACGAAAAGTTGTTCAAATAACTGTACTTCTATCGTAGATAAATGTGTGGCGTGTGGTCTTCAAGCTGGCGGTGTAGAAGTGTCTGGTGCTGTGATAAATGTTTTACAGCCAAAATCAAACAATCCATTGTTGGCTGATGTTGCCGCAGGTGATCAAGGGACTATCAATTTGATGTATAACAAAAATGGTCAGTCTGCCAATTTGAATCAAGAGAGAGTAGCGTTCCATTACTATGATGAATCATTGACAAATAACGAATTTAGCTTAAAGGCTAATTCAGTAAATCCCGCTCTTCCCGATAATAATGCGGAAATAAACAGTGATCCAACTTGTTCCTCGTCTACTGAAAGAACCTATAAAATAGCGTTAAATAATGATTGGGCTAGCAATCACTTGATTGATTTTCCAGTTTCCAGTGCGGCGGCCGCAATTCTAAATCCAGAAAAATATAATCTGATATTGTCACCGGTAATAAATCAATCAGTTCAACCACAAAATATACGTGTGGTGGTGAGTTGGGTGGGAGATGGGATGTTTCATGGTGGTTTCCTTGTGCCGGGTGGATATTCTTACAATACTGGTGGAGTTAGTGGTAATACGGAAAAATTAGGTATTCCAAATGTAAGAGAAAATGGAATGCCTTCTGGTGAAATTGCAACTGGAACTTATTATTACAAAAATAGTCTCGCTCCGTCCGCATATGTTTGGAACCACGGTGATGCTAAATTAAATAATTCTAGTGTTGAATCGTTCACCATAAACAACTCTACTTATATGGCGACTTCCGCCTACGCATTCTATGTTCGTGCTCCAAGTGGTCAATTAAATGATTTGAAAAATTCTTCTAAATTAAAAGTTGAAATTTATACCCCTAAAACCGATACCAATATACGTTACTTTGACCGTCCAGTTGCCACTTATTATTTAAATGTAGCCATTCCATCCAGTAATCAGGATGCAGAATTCTGGCATGTTTTTAATGTAAATTCAGTTCAACCAAATGTCATTTCTACATTAGAAAACAGTATAAAATATATCGGTCGTATTAGTACCCAGGTTAAAATGAACTATTAAGTGTCAGAGCCTTTATGAATATCAAAAAATATATTATAATTACAGTAATGGTGGCGATAGTGTTGATTGCACTGGGTAGTTCATATTTTATTTTTAGAAAAAAAGAGATAGGGCCGCCACAAAAAATAATTTCTCCAGTAGAGCAAGCGGCGATAAAAATGGAAGAGGAAAATAAATATGTTCAGCAGATGAAATCGCTGGATGTCGCGCTGGATAAAGCGAGAGAATTGGATGCGGATCTAGACGGTCTTACAAATACAGAAGAAAAAAAATTGGGTACTGACCAAAATAAAGTGGATACAGACAGCGACGGGTTAATTGATAGTTCGGAAATAAATGTCTACCACACCAATCCGCTAAATGCCGATACAGATGGTGATGGTTTTAAAGATGGAGTTGAGGTTAGAAGTGAATACAATCCATTGGGTCCAGGAAAATTAATAAAATAATTTTTTATAAAAATATATGTTTGATGACCAAATCAGTAAATCTAATCCACCTTCAAATTTGCCAACCGAACCAGCCGATATGTTCGCTGGGGTTGAGAAAGACGAATCTTCTTTGGACGTTCCTCCAAAAACTCCAGACGCACTTGGGGCAGGTTTGTTAAAGAAAAAGGATTATTCCGCACCGTCTATTACGACTGCTCCAATGTCTGCACCTTCGCTTTATGAAGTGAAACAACCGATATTAGGAAAAATTTTAATGTTTGTCATTGTAGCTGTATTATTGGGAGCGATTGGATTTGGTGGTTGGTATGCTTATGATAAATTTATTAAAAATAATGTTGTCGACAACAATATTCCATCAACCGAAGAGCAGACACAGCCGGTTGTGGAAACACCTGAATTACCAGTTGTAGAAAAAGTTGTTCCTTTTGTTCCAACTTCGACTTTTACTCCTACATCCAGTGATGTTACAACCAAAATGAATAATGATAAAATCCTTTTTGGTGAAGCTGTCGATAGTGATAAAGACGGCTTGGATGATGTGCGAGAAAGAGAATTGGGTACAGATCCATTCAATGCTGACACCGATAAAGATGGTTTGAGTGATGGTGACGAAGTTATTATTTGGAAAACCAACCCTATCAATCCGGATACTGATAGTGACACGTATAAAGATGGAGAAGAGGTACGAAATGGCTACAATCCATTAGGTGCCGGTAAACTTTTTAATGTTCCAGCGGGAGCTAGTACATCTACACTTTCATCTACTTCATCCAAAACTACTGTCGACACAAAAAATAAAAAATAAATTATGTTCGGTAAGCCAGAGAAAAAACAACAAACTCTACCGAATTTAAATATTACCAAGATGCCAGATGATTTTTATGCTGGCGCTAACCCGATAATTAAATTTTTGACTGTAGAGAAAGTGGTAAAACCGGCTAAAATTGAAACGCCGGTTTTGTCGCCAGCAGAAAAAAAACTTTTGGACAAAAAGACCGCTGTTGGTGCTGGCAATAAATTGCATCCCATTAATCTGATTACCAACTGGAAATTTTTAATTTTTTCCAGCATTGTTATTTTATTAATTGGTGGTTTGGTTTCGGGGTTATATTTTTGGTGGCAATATCGAAAAACTTTACCGAGTTTTCAACCGCCAATTCAACCGGTAGTTACTGAACCTTTAAATACTCAGCCAAATTCATCAGAAATTATTGTTACCGAGCCAGTTGTTGTGGAAACTGTTTTACCAGTGGTGGTGACCGAAGCCAAGCTAGATTTTCCATCATTATTTCTTGGCGACAGTATGGATACTGACAAAGATGAAATTTCGAATACTTCCGAAGATTTGTTTGGTACAGACTCAGCCGTTTCAGATAGCGATGGTGATAAATTTACCGATGGACACGAAGTATATTATTTGTATAATCCCGCTGGTAAAGAGCCATTAAAATTAATTGATTCTGGTTTGGTAAGTTTATATACCAATCCCGCTTTTTTATATAAAATATATTATCCAAAAACATGGGCAGTTGGGAATGTTGATGAAGGCTACAAAGATGTATTATTTAGTACTTTTACAGGTGAAAATATCGAGATTAGAGTAATGGATATGGTATCAGGTGAAACATTTAATGATTGGTTTGCACGTAATGGAAGTGGAGAATCGTTGGCTGATTATTCATCATTTGAGTCTGTATTTAAAGAATCAGGTTTTTCTCGTAAAGATGGCTTAGTTTATTTCTTTCAGAATGGAAATAAAATTTTTTCCATCATTTATCACACCACCGATTCTACTGTCGTAAATTATCGTCAAGTGATAAAAATGTTGGCACGTAGTTTTCAGTTTGGTGATGTCAACGATATATCCACTCGACCGATTGAGGAAAATTTAAATAATCCAAATGTTACCAGTAGTGTAATATCCGATATAATCACAAGCACCAACACCCCTTTATAATTTATGATTAAAATTGATTACAATTCAAATATTAAAAATAAATATTCCAAAAATGATCTGCAGAAGGTTGCAGATTTGGTGTCAAAAAAAGAAAAAAAAGTTACGGGTTTAGTGGAAATAAATATGGTTGGTGATAAAGAAATGACTGAATTGAATTTTCAATATCGTGGTAAAAAATATCCAACCGATGTGTTGTCTTTTGCTTGGACAGAAGAAAAAAAAATAAAGTCACCACTACTAGGTCAAATTTATATTTGTCTTCCACAGATAAAGAGACAATCCAAAGAATTTGATGTGAAAGAAAATGAAGAATTGGCTCGTATGCTTATCCATGGTCTGTTGCATTTAGTTGGGCATGATCATATCAAAAAAGAACCGGCCAAAAAAATGTTTAAGATTCAAGAAGGGGTAATAAAAAAGCTTGGTTATGTCTGTCAAAAATTTATTTAATAGTTTTTATTCGGCCTTTGCTGGTTTGAAACATACTTTTAAGCATGAACAAAATTTTCGATTGCAAATTTTATTAGCTTCGATAGTTTTGGTGGTCACTTTTGTTTTTCCACTGAAAATATGGGAAGTTATTTTGGTTATATTGTTGTTGGTCGCAGTATTAGTAATGGAATTATTAAATACCGCGTTGGAATATTTTGCGGATTTATTGAAACCAAGATTGCATCACTACGTGTTGGTAATAAAAGATATTATGGCTGGTGCCGTTTTGATTACATCGTTAGGTGCTTTTATAATCGGATTAATAATTTTTGTTCCTCACTTTATCGGATTGTTAAAATAGTGTATAATATAAGTTCGTAAATATTTTTTTATGGCCAAGGCCAAAAACAATTTAATCGCTGGTTTGGACATTGGTTCAAGTATGGTGCGAATGGCTGTCGGCCAGTTGGTTTTCAACGGGCATGACGACGCTCAACCAGATATGCAAATTTTGGGAGCAGTCGAAGTACCAGCCGAAGGCATGCACAAGGGTGCTATCAGCAGTATAGAAGATGTAGTTTCTTCTGTCTCTTCTTGTTTAGAAAAAATGGAACGTACTGTGGGTTTGCCGATTGATATGGTTTGGGTTGGGGTGTCTGGTTTGCATATCATGTCACAAAATAGCAAAGGTGTAGTGGCGGCTTCAAAAGCAGACAGTGAAATATCGGATTCCGATGTCCAGCGCGCCTTAGAAGCGGCTAGAGCGATCTCTACACCATTAAACTATGAAGTGCTCCATGTATTACCAAAGCGCTTCTCCGTAGATGGTCAGACGGGTATTAAAGATCCGGTTGGTATGACTGGTATTCGCTTGGAAGTAGACGCTCAAATCATCCTTGGTGCTTCCGCTCAAATTAAAAATTTAACCAAAGCAATCTACCGTTCTGGTTTAGAAATTGAAGATTTGGTCTTGTCGGTTTTGGCGACTAGCGAAGCCGCTTTAACAAATCGTCAAAAAGACTTAGGAGTCGCAATTGTTGATTTAGGTTCATCAACCACCAGTTTGGCAATTTATGAAGAAGGTGAAATTTTACACTCTACAATATTGCCAATCGGTTCTGAACATATCACCAATGATATTGCCATTGGTTTGCGTGTTTCCATTGAAGTTGCCGAGCGTATCAAAATTGAATACGGTGGATGTTTTTCCAATAATATTTCCAAAAAAGAAGAAATCGATTTATATGAATTGGGCACTGGTGAACATGAAATAATTAAGAGAAAATATTTAGGTGAAATTATCGAAGCGCGTGTCGAAGAAATCATGCAAAAAATTGACGCTGAATTGCGCAAGGTACAACGTAGTGGGATGTTGCCAGCTGGGGTGGTATTTACTGGTGGCGGTGCAAAATTGCCAGGATTGGTAGATGCGGCCAAACAATATCTACGTTTGCCTGCGACTTTGGGTTATCCATTAAATTTTATTAGTGCTACCGACAAGATCAATGATTTGTCTTTTGTAAATGTTGTCGGGTTGGTGAAATGGGGGAGTCTGATGTCTCATGGTAGTCAAAAAATCAAGAGTAGTGGAATGTTGGGTGGTGTTAAAAAAATGAGTGGCTTTATTGCGGCCGTAAAGGAGTGGTTTAAAGCATTGTTACCATAATTATTCACACTGAATACAAAAATTGTTTCTTGACATCCCAAGGCACCTCGTATAAACTAAATAGCGGATAATCTCCGCTATTTTTATTTACCGAGATTGAACACTAAAGTTATTCATAACAACACCTTTTATGCCTCAAGTGAAACCTGAAATGGAAACCTTTGCAAAAATTAAAGTCGTTGGAGTTGGTGGTTCAGGTGGTTCGGCAGTGAACCGGATGGTGGCAGCCAAAATTCGTGGTGTTGATTTTGTGGTACTAAATACTGATGTGCAAGCTTTGCACCATAGTACCGCTCCTCAAAAATTACATATTGGCAAAAGTGTCACTCGCGGTTTGGGGGCTGGCATGGATCCGGAAGTTGGAAGAAAAGCCGCTGAAGAATCTCAAAATGAAATTCGTGAAATACTCAAAGACAGCGACATGGTTTTTATCACTTGTGGTTTGGGTGGTGGTACCGGTTCTGGTGCTAGTTCGGTTGTAGCAGAAGTGGCCCGAGAACTTGGTGCATTGACGGTCGCGGTTGTGACCAAACCATTTGGTTTTGAAGGTCCAAAGCGTCGTGATGTGGCCGACGCGGCCTGGGAAAAATTAGCACGTAATGTTGACGCTATTATTACTATTCCAAACGATCGTATTTTACAAGTGATTGATAAAAAAACTACTCTACTTGAATCCTTTAAAATTGTGGACGATGTATTGCGCCAAGGTGTTCAAGGAATTTCT
>CAYZHG010000036.1:0-4202 GCA_964477455.1 uncultured Gammaproteobacteria bacterium
CTCAATTAGTTCTTGATGTTGCTGGTTTAGTTCCTGGGGCTGGAGAAATTGCTGATGGAGCCAACGCCTTAATCTATGAAGCAAGAGGGGATCATGTGAATGCAGCACTATCTGGAGCTGCCATGATACCGTTTGCTGGATGGTTTAGTACTGGTGGTAAACTTGTTAATAAGGCAGTGAAATCAACCCCAAAGGTTCTTGAGATGATTCAGCCGGCCATGAAAACTACATTTCAAAATTAAAAGATGAAATTATTTCTGCTGAAGAAGTTGTAGTAGGTTATGTAGAAAGAAACGGAAGAAATATTGTGGTAAATAATAAATCATTTAGTGCAGTTAAGGCCGCTGAAGTTACGCCGGTAGTCAAGGACTTTACAGGTGTAAAATGGGCGGAAAAATTAACCACCAAATTATTAAAACAAACTCCGGATATAGTATATGATATTTTAAATATTTTTAAATAATATTTATGTCTAATAATAGAGTGTTTAGTTTTGATGGTGATTTTGTTAGACAAGCAGAATTTATTCCAATAGAAAATCTGGCCGAGGTAAAAGCGCGGCTTACATCTTTCGGTGCTATCGATATAAAAGATGGTGGTAAAGAATACAATTTTAGACCGTTTTCAATTTTGCTAGAAATTAAAAATATTAGTTTTAAGGACATAGCTTTAAGTATTCGAGATTTTTTGCAACCATATGACAAAGTAGTATTTGATATTTCGCCAGAGGAAACCGAAAGTGAGATGTTTGCTTTCGGCGATGAACGCCTTGCTCTTTGGGGTGGTAAAGAAAGCCCAACAAGTGATAAGGTTGTTTGGCTTGAATTTGTTAAACTTAATAATGTTAGCACATCAGGAGATATCGTAAAAAATGATCAAATATTAAATAATTTTTCACAGGCAGTTTATTCAATAGGTGTAAAAAATGCTTTATTATTAGTAGATTTGGATACGAGGAAAGTCGTTGATTGCTCTAATATTTTAGAGGTTTATGAATACTTTCGCAATTGGTAATGAGTAAATTAAGACGACTTCAATAACCGCACCCAAAAACAATCCACCAACAACACCCATACCTATTACTTAAACTCCGGTAACACCATCCTCAACGAAATCAACAGTACTGGCACCACCACCAAATCCATCGTATACGGCCTATCTCAAATCGCCGAAATAGATCAAAACAACACAATCACCTATACCCACCAAGACACCCTAGGTTCAACCGTCCTCACCACCAACCAATCCGGTAGTGTAATAACCAAATACCAATACGACCCCTTCGGCCAACTCATCGGCCAAGACGGTAAAACAAACACCAACTACCTATACACCAACCAAGAATACGACCAAGAGTCTGAACTCTATTACTACAATGCCCGTTATTACAATCCACGTCTAGGAAGGTTTGTCTCTCGTGATCCATTTCTAGGTAGAGATGGTGACAGTGTCTCCAGAAATGGGTATACTTATGTAAAGAACAATCCGTTGAAGTATGTGGATCCAAGTGGGGAGATGGAAGAGAAAAGTGTATATGACCAACCAGAAAAATATTTAGGTAAAACAATAGGTCAATGGAATGATACAATAGAATCCGCTCAAGAAAACCTAAATTTTGTAGGAGATCTTTTAACCTTTGGAATGTTTAGCAATGCATTTGACAGAGCTGAACAAGCCAGTCAAAGAATGATCGATGAAGGTGTAAATTTTAGTACAGTAGGAAATACAATTTATCAAGTTGGAATGGGAACAGCAGGAGCAGGTGGTGGCGCACTAATGACTGGTATGACTGCCGGTGAATTAAAATTGATGGCCACACCATTCTTTGCTACAAAGGCGATTGAACAGGAGAGTAAAATAATAGCCCCACAAGGGTATAAATTTACTCAGAATAAATATTCTCCTAATTTTAGTAACTATCCTGAAAGTACCTTCCAATTTAAAGGACAGCCTGTTGAAAACGTTGTAAGCGGTTTAAAATCTGGGAAAATAAATCCAACTCAGCTACCAATAGATTATATAGAAAGGAATGGAACAAAGAATATTTTAAATACACGATCAACAGTTGCAAACTCATTGGCTGGAACTGAGCCAGTATTTGTTGATCGAACAGGCAAGATGTTCTATGAACAATTATTAGATAATCAATTGCTAAAATATAAAGATAAAGTATTTGATTTTATTACTAAGTCACAAGGTAAATAATTAATTAAAATCATATGGAACTTATTATCGTAAAAGAGAATTATGCAGCAACTATTGTGTGGAATACTGATACCAGTTTTTCAGAAATTTATTTTTTGCAATCTAAAAAACCAAATGTATACCGTGAAGTTGGGACTGTTTTAACATATTTTCATAAAGGAGATGGCGAGCTGATGTTGCCACATTGGAAAGGGGAATGTTATTTAGAGGAAAGTCATTTTGATGACGGTCTTATTGATAGTATATTAGATTTTTTGTTAAAAAACACTAAATGTGAATCGCCTTTATGGTTAGATATAAATAAGGGTGAGAGACATAACGGAAAGTATAGACAAGTTGGTAATATAGCACAGCCTGGAGAATAAGTTATTCAGCAAAGATTCGTAATAATATGCAAAATAAAAGTATAATTAATAATCAATGGACTTCTAACAAAGGTCAATGTCATAAATATAATGATTTGGTGTGGCAAGTTGGTTATTATGAAAAAGACAACATAAAGTTTCTTGGTATATTTAATCATTTACTTTTGACCGATCAGCAAACTGTTGGGTTTGAAGAAAGCGGTCAAATATCCGATAAAATTTCAGAAAAAATAATGATAGAGTCGACAAAAGTATTGGTTGGAGATGAAAAAAATATTTATGGGCATCTACTTTTAAATGGAAAGTCATTTTTGCGGAAGAGGCCAGAAAATATTTCTTTGGTTCGATGGCTATTAAGTAGTCGTAAAAACAAATTTTTTACAGTAGCAAAGAACCAAGCATTTAATGATGGTATAGAAGTTTTGTCATCGCCAGATTCACAGTGGTTTGTTGCAATAAAATTGGAAAGACGAGTAGAATTGTTAAATAAATATTTTGAACGTTTGGGTCGCAATCCAGATCAGGAGCCAGATATTTTGTGTATGTCTTTAAAAAATGCCGATAAAGAGTTTTTAGATTTTGTACAAACAAAATTTATAAAATCTATATCGCAAAAGAAATTTTCGGAAATTAATTCTGAAGATTTTAAACAATGGAATAATTTACTTACAATATTCCCAGAAATTTTATGGGCCATAGACGGTCATTTGTTTTTTGCAACACAACAAAGTAGCAAAGAAGAACTGTACAACAAAGTACAACAAGTAGCAGATAAGTATCAATTGAAAATAGTTAATAATCATATGTTAATGTAATACTGACTCGATCTTATCTGTTATGAACAAAAAAATCACATCACATCGGAATAAAATTTATGATTATGTGGTTTTATTTTCCCATTCATCTTTGAAAATGAGTTTGACTGATGACGGATGGATTGCAAACGATTATTTGCCAGTAGAAAAAGACAAGGTAGTTGAAGTTTATAATTTTTTTTTCAAACCACAAGATAGCTGGCAAAATACTTTGTATAGTCAGACCGGCGAACTAGAATTTTCTGTTTATTTTGATGAAGAAAAACCAGAAAAAATAGAAAGTATTGTAATACGAATATCTTTAAAACCACAATTAAGTAAAGAAAAAGTATTGAATATTGCGCAGACTGTAGTTAATATTAGTAAAAAATTAGAGCTTCTTCCTTTTGATGTTTATAGTGGTAAAATTATGAACAGCGATGATGAAATTACTGCTTCAATACGCAACAGTCCTAAGGGTAAAATGTATGGGTATTACGAATTATTCAAGTAATTACATTATAGCACCGGCACCACCACCAAATCCATCATATACGGCCTATCTCAAATCGCCGAAATAGATACAAGCAACATAATCACATACACCCACCAAGACACCCTTGGTTCCACCGTCCTCACCACCAACCAATCCGGTAGTGTAATCACCAAATACCAATACGACCCCTTCGGACAACTTATTGGCCAAGACGGTAAAACAAACACCAACTACCTATACACCAACCAGGAATACGACCAAGAATCTGAATTGTATTATTACAACGCCCGTTATTACAATCCACGTCTAGGAAGGTTTGTCTCTCGTGATCCATTTCTAGGT
>CAYZHG010000037.1:0-11372 GCA_964477455.1 uncultured Gammaproteobacteria bacterium
AGCAATCCAGTTTCTGCCCAAATTTCCAAATAACCCCAATCGAAATTTGGAGTAGTAATGGTAGTTTTAAATATCGGACTATAAACTGAAATGTTATCACCAAGGCCACTTCCTAAAATTGGATGTAATTTTATCTTATCCAATATTTTTGGCAGTAAAAGCATTCTACTCATCGAACTGTCTTCGATTTGTGGACTGGCAATACTCTGTAAGCGTAATCCAAATAATTCCAAACCAAAGCTTTGACCACGAGTGGCCAATGTGTGAGACGCAACAAAAATTAAAATAAATGCAATAGTTGCGCTAACCGAAACTATTAGCCAGCGTTTCAATTTTGTAGTTGAAAATAAGATTAAAATCCCTAACGCTAAGGCTAATATATAAATTCTAGTTAGGTTGTTGGCTAAAATAAATAATAAACTAAATAAAATTGATATATTAATTTTACTAACGGAATTTTTTATAATATCGCCAATAAAATACAAAGTTAATGGTATGAGTAATAAATGTTCGTTTAAAACTAAGCGGAAATATCCAGAATTTAAATCGGTAATTTTCCCTAATGCCACATCGCGGTACCAATGATAGTAACTATCTTGTAAAACAAACAGCCCTGAGGATAATCCAACTTGAGTTAATAAAATTAGTAAGGCGTTTCCAAAAATAGTGGCAAAAATTGCTTTTTTGCACAATTCACGAAAACCGACAGATGGCCATAGTTCACGAAGTGGAAAATAATATAATAAAAATAAGTAAGGAATAAAATCAGCAAATATGGCTGAGCGGGCATGATTCATATAGAAGCCACGTAATGCAGACAAACCGGCAGCAAAAATTAAGGTTATAATAAATGCCTGGTCAATTCTAAATCGTTTAAGAAAATTTATTTTTTCCGAAATAAACTTTTGGATAAAAAATATGGAAGTTGAGATCAAAAGTAAGGCGGTTCGTAAAGATATAAAACCAAATTTTAAATACCCGCTAGAGCCACCTAATAATATTTCAATAGCAACTATATACCAGCCGCGTTCATCTTTTTTTAATATTAAATATGCGGTTAATGCTAAAATTAAAAAAGACACCAGAGTGTTTATAGGGTGTTGTGCTTGCAGTGGAGTGACTGGGGAATATAGAAATGAAAATAATCGAACGCCAAAATAAAGAATAAGTAGTTTGGTAGTCGTTATTTTAGTATTCATAATAAAATTGTCACTAATTCTTCGCGGTTATTCGAAAAAAAACTTCGTCCACCTCTAATCCGTACTTTTTTATTTCATTAAGTTGAAAGCGCTTGAATACGGGAATTAATTCTACATCCCAATCTATATTTTGTAGTCTTTGAACAAAATCACGTCCATATAGGCGTACGTGATCATCTTGACCAAAACGACGTAAACATTCGGCCGGAGTCGCAGATTGGTCTTCTTCGGTTTTTTCTAAATCCCAATGAACAGGAGTCTGTAAAATAGTTTGACCTTGTGGTTTTAAAACTCTTTTAATTTCTCTCATCGCTAGCTGGTCGTCTGCCACATGCTCTAAAACATGGTTGGCAATGACAACATCAAAAGTTGCGTTTGAAAAAGGGAGTGCACAGACATCGCCTTGAACATCAACATCACTACGATTTAAATCAAGCGTGGTGATTTGAGCGGTAAATGATTTTTTTAAAAATTGTGTTAATGGTTGTTCTGGAGCGATGCAAAGTATTTTTGCTTTATCAATAAATGGAAAATTTTTCAGCATAAGGGCGATAAGACGATGTCTTTCTAAACTTCCGCAAAATGCACAGCGTGCAAACGGTCGCTTGTTGACTACGCCGGCAGAAAAAAAACGTCTAGCTTTATGTCCACAACATGCACATTCCACATTATTTCCAATGGCGACAAAATATTCCAAGACAGATTTTATACGAGATAAAATCATATTAAATTTAGTTAAGCAGGTTTTTAAAGCCGTTGATAAAATCTTCAGCGCTCATCGGTCCTTTTCCTTCCATTTGTATTTTTAATATTTCAATAGCCGTATCGTCTTTGCAACCCGCTAAAAGTTTTTTATTATGAGCAACAATTTTTCCGACTGGTACAATTTCATCTGTTGGTTTAATTGCTAGAAGCTTCATTCGCTTATCGTCTAGTATTGTCCAAATTCCAGGCCATGGTGTAAGACCGCGATATTGATTGTAAATTTCGGTAGCCGTTTTGTTCCAATCAATTTTGCCGTCATCACGTGTGAATTCTTTACAAAAAGTCGCCTCATCATGTTCTTGAACTTTTGGTGAAATTTTTCCATCAACAAAATCAAGCACCGTTTTAATCAATAAATCTGGTGCAATCGTTAACAATTTAACATCTAATTCCTCGAACGTATCGTTGACATCAATCGCTACTTTTTCTTGTCTCAAAATATCACCATGATCCATTTTTTCATCCATCAACATTATTGTGACACCCGTTTCTTTTTCACCATTAATTAAAACTGATTGGATAGGGGAGGCACCGCGATATTTTGGCAATAAAGATGTATGAACATTTATTGAAGCTTTTTTAGCAGTTTCTAAAACAGCCTTTGGGATGATCAGTCCGTATTGACAGGTAATATTAAAATCTGCCGATTCAGGAAGAATATAAGATTTTAAAGTTTCCGGTTGCTCGATTCTCAAATTATATTTTTGAGCGATAACTTTTACTGGCGATGGTTGTATTTCTTTTTTTCTACCAACTGGACGGTCTGGTTGAGTAATAACAAGTTTTATTTGAAAAAGACCACTATTGATTAGTGATTCTAAAATGTGGGCAGAAAAATAGTGGGTGCCAAAATAGACAACAGAAATCATAATTATAATTCTTGCTCAGATGCCTTTAATTTTTGTAATTTTCTAGCTTTTTCTATAAATAAAGTTCCGTTTAAGTGATCTACTTCATGCTGGACAATACGTGCGGGAAAATCTTTAGCTTTGAATTCAATTTTTTCACCAAATTGATTTAAAGCCTGGACTACTATATTGGTATATCGTTTTACTTCTCCATAAACAAGCGGTACCGATAGACAACCTTCAATATCCCAAGCTTTTAAAATTGACGTTTTTTTCCAAACTGGATTTACTAATATTAAGTCTTCATTTTTGTTGAGAGGGGAAAACTTTTTGGCAATTACGCAAAGTTGTAGTGATTCTCCGACTTGTGGGGCGGCAATTCCGACACCGTCTTTCACATACATAGTTTCGGTCATGTCCAAAATAAGTTTTTTGATAGTTGGGGTCGACAATTCAGCCACTGTAAGATCGCGGCCTTTTTTGTGTAAGATTGGATTTGGTTCTAAGGTAACTTCTAACAACATATTAAAAAGATAAAAGATTATTTGGGTTAGGGTCAAATTTCCAATTTTCTGGGATATTTTCCGCTATAAATTTCGTAAGTTGTTTATACTTTTCAAAGCTTATTTTTATCACAATACCGTGCCAATGTTGCCCCTTGGCGTAGCTAGGTGAAAACGGTAATGGATTGGATATTGTAATATCATGACGAGTTTTAGTCAAGGTTTGTAGGTGGTCGTAAAGGCCGATGGCAGCCAAGCGAGACTCTTCAAATGTTTTTTCGCCATTGTAAATTCGAACTAGGTAGCTAAATGGTGGATAAGAAAATAATTTTCTTTCTTGTAATTCTTTATCATAAAAACCCTGTGGTTGTGATAAATTGGAAAAAACATGATGTTCTTTGTGTCCAGTCTGAATTAGTAGGTGGGCCGTTGGAGGTAAATGAAACTGGGTATCACGCAGTTGTTCCCACAAATTTTCGGATACTTTGTATTCTGGTATAAAAAGTGAACTATCTGCATCTATAAACGCCATCAATTTAATTTTGCTCCAATCTATTTTATCCCAGGCCATTTGAGTGCCGATAATTATTTTATCATCCTTAAAATTTTTATCATAAATTGTGGCGGTGTCACTATCGATGCGTATTATCTTTTTGTCTAAATTCTTTTTAGCTAGTTCTTTTTCTAAAGATTGAGTGCCGACACCGTACATTACCATATTGGAACCTCTACATTTTGGGCAAGTTAAAAACATTTTATTTTTTAAATTGCAAAAATGACAATCTAGAGTAGAAGTATTTTCGTGATAAACTAACCCACGCTGACACTGTGAACACTTGGCTACATATCCACAATCGCGACAGCCGGTATAGGCGCTACTACCTTTACGATTTAAAAATAAAAATATATCTCCAGAACCACAATTGGCAATGGCATCGTCCAATTGTAAACTAAAAAATCCATAATTACGGCCACGACGCTCTTCTTTCATGTCTACTATCGTCAGATTGGGATTGAGCACTGAAATTTCCTGTTGATTAGTGTAAACTTTGTGCTGAGCAAAATACCAACTTTCCACACTTGGTGTGTGAGTGGTCAAAATACATTTTGCTCCGTGAGCATGGGCGAGCATCATCGCCGCTTCACGTACTTGCATGCGTGGAGCCATTTCCGAGCTTTTGTGGTTTGCGCTAGCTTCATCATCTACGATGATAGTTTGCAAATTGCTCCAAGGCATAAATAGCGCCCGGCGTGTACCAACAACCAATTTGATTTCCTCAGTTCTAATTTTAAACCACAAATCAAAAAGTTCTTTTTCTGATAAATCAGTATTTATAATTGTCGGATGTAATCCTGCGGGGAAATTGAGATCTTCCGCCGCTTTGGCATCTGGTACCAAAATTAAAGTTTGTCCAGAAATAGATACTAATTCATTTAATAGTTTATTTCGTTCGTCTAGATTGTTGTACAATTTAATTTCTGGTTTTTGTCTTTCTGCCGGTTTCAATCGATCGGCATTTGGGATGGAAATTTTCTTTATTTTTGTTTTTTTCAAAGGTGGTAAACAAGTCTGTAAAATAAAGCCTAAAGGGGTATTGTAGAATTCACTTATTTCTATCGCAAACCCAAGTTGTTTTAATGTCAGGGCCGAATTTTCCCAAATAATATTTTCAATGGATTTTAATTTTCCTTTAGCCTCTTCTGATTCGTTTTCTTTAAACTCGGTAACTAAACCAAATACTAGTCGATTGCGAAAAGGAACGTTTACCAATTGTCCGATTGTAACTTGTTTTTTTAATTCTAGTGGCACTAAATAATCCAATTCAGAAATTTTTCTTGGCATGCGTCGAATTAGTGCTACTTTTGCGATCATAGTTATTTAAATAACAAAATTGGCAGTTAAATAGCCAACCCCAAAAGGCGCCTCGTACGAGTGTTGATGATATGTATAATTAATGTTTTGTAGTATACCCATTAAAATTAGAAAGGTTCTAAACCCACATTCAGAGGAATTTTTTACAAATTCTGCTTCTAATTGTAGCATGCCAGAAACATTTTTATGAGCTAACAATTCCTGAATTTTCTCATCAAATTTCGTACCGGCAGTATGAAATCCGGCAGGGGAGTTGGTAGTTAATGCATGTGATAGGTCGCCTGAGGCGATAACAGCCACACGTTTGTTGGTGTCTAAAATAGTTTCTTTAATGAGGTGACCAAAATCAAGATGAGATTTCCAATCTAAACCACAAAAACTAATTGGTATTAATTTAATATCTGGCAAATGTTGAGTGAGATAAAATAAAGGTACAGCACAACCGTGATCCAAAGTTGGTTCACTAATCATTGTAGTTGGAATTTTTTCTTCTTTAGTTTTTTCTCGAATCGTTGCAGACAAATTCATTTCTCCTTTGAAACTAAGTTTTGTTGTTAAATCTCCAAATTCTTTTAAATCTGTTTGAAATTCTGGGCAAACGTTCATAATAAATGCATCATGAAAATAAGCTCCGTGTGAAGAAATAATAATCAATATATCTGGTTTGGATAAATATAATTCTTCCTCCATTTTTTCTAAGGTAACTTTAGTCTTGTCTAATTTTTTCAAAATATCTTTTCCAATACTTGGAATTAATAGTGGAGGATGCGGCGTGATTGCCGCGTATACTAGCGACATAGGGTTTAGTTAATAATTTAAGGTTTGGTAGCTAGAATTGTTTTGGTAGACGCAATCCATTCAGCCACTTTGTTTGGTTCAACAAAGCGGTTGGCATAATCTGGATTCCCCATTGTAATTAGTACGTATTGTTTTTTATCTTTATTATTTTGGAATAACATTATTAAATTTGATCCGGCTTCATCGATATACCCAGTTTTACTAGCCAAAATTTTATAATTTTTACCTGCTTTTTCAACTAATTTATTGGTATTTTTAATAGTGTGGCTAGAAACTTTGTCTTTATTTAAGACTTCCTTAAATGTATATGATGTTAGGCCGACGACAGCTTTTATTTTTTCGTCTTTAAATGATTTAATGAAAAGTTTTAATAAATCACGCGGTGTGGATTTGTTTTTTTCGTTTAGACCAGTAACATCGGACACTTTTGTATTATCCATGCCCCATGTTTCTAAATTTTTGTTCATCAATTTTATAAAACTAGATTCATCCAAACCAGTTGCCAGCGCTAGCATACGACTAGTATTATTGGCAGAACCTACCAACATAGCGGCAAAAGCATCTTTAGATTTTATTTTTTCACCATCTTTAATTTTTAAATTTCCACCTTCAACACCGTATTTTTTATTACTGTATGTAAAGACGGAATCAGGTTTATATTTCTCGTTAATTACTGTCAAAGCAGTAACGAGTTTGGTAAGTGAAGCCATCGAACGTTGAGTGTCGATATTTTTTCCCGAGACAATGCGACCACTTGGATATTCAGCCAATAAATATGCCGGTAATTTGGAGCCATAAAGATCCACCACAGCAACTTCGGAATCGCCCAAAAATTTGTCTTTTGAATTTACTAGATTCGAATTTAAGAAGATCTTTTCGCCATCGGGAATAGTCATTAAAGTTTTGAAATCCACCGGAATAACGTTTTCTTTTTTATAGCCCATAGCGCTAAAAGTATCTGCATCTGCTAAAAGTCGTTTTTTATCTTTTTCAATAACATAAACTTGATTACTGTCATTATCTTTTAACAACAAGCCATCTTTAATTTCTGGAGCCGCATAAACAATGGGAAATTTAGACAAGTCCGCTTTTTTGTGTTTTTCAACTGGAACATTGCTATAGTTGGCTGAAATTAAATTCTTTTCAGCAATAGGGTAAAAGTTGTTATCTTTTAAAAAATAAAATTTATTGTTGAGGTCGGTGATCTGATAAATTACCCCAATAGGGGCAGTAGAGGAGGCAGTAATTACCGGTCCACTTAAATAACCAAGAAGATCGGACGATGTAACCTCGATAGTTTCGTCAGGATAATAACCCAATTGACGAACAGTAGCTTCGGATTCAAATGGACGTAAAGTATCGTAATCTAATAAATAAAATTTACCGTCCTCTGTTTTTAAAATGGAATAATTTGGCAAAGAAATATCAGGGCCAGATTCATAATTGGTAAGTTCGGATTCAGCAACACTCACCACCATTTTTGGATCAGCCCTTGAAATCAAGACGGCCATGTTTTTGAATTTGCGTTTTCTTCCATCTTGAATCATCCAAACATCAGTAGAAGTTGATGTAGTATCACTGCTTTTTACTAAAGTACCGTTTGGATAATTTTGACTAAACCATGTTTGCCAAATTCGCCAGAAATTTTTATTTCCGTGCAAGTGCGGAGTGTAAGTATACAAAAATGCTGTTGCCCAGCTTTGAGGTGTAACTTCGGTATTATCGATAGATAAAAGCGACCCCTTCTTTTTAATAATCGAATTTGTGTCTTTATTCGCATAATACCAGCGCATAATGCCACCAGCGTCATCAACTTGTTTTGCGAATCCTTTGTGTTTAGCTACTTTTGGATCACTACGATCACAGCTATCACAAACGGCATAGCCGGTAGCCCAATCCAATTGTTTTTGAGCGGGGGAGTCGTCGGTAATCAAACTCTGTTCTTTTTGTAATGTAACCAGTAGATATTTTGGGTTGACTTGGTTGGTTTGAGAGGAATCATAAATAATACCGGCCGCTGTGCGCATGTTGCCGTTTAGATCTTCAGTTTGGTAGGTAGCCAAATAACTACCGCGATCTTCTAAAAATTTTTGGATATCAGAAATCATCCAGCCTTGATAGTCAAACATTTCATTATCGGAAATGATAAATTGAGGGTTGAAATCGGCTTGAGCTAAAGTTAATTCCGGTAATAATAACGTTAAAGTCAACAAAAAAATTAGTATTTTTCGCATAAATATTTTTTTAGTACCTTCTATATATATTATACGTAATTATACCATGATTTTGTTTCATTGGTAAAGGTTATTGGGGCTGAAATATGTTGTTCGCGCAGGATATGCGCAAGATGCGCGCAAAGAAAAAGTGCTTTTATGGCGGGGCAAATGTTTCTTCGGTATTTAAAGTTTTATTTTTTGCTATCGCGTGTTAGGTGATATAGTCAAATAAATTTATCCAAGTTTGCTTCCATTGGGTACGTCTTTATCAGGAACAGCTAAAACCACAGAGCCGTCTTCTCTGTAGAATCCTGAGCATAAAAATTCCGAAACGAAAGGGCCTATTTGTTTAGGAGGGAAATTAACTACTCCAATTATTTTTTTGTTTAGCAATTCATCCTTTGAATATAAGTCAGTAATCCTCGCACTGGATTTTTTTATGCCAATTTCTTTGCCAAAATCAACTTTAATTTTAAACGCAGGTATTTTTGCTTGAGGGAAATCTTCTACTTCAATAATAGTTCCGACTCGCAACTCTACTTTTTCAAATTCATTCCAATTTATTTGTTCCATATTGATAAAGGATAAATTTATCTGACTATTTTACTTAACGTTTTGGTATAACTGATGTTTTGGCCGAATTTGTTAATCAATACTTGAAGTCGGTGTTACCGTCAATTTAAATATTATCTTGCTCTTTCTTTGAGTTACTACCAAACATCCACAGGGACGTCTGGTCAAATATTTTTTTGGCTTCATTTTCTAAAATCCCTGCTACTATCTCTGGAGGTTTGGCAAAGTAATCTTTAAATTTGGTTAATTCATTATCTTCTAAAATATTCCACTTTGAGTACCCACCCATAAATGGTGAAAATAATGAAAAAACCACTCTACTTATCTTATATTCTCTAATCATAAATGCACACATAGGACATGGCTCACAAATCGTATATAACGTGCAAGAAGATAAATCTGGAGTCTCCAATACCTTATGAGCCTCATCAAGAACAAGAATTTCTGCGTGATCGGAAATTTTGCTTTTCGATCCATTTATTGATTCAGCGATGATGTTGCCATTCTTTGTAATAAGGCTCGCAAAAGGAGCTTCTCCATTGGACAAACCCTTTTGTGCCAACTCAATGCATTTTAAGATAAATTTTTCGTCTGTATTATTCATAATTGATTTCAAAATTTACATAAATTTCGTCTAACGCATCCGAGCATACTATGTCGTGGACAATTTTATTATTGTTGGGTTGGTTGCCACGCTGCTAGGCGCCGTTTTTTGTTTGTAGTATTTTGTAAGAAGTTTTTGTAAAGCTCTGCAATAGAGCTCTAAAAATTTTCTGTATGCTATTTTGCATTCCACATTGATAATTGTTGTTTTGTCATCAGTTTCTTTAATCTTTGATGAGCAAATTGAAGGTATGTTGATATGTATAGCCATATTTTCATGTTGAAATACATTTGAAGTGAAATTGCCTTGATGTGCATATTCGTTCCGTATTGCATAAAGTGTGTCGGCTGCTGAAAGAATTAAAAAAGGTTCTTTAACTCTGCCTCGAATTAAAGAATCTAATTGACTTTCTTTTTTGATTAAATTAAAAAAACTGTTTATTAAATCTTTAGACGAACGATTTTTATTTGTTATAAGACGAGCGGCAATTTCACTATGTGATGTTAATAAAAAAATTTTCAACTTATCTGTATCCTCTCCTGATTTTTTTTGATCCTCCAAATAATTACAAAGCTCTATTATTTTTTTAATTTTGGCAAGTGTGTATATTACAGGTTGTAAATGTATATATTGCAATTGACAAACTTGGTCATAAATTTTTGAAATATCAGATTGATAAATTTGAAAAAAAGATACAAAATCTTTTTTCATTTTTTTCCAAGTTTCTATTTGATATTCTTCGTAATTCATAAATCATTATAAATGGCGCCTAACGTATCGCAATATCCGATGTTTTAAATTCCGCGGAGTTAATTGAAATGTGGCTTTTTCCCTTGTGGATATCGCGTGTTACCAGATGTAAATTCTAGCCGCCGTTGTTATTCGTTTAATTTCCTCAATCGCTTAATAACTGAATCCTGGTATAAGCGAAAAGCTTTTCGTTTTTCCTTCGCATAAATATAAGGCGTGCCAAGAACTTCAGAGCATTTTTTGCATTTTAACGCAGAAACGTCGTTAATGCTCAAAGCTTGTAGGCCAACCAAAATAGCAGGCGCGAATATTCTGTCCAGATATAAACGTCGTAAATTACCCGGTCCATCTTTTTGATAGACGGCAACAACATTCTCGCACTTACGACAGCAAATACTTAACAACCTTGAATGGCCGCCTCGAGCAGATTTATATTTATCTTTTTTAAACGAAAAGTTTATTTTTTTCATCTTAGAATAGAATTTATTTTCGATAACTATTATCCAGTGATAATAATATTATACCTCTTAATTATCTGTTTAGTCAAAAAAAATACCCTCCACCAAGGAAGGGTATTTACTGTTATTTAAACACAATTTTGCCTTTTTCCATTTGTAAATTCACCGTTTGTCCGTCTTTTATTTTTCCGTCGATAATTTGCAGTGATAACTCATCTAATATCTCATTTTGAATTACCCGTTTAATAGGGCGGGCGCCATAGGTCGGCTCGTAGCCAACGGAGGCGATATGTTTCTTTACCGTCGCATCAATTTCTAGGGTAATACGTTTTTCTTGTAGGCGAGCTTGAATTTTTTCCAGTTGTAGTTCTACTATCTGAGCGACCTGTTTTTCATTCAATGAATGGAATATAATAATTTCATCCAAACGATTCAAAAATTCTGGTTTGAAATGTTCGTGTAATGTCCCCATGATTTTTTCGCGCATGTTCTTTTCTTTGTTCTTGGCAGTTTTAGTCGAACCGGTATCAAAACCAAATTCACCATGTTTGTTGAGGTTCAAAATCATTTGGCTGCCGATGTTACTGGTCAAAATAATAACTGTATTTTTAAAGTTAACCATGCGTCCTTTTGCATCTTTCACATGACCTTCGTCTAGAATCTGTAACAAAATATTAAAGACATCAGGATGAGCCTTTTCAATTTCATCAAATAGTAAAACCGCATAAGGGCGACGACGGACAATTTCCGTGAGCTGACCACCTTCCTCATATCCGACATATCCA
>CAYZHG010000038.1:0-5745 GCA_964477455.1 uncultured Gammaproteobacteria bacterium
TTTCAACAATCAAGATCTTGGTACTTTAAAAATTCGCGCTCGTGCAATTGATAAATTTACCAATCAAGGCAATTATGCACAGTCTGCTTCATTCGCTGTTGATTCAAAAAATCCTGAATTAGTGACGGTTAGCGAACTTTCTTCTCAACCACAAGGTGGGGATACTAGCGTTATTATCAACGGTTCTTTTACCGAAACAAATCCAGCCACTAACAGTTTGTATATAGCAGTAAGTGGTGGTGCATACGGATCTGCGACTATCGGAACAGGCAATACCGCTGTTTTGAATAATCAAGTAGTTGATACAAATACAACTTTACAAGGAAATGATTATATTTCAAAATTGAAAATTGTGGAAACGGATTTATATAATCATAGTTTAATAAATGAAAATATTTCACCAACCTCGGTTTATAAATATGTAAAACCATATACTCCTGCTGTTCCAACTGTAGATAATTCTACAACTACAACCGTAGATATAGTTGTAAATAAAAATTCATCTGAAGTATCGGGATTAGAATATGCAATTTTTGAAAATACGACTGGAAAATATGTTCAAGCAGATGGTACTCTAGGTAATAATGCGGTCTGGCAAACTGGTGCGACATGGGCAACTTTGACAGTCGTAGGTTTGTCATCTCCAGTTTCTCAATATGTATTCAAAACAAAATCACGTAATAGTAGTGATGTCAGTCATGCGGTGAGTAGTGAAAGTAGTTTGTCGTCTGGTGCATCGGCTGGTAATACCGCTCCAACTATTACTGTAAATTCTGTTTCTCAAACAAGTGGAAATAATTATGTAACAATAAATTATTCTGGTACAGATTTAGAAGCCAATAGCGTTAATCTGACAACCTATCAATATTCATTGAATAATGTCGATTGGTATACAATGACCGAAAAATCTGGAGTTGGAAGTAATGGTGTAAATAATTTAATTTTTTCTCCTACTGGTACAGCATATAATTTTGCTTGGAATGCGGCGGCTGATTTATCCAATGTCGAAAATGCTGTTGTACGAATACGTTTGTTGGCAAACGATACTTTGTTGGATGGAAATTTGGCAATCGGTCCGACTTTTGCTCTTGATCTTAGAGCACCACAAATCACCAACGTTTCAGCTTCGCAAAATTCAGCTAGTCGACAAGTTACTATTGAATATGATTTGGCCGATTTAACTTCTACAAATTTATCTGTCGTTTTGGATATTTCACCTGATAACGGTACTTCCTGGAGTGTAGCAACCACTACTTTGAGTGGTGATATTGGAAATGGACAATCAGTTGGTGTGAGTAAAACTATCTCTTGGAATGCCGGTGTTGATTTTAACAATCAATATAATTCAACCCTGAAAGTTCGAGTACGTGCAATTGATAATTTTGCTAATGTCGGTGGTAATGTCGAATCGTCGGTATTTGTAGTTGATACTTTAGCTCCGCTTATTTCCAATATCTCTGCGGAACAGACGGCTGGTACAAATAATGTTTTAGTTGTTTATAATTTGACTGATGACAGTTCAATCAATCTCAATGTGGCTTTAGACATATCTGATGATAATGGAATTACTTGGGTTGTGGCAACCAGTACGGTGAGTGGCAATGTCGGAAGTAGTCAAACCACTGGTTTTGGAAAGAGTATTTCTTGGAACGCGGGCACTGATTTTGCCGGTCAATTTAGTAATAATTTCAAAGTGCGTCTAAGAGCTTCTGATACTTTTAATAATCAAAGCAATAATTTTAGTTCAGAATTATTTACAGTCGATACACAAGTTCCGGTTGTGTCCAGTGTGGTCGCAAGTCAATCTAGTGGAAGTGGTGTAGTGATAGTAAGTTATAGTTTGACGGATAGTTCTGCTTCCAACAATACTGTCGAAATAGGTATTTCTGATAATAACGGTTCAACTTGGAATATCACGACCACTTCTTTAAGTGGTGATATTGGTGCCAACCAAAGCTCTGGTATGCGGACTTTTGTTTGGAATGCTCCGGTAGATTTTTCTGATCAACTCCAGTCAGATATGAAAGTACGTATCAAAGCAAGGGACGCTTTTGGTAATCAAGGAAGTTTCGCGCAATCTTCAGTATTTGATTTGGATACCAAAGCTCCAGTGATAAGCAATCTTTCGGCTTTACAAACTACAAGTTCAAACAATATTAACATTCAATATGATTTAGTAGAAAATACCAATACTTCCACTGTATCTTTGGAAATGTCCTCCGATGGTGGTTTGAATTGGACGGTCACTGCCGTGAGTTTGACTGGTGGAATTGGTGCAACTACAGATGGATTAAATAAAACAATCACTTGGAGTGCCGGTACCGATTTTGCCAATCAAGAAAAAAATAATATGCGCGTGCGTCTACACGCTACGGATTCATTTGGCAATTTAAGTAGTAATTTTAGTTCAAGTGATTTTGTTTTAGACACCAAAGCTCCAGTAGGTTTGATAACAATTAGTAAATTTACTTCTGCGACTAGCTCGGTAACACTAAATTGGTCAGCAGGTGTCACCGATGCAAATTTTGATCATTACGAAATTTGGCATGGCGCAAATGAAAATGATGTAAACAATCGTAGTGGATCGGCTTTAAATTGGAATGTTACCAATGATTCAGCCTTATCAAATGTGTTGACTATTTCAACGGTGATAACTGGAATTTCTACTGATGTAGATTATTTTGTAAAAATATTTGCCATCGATAGTTATGGTCATGAATCTACAATAAATAGATTGCAAGTATTTCAAACGGCGGTGGCTCCAACTCAGACACCAATTTCAATTACAGGTGGTGGTGGCGGTTTTGTTGCGCCGATTATTGCTCGTTTGAGCCGTCCGATTTTAAATCCAGTCACTTCGCCAACTACACAAACCAAAATAACTATTTCAGGTTTGACTGATCCTCGTACCCGTGTTGATCTTTATGACAAAGGAACATTGGTAGAGAGATTTAGTTCGGTTGCAGATAATAATGGTGAATTTAGTCAATCGTTTACTTTCACTCAAGGCACTCATTCTTTGGTGGTGCGAGCGGTGGATTTTAATAATAATGTCAGTAGTTTTTCAGACCCTGTTAATTTTACAATTGTTGCAACTTTACCTGAAGTACCCGTTGCTAGTGAGGTTGTAAATATTACTCCAACGTCAGTGACAGTTAGACCTATTTCGTTGGTAGTTCCAGTGGCACCAGCGGCAACTTTAGAATCTATTGCGATACCACCAGCTTCATTGATTCGTATTAATACGGAAGCGGTTGAAGTGCCTGGTCTTCCGGTACCAAAAGTTGATAATGTTGTAATTCCTTCAACCGATATTGTTGAAGGTAATGAAAATATTATAACTGCCACGATTCCAACTAACGTAGCAATTAATGATGTAATAAATTTCTCAGGATCAGCTCTACCAAATCAAGATGTGATCGTCTATGTGCATAGTGAACAAGGCTTGATTTTCCGCACACGCACAAATGACAAAGGTGTTTGGGAAATAAATCATTCACAAGGTGACGTGGAATTAACACCTGGCGATCATACAATTTTTGCAGTCGCTATTGATCCAATATCTAAAGTAAAAAGTCGCCCAAGTTCCGTAACAATGTTTACGGTTAAAAGAAATTTATGGGTAACTATCTTTAAATATCTAAATATTCAAACCACATTAATAAGTTTGGGTGTATTGCTAGTAACCATATTGTGGTTGTATCGAATTAATAAAAAAGAATTAGTTCATTAAAATATGATCGAATTTTTTCAATCTCAAATTGATTACATTTATTTTTTTTACGGCTTATCCTTTATATTTTTAGGTATAGTTTGTTTTTTGATGAAAAAACAGTTTAAAACTGGTCCAACTTGGGCTTTGTTGGGTATTTTTGGTATTTTACATGGGTTAAACGAGTGGGCAGAATTAACAAATATTATTTTTTATAATATTGGTAGTTGGTTTGCGATTCTACAATTTTTATTGTTGACATCTTCATTCATTTTTCTTTTTGAATTTGCTAGGAATAATTATAATAGCAATAATAAAATTAAAATAGGTGGTTGGATATATATATTAATTTCCATAATAAATTTATCAGCCCTATATTTTTTTGGAATAAATGGTCTGAATCTTTTTGTTAGATACACAATTGGCGTCAGTGGGGCATTGGGAGTTGGGGTTGTTTTTTGGCGTTATGATATATTGTCAAAAAAGAAATTTGGTAGCTTCTGTTTCGGGGCAATCGCTTTTTGGATGTATGCCATTAGCATGATGGTAAATTCCTATGGCAGTATTTTTGGTATTTCAATTGTTGACCAAAATATATTTTTTCAAACATTTGGTTTGCCCATTCAATTGGTCCGAGGAATATTGGTATCAATTATTGTAATTTGTGTTTGGTTAAATTATCAGACACTCATTTACAATGAATTGTCTTCCAAACAAACAGTCAAAAAAGATCGAACAAATTATTATCTTTTTGTCAGTCTTTTGTTTATATTTGTATTTGGTTGGTTGTTTACAAATGCTTTGGGTGTGTTAGCAAGAAAAGAAGTTCATGTTAATAGTCATAAACTATCGGTGGTGTTGGCTGAAAGTGTTGAAAAAATATTGGGAAGTGGACAAGAATTAGCACAAGTTATGGCTGGTGCTCCAGATATTATTAACTTATTACAAAACGAATCTCCAGAAAACGTAATTGCGGTAAATAGGGTATTGGATAGATATCAAAAAACGTCTGGTATTGAAGTGACGTATGTTATGAATAAAGATGGGGTCACCATTGCCACTTCAAATCGAAATAATCAAGATAGTTTTTTAGGGAAAAATTATAGTTTCAGATCGTATTTTAGCGATGCCATAAAGGGTAAACCCTCAACATTATTTGCGATTGGTGTCACTTCCAACAGAGCCGGTTATTATACTAGTAACCCAGTGTTTAATGAACACAATGAAATTGTCGGGGTGGTAGTGGTAAAAAGTAGTCTAAGTTTAATAGAAAATAATTTGAAAGAATATGGGGTAATGTTTTTGGTTTCTCCAGAAGGAATTGTATTTTTATCTGGTGATCCAAAATATACTTTAAAAAGTATATACCCAATATCCTTAGAAGAAAAACGCTTTATTCTCAAAACAAAATTATATGGTAAAAGTGATTACGAGTCATTGTTGCAAACGAAGCCAAATGATGGTGATGTTATAACTCTAAATAATGAAAAATTACTTGTTGATATTTTTAATGTAAATAGTACTGGTTGGAATATCTATATAATGTACTCTACATCACTAATTGCATATTATCGATTGTTTGGAATAGTATTATCTATTATATTTTATTTTTTAATAATTTCATTTTTTATTATTGCGCAGTATATCAAACGTGATTCGACTTTGACTTACTTTGCTTCCGTTCTGTCATCTACCAATGAAGCTATTCTAGGAATAGATTTAACCGATAAAATTATTAGCTGGAATAACGGTGCAGAAATTATGTATGGTTATAGCAAAAAAGATATATTAGGAAAAAATATTTCCGCCGTAATTCCCTTGGATGCTTACAACAAAAATAAAATAGCAATAAATAATACGGTGGTTGGGAAATCAGTGGATCATTTTGAAACCATTCATAAGAAAAAAGATGGAGAATTGATTAATGTTTTGATAACACTTTCAACCATCAAAGATGACGTCGGTACGGTAATCGGCGTGTCAATCGTTACTCGAGATATTACGAGTAAGAAAAAAGCCGAAGAAAATTTAAA
>CAYZHG010000039.1:0-7526 GCA_964477455.1 uncultured Gammaproteobacteria bacterium
TCCAAGGTGCTCTTATCTGGGGGCTGGCGATGGTATTATTGTCGACAATTCCGGGTGTTGGTTCGTATTTTGTCTGGCTACCAGCCGCAATCGTTATGCTTATGACAAATCACGTCGCGGCAGGTGTTGGAATGATTTTATTTGGTTCATTGGTTATCGGTACTATTGATAACATTGTTCGACCTATTTTAGTCGGCAAGGATTCAGAACTTCATCCATTGTTGGTCTTATTTTCTACATTGGGTGGTATAGTTACTTTTGGACTTTCAGGCTTTATCATTGGACCAGTTATTGCTTCACTTTTGCTTTCCTTCTGGGAAATGTATGATGAATATTACAAAAAGGACTTGGACAATAACCCAGTTTAAAAAATTAATAAATAAAAAGACCGCTTATAAAGTGGTCTTTTTTTGTTGCGGGGCTCGGATTTGAACCGAGAACCTTCGGGTTATGGGCCCGACGAGCTGCCTGGTTGCTCTACCCCGCGATGTATACAAGAAGAATAGCGTTAGTTTATAGTAAAAATCAGATTTTGTCAATTATTTTAAATAAAAAAGCACCTTATTTACAATAAAGTGCTTTTTTTGAGCGGTAGACCGGATTCGAACCGGCGACCTTCTCCTTGGCAAGGAGACGTTCTACCAACTGAACTACTACCGCATAACGATAATAAGTATATAAATTTTTCGACTATTTGTCAATCCCTTTAAACTTTGGCCGAGTACCCTTTGACTTGACATAAGGAATTAACGATGTTATTATTTAAAAGCAACTAAGTTGCATTAAGTATAATAATCTATTCCATGCCAAAGAAAATATACAAAATTATGATGATCGTCACCTTAACCCTCTTAGTAGTCGGTTTTGGTATATTTGTAATTAAAAGCAAAAACAATCAAATAGTAGGCTCAGTCAAACAAAATAAACAATTACAAATGACCACCTCATTTTATCCATTATATTATTTTGCAACCCAAATCACTAAAGAAAAGGCCGATGTTCACAACATCACTCCGGCTGGTGCCGAACCTCACGCTTACGAACCTACTTCTAGAGATATAACCAAAATCGAAAATAGTCAAATACTAATTATTAATGGAAATGATTTTGAAGCCTGGGCAAAAAATATCAACACGGTCTTGGGGAAGAACACCCCAACAATTGTTAATATTAGTAAAAATTTAGCGGATCAAAATCTGATTGAAAAAGACCCCCAAACTCGCGACCCTCATTTTTGGCTAAATCCAAAAATAGCCCAAAGCGAAGTTAAAATTATTTTAGAAAATTTAAAAAATGTCGATCCTAACAACGCACAATACTATACTGATAATGCAAATCAACTTTTAATCAAATTAATAGAGTTGGATTCTAAATTTAAATCTGATTTAAATAATTGTCAAAAAAAAGAAATCATCACATCGCACGCGGCTTTTAGCTATTTGGCAAAAGAATACGGTTTCAATCAAGTAGCAATTTCAGGTTTGTCACCAGATGAAGAACCATCTCCAAAAAAATTATCGTCAATCGCAAATTTTGCCAAACAAAATCAGGTGGAATATATATTTTTTGAAAGTTTAGTTAGTCCAAAATTGGCAGATACAATAGCTGTTGAAGTTGGTGCAAAAACTTTAGTTTTAAATCCAATCGAAGGCATAACACAAGAAGAAATTCAAAATGGAAAAACTTATTTTACTGAAATGTACAATAACTTAATTAATCTTAAAATTGCTTTAAAATGTCAGTAGATCATAAAAAAAATATTATTGAGGTAAACAATGTATCATTTTCCTATGGTAATGTTGAAGTTTTAAAAAATATCTCTTTGGCTATTCATCAAGGTGATTATATTAGTTTAATAGGACCAAATGGTGGAGGAAAAACCACCTTATTAAAAATAATGCTCGGCCTTATCAAACCACAATCTGGTGAAATTAAATTGTTTGGTGAAAAAATTGAAAATTTTAAACACTGGTCAAAATTGGGTTATGTTCCTCAGAAAGCGATAAATTTTGACCCTCTTTTCCCAGTCACTGTCCGAGAAGTCGTATCAATGGGACGGTTTGGAAAAAAAGGTTTATTGAATTGGCTTGGAAAAACGGATGAAAAAATTATAGATAGAGCTTTGCAGCAGGTACAGATGAGTCAATATGCCGATAGATTGATTGGAAATTTATCTAGTGGCCAACAACAACGTGTATTTATTGCTCGCGCTTTGGCTGGAGAACCGGAAATCATTTTTTTGGATGAGCCGACCGTGGGCGTAGATACAAAAAACCAAGAGGAATTTTATTCTATTCTTACTGATTTGAACAAAAACTTAAATATCACACTAATTTTGGTTTCACACGATGTGGATGTAGTATCTCAACAAGTTACTGAGCTCGCCTGCTTAAATCAAACTCTTATATATCATGGTGAACCAAACAAATTTATGAAAGGTCACTATTTGGAAAATATATACGGCAAAAATAGTCGTCTTGTTGATCATAAACACTAAAAGTATGTTTGAACTTTTTCAATATAGTTTTATAGTTCGCGGATTAGAAGCGGGAATTTTAATAGGATTAATAGCTCCACTGATAGGTATATTTTTGGTATTGCGTCGTTATTCCCTTATTGCTGATACACTCGCTCATGTTTCATTAGCTGGTGTAGCAATTGGCTTGTTACTAAGAATAAATCCTCTCTGGACCGCGCTTGGAGCTTCCGCATTATCATCGATAGCCATCGAGCGTTTGCGCACAAGTAAAAAAATATATGGGGAAACCGCTTTATCTATATTTTTGTCAGGTAGTTTAGCTTTGGCGATAGTGCTTATTGGTTTAGCCCACGGTTTTAGTGTCGATCTTTTTAGTTATTTGTTTGGCAGTATCGTGACCGTACAACAAACAGACATCTATATTATTTTTGGACTAAGTGTTTTAATCGCTTTATCTATTTTTCTTTTTTACAAAGAATTAGTCTACATTGCCTTTGATGAGGAAGCGGCATCAGTGAGTGGTTTGCCTGTTAAATTATTTAATACATTATTTGTTTTATTGGCCGCTATAGTTATTTCGATTTCCATACCAATCATTGGCATTTTATTGATTTCAGCGCTATTGGTTATTCCTACAATCACGGCTTTACAGCTCAAACAAAGTTTCAAAATGACTTTATTTTGGGCAGAACTTATTTCTGTATTTTCGGTAGTTAGTGGAATATTTATTTCATATTATTTAGATATTTCTTCTGGTGGTACTATTGTATTAATAATGTTACTAATTTTTGGTTTAGTATTACTATTAAAGGGGAAAATTATTAGTAAACGAAATCAATAATTTTTGATATTCAGATTAAATAATATGGTCATTAAAGAAAGAACTACGCCAATACGAACTACTTTATTAAAAATATTGTCCAAAATAAAAAAACCGCTTACTACTCAAGAATTATTGGCGGCTTTAGAAACTAATGGACTGAAAGCAAACAAAACTACTATTTATCGACAATTAGAATCTTTAAAAGAAAATAAAATTATAAATGAAGTTCATTTTAACGATCGTAGCGTTCGTTATGAGTTAAATAAGTTGGAAGCACACCACCACCATCTTGTTTGTATGAAATGCAAGAAAGTGGAAGATGTAACTTTACCAGAGGATTTACACCATCAAGAAAAAATGGTTTTTGAAAAAAATAATTTTAAAGTATTACAACATTTTTTAGAATTTTTTGGGCTTTGTAAAAATTGTCAAAAATAAAAAAATCATCGACCACACTGTTCTCAATCTAAATAAATTTTAGATAAAAAACAGTTTGGTGGTCGATGACTCTTCCTCCTCCCTGTCCGCCTTATTTCGGCGGTCCGGTGGATTGATGCATCCTTCCTCCTATTTAGGAAAACGCGGCTGTCCGCACTTTCCACATTTGAGATCGTCGGCATGATTTCGAAACCCGCATTCGGGTTTCGAAATTGACCTCATTGTGGGCGCCGTACAGCGCCACTGGTATACGTACCCCCTGGCGAACTGAAGGAGTCCGATTATAACAAGAAGTACCGCTGCAATTCCTAATGCAGTCCATTCAACCTTTGTCACAGCATCTCCTTTGGCTCGCGCCCAACAACCCACACAGAATCATGTAGGGGAATAATGGCCCAACAAAATTTGTTAGAAAATTATTCCCCTAAATGATTAAACTAAAAAGAACGATATCTATAACAGACCGTTCATTTTAGCATAAATATCTATATAAGTCAATACAATTTAACGTGTATTAAGCTTACTCTGTGAAGTGGTGATTTTGTAGTACAACAGTTTTACTAATTCGGTAGTGACAAAATAAGTTGCGACCACTCCAAGGATAACATATATATCTTGCAATGAAGGCTTCACAAAACGAAACCACGACAAACCAATTCCGGTAAATGGAATTATAACAGCAACTGCAACCGCAAAAATACAGAGTAGACTTAAAATAAGTGACGGGGCTTTTGTTTTTAAAAAGAAAAAATGAGTTCGTACAGAATATATCAGAGCCAGTTCCGTAAGAACCGAACCAACAAACCAATTGGTTTGCAAAATTTGTGGTCCTTGGCGATAAAAGATTGCAAAGAAAATAAAATCGAAAATTGTACTTATAATGCCTAAAAATATCGCCATTAAAACTACTTCGCGCACATTGTAACTTCGAGGACGACGTAATTCAGAAATATCCACTGTATCCATTGCGATAGCGATCATTGGGAAATCTGAAAGCAAATTTAATAATAAAATCTGAACCGGCAACATTGGTAAAAAAGTAATTATTAGCGATACGACCGCAATGGCATAAAAATTACCAAAGTTTGAAATCAAAGTTATTTTTAAATATTTTATCGTATTAGCAAAAATCTCTCGTCCATTTTTTATACCGTCAACAATCACCGATAAACTACTACTCAAAAGTACGATATCGGCGGCTTCACGCGCGATATCCGAAGCACCTTCAACTACCATAGCAACGTTAGCCAACTTCAATGCAGGCGCATCATTTATGCCTTCTCCCAAAAATCCAACTTCGTATTTTTTTTGTAACAATTGAATTATGAGATATTTTTGTTGTGGTGAAACACGAGCAAAAACATTATATTTTTCCACTGCTTCATAACGTAATTCTTCAGACATTTCTTCCAACTCTTCACCGGTAATAACATCATCAATACTTTTGGCTAAGCCAACTTGATAGGCCACCGCACCAGCCACTTCTTTGGCATCACCTGTCAAAATCTTTACCTTAACACCTAAATTTTCTGCCTGACTAATGGCCAGCTTCGTAGTCGATTTGATAGGATCAACGAATGAAATTGCTCCAATAAATTCTAACCCCTTTTCTTCTTTTTTAATATCAGAATTTTCATTTACATTTTTAATTGCAATAATCAAAACTCTTTGTCCATTTTTACCAGCATCCTGAGCCCATTTTTTATATTCATTTTTATCTTTAACACTCAGACCAACACACAATGGTAAAACATCCTCCAACGCACCGCGAACTATTAGCTCACAGACATTTTTCCTTGAGACCAAAACGTCATTTCGTCTTCGAAACGGGTCAAAAGGAATTTCTTTAATTCGAACTTCCGCTTTTACTTTGATTTTGTCTTTTTCAGTTAATTCATTCCAGATTGCCAAATCAAACGCATTGTTAGGTTCAGCTTTTTTTTCTCCTAAAAATGACGAGGCCAGCGCTCCGTAATACAAACATTGTTCCCTATCTTGTGATTTTACCTCCGCTATTTTCATTTTATTTTCGGTGATTGTACCAGTTTTATCTGTGCACAACACCTCAATACTTCCCAAATCTTCTACTGCTGAAAGTCTCTTTACAACGACTTTATCCTTGGCCAATCGCAACGCACCACGCGATAACGATAGTGTGGTTACAAGTGGCAAAGCTTCAGGAATAACACTAACAGCCAAAGCGATCGAAAATAAAATTAATTCCGGGATATTGGTACCATTACCTTTAATTAAAATATTGGCGGCAAATAATAACACCAATATCATCACAATCATTTTTAAAATAAACGAACTGAATTTTGTAATCCCTTTTTCAAAAGCACTTTCTCGCACTGTTTCAATGGTCATTTTGGTTACTTCACCCATAACGGAAGTTTTGCCAGTACCAATCACAACTCCTATCGCCTTTCCACTTACCACCAATGTACCTGAAAATACTAAATTTTCTGCCAAGTGCACTTCACTTGCTTCTGTTTTTAATTCATTGCATTTTTTATTTACTGGCACGGATTCTCCAGTTAACACCGATTCATCGACAGTTAAATTTTCAATCTCAATTATACGAATATCTGCTGGCACCACGTCCCCTGTTTCAATTATCACAATATCTCCAGGAACTAGATCGATAGCATCTATCAACTCGTCTTTCCCTTCTCTTTTAACTCGAGCGCGAGCAATAACAAATTTTTTCAACATCAGCAAAGATCGTACCGAATGATATTCCTGACAAAAACCTAAAATTGTATTGATTGTAATAAAAATCAATATCATTATGGCATCAATTTTTTCGCCCAGATAAAATGCTAACCCAGCCGCAAAAAATAGCAAATAAATAAAAGGCGATTTAAATTGATTCAAAAAAATATTCCACCAATGTGATTCTTTGCTAATGACTTTATTTTTTCCATAAACTTTTTGTCTATCCAAGGCTTCGTTTTTGGTCAAACCATTTACCGATGATTTTAAATCTAACAAAGTGTTTGGTATGGAAAGAGTAGTAAATTTTTTAAAATACATAATTATATATTATTAGCAAAGATATTATAACATAAAATCGATTGGTTGTTATATGTATAATAAAAAAATAAAAAATTATATTTGTTCCCAAACAAAATATGTTGTTAGACCATCCCGCTCTTCAATGTACCCTTCTGATTTGTATTGCCTAGAAGTCAATTCCACTTTAAAAACATCTACAACATAATTAGACATTAAACCAGGATAACTAGGTGAATCTTTCTTGTCGACGATCGTTTCTATTTCATGCAATGTAACATTACTTGAAATACCCAACTCTTCTTGAATTCCACGAACCATTGCATCATGTGAATACTCACCAAACTTCATTTTTTCTGAAACCGCCCTTCCAAAATCTCTCACTCTCACTCGCCCATCCCCAAATACCTGCTTTTCTTCCTTTAATCTAAAAGTTTTATCTCCGTCAACATAATATATATCCGCCCCTACGCCGAGCACCTTCCTTACGAGTTTACCGTCAATGTCTTTTATTAATTCTGTTTCGCCCTCTTCAATTTCTTCAAAAAGCTGCTCGATAGTTTTAGCATCTCCTTGTCCCCATTTTGAGAGATCAATGCCGTTATTTTGTAGTTGGGCTTTCAGTACCTCAATAGTTATTTTTTTCATAATGAATTTAAATATATTTAAAAAGAAAAACATCGACTAGAAGTTGGTGTTTTTTGAGCTGTATATACGAACAAGTTCGGACGATTTTTCGGAACAAATAGCGAATAACGAAACGAACGGGGG
>CAYZHG010000040.1:0-5187 GCA_964477455.1 uncultured Gammaproteobacteria bacterium
CGCGGCTGCCTTAGCTGGTGGAGCGGCCATGATGACTCATGGAAGTTCGGTGGCTATGTATGCGGCGACGAAAGACTCAAACATTAGTGAGCCATATAAAAGACCAAATAACGCGACAACGCCAGAACAGAGGCAGAGTGTGCAAGGTAAAACCTGTGTTGATTGTGGAAAAGCAGCAGACAAAATGGTTGCAGATCATAAAGTTCCTTTAGTTAAAGAATATTACGACAAAGGTGCTATTGATTTGAAAAAGATGCGAAGTCTAGATGCGATTCAACCACAATGTCCGTCTTGTTCTAATAAACAGGGTGGTTTACTAAGTGGTTTCTCAAAATTAATGAAAAATATATTTGGTTTTTAATATGAATAAAGAAATATTGCAAGAGCAAAAAAAAATCTCTAACAAAAACGGATTTGAATGGGTGGCAACATTAGATTCTATGAAAGTTGGTATAAATAAAAATGTTAAGGATGGTATATTTCCAATTAATGGATTGAGACATCCGGTAGTTGGCGACACATCGGGATGGTATATTTGGGCTGGTGAGGATATGCCTAAAGATGATAGTTTTTTTGTTCCATTGCACGTTGAACATTTGAGTGAATGGTGTCCTCAAGTATTAAAGTATTTAGGTTTACCACCAGGTAGTAGATTTCAGATAGCTGATAATTATGAAGATATATGGGAAGATAAAAGCCTTTTGGATGTTTGATTAGTTAGATTAATTTTTAATCACACCAAACTAAACAAAACAGACAAACAAATCACCTGCACCTACGACACCCAAAACCGTCTCGCCCAAATAAACTACCAATACACCAACCGCCCCGCCTTCATGCCAGCCGTCCCAGACAACACCCTCAACTTCACCTACGACGACTTTGGCAACCGCACCAAAAAACAATCCACCAACGGCACCCACACTTATTATTTCAATTCCGGCAACACCGTCCTCAACGAAATAGGTAGTACTGGTACCACCACAAAATCGATTGTTTACGGTATGTCTCAAATTGCTGAAATTGATTCAAACAATAATATCACCTACACCCACCAAGACACCCTGGGTTCCACCGTCCTCACCACCAACCAATCCGGTAGTGTAATCACCAAATACCAATACGACCCCTTCGGCCAACTCATCGGCCAAGACGGTAAAACAAACACCAACTACCTATACACCAACCAAGAATACGACCAAGAGTCCGAACTCTATTATTACAACGCTCGTTATTATAATCCTCGTCTAGGTAGGTTCATCTCTCGTGATCCGTTCCTTGGTCGTGATGGTGACACACTGTCTAGAAACGGATATACTTATGTTAAGAACAATCCGTTGAAGTATGTGGATCCAAGCGGGGAAAAGGAAGAGGAGAGCACATGGGATAAATTTGTAAACGGTACTCAATTAGTTCTTGATGTTGTTGGATTAATTCCTATTATTGGAGAACCTGCCGATGGAGCTAATGCCTTAATTTATGAAGTAAGGGGGGATCATTTGAATGCAGCCCTATCTGGAGCTTCCATGATACCAATTGCCGGATGGCTCGGTACGGGTGGTAAATTTGTGAATAAGGCTATAAAATACTCTGACGAAGCTGCTTCCTTAGCCAAGAGTGGAACAAAAGCAATTAAAAGTATTAATTCTGTACCACAAAAAGCGTTAGACACACTTAAATATATAGAAAAAAACGGTGTGCCGCCGTCAAACTATAAAGGTGGTAAGATATTTAAAAACACGGAAGGGAACTTGCCGAAAGGTAATTATAAAGAATACGATATCGATGCCAAGGTTAAGGGGGTGGATAGGGGTCCTGAAAGGATGACAATAAATCAAGATACGGGAGAAGTTTGGTATTCACCAGATCATTATGAGTCGTTTATTAAAATTAAATGAAGGGTACTAAGTATATGGAAAATAAAATTCAAATTAAAAAATTTTTAACTTATACTCCGCCGTGGTTTCATATACTTATTGATAACGAAAAAATAATTAAAGACCTTCAAAAAATGGCATCCAATTTTAATAGTGTGGAGGTTATAATTATTGAAGGAAAAAAATGCAAGACTAAGAGATTTTTGTTAGAGGAATTTTCTAAAAAGCTAGAATTTCCAGATTATTTTGGGAATAATTGGGATGCATTCGATGAGTGTATTACTGATTTAGAATGGCTACCCGCTGATCATTATATTGTAGTGATCAAAAATGCTATTAATATATTGAGTGATGACGAAAAAGAGTTGGATAATTTTGTAAAGATATTAAATAGTACCGTTGAATACATGGCCACTAGGTCCAAAGAACATAGTGCAGGTTCATCAGTTTCTTTTCATATGATTTTTTTATGTGAAAGTGAAAATGGGAGTTTACTTAATAGAATTCATAATTTAAATTCATTGGAAATAATACTTTCTTCCCTACATCGGCTTCATGCGCCAAGCTTGGCAAAATCGACAAATAAATCACCTACACCTGAGACACCCAAAACCGTCTTTCCCAAATAAATTACCTATACACCAACCAAGAATACGACCAAGAGTCCGAACTCTATTATTACAACGCCCGTTATTATAATCCTCGACTAGGTAGGTTCATCTCTCGTGACCCATTTCTTGGTAGAGATGGTGACAGTGTCTCCAGAAATGGATATAATTATGTAAAAAACCAACCACTCAAATATGTTGATCCGAGCGGTAAGTGGTTTGATGCGGTTTTAGATATTGGATTTGCTGCTTTTGATATTGGACAAACCTTATGGGGCGGTGGACAATATATATATGGGAAAGTCACAGGTGATGAAGATATTAAGAACAAAGGTAAAGACAACATGGTTGAAGGTGGGGCTTCTCTTGCATTGGATGCCGGCGCTGTTTTTGTGCCAGGATTTACTGGTGCAGGCATTATTTATCGTGGAGCTAAAGTTGCAGATAAAGCAAATGATGTAAATAAAATTCTTAATAAGAGTGATGAAGTTGTTGAAGGTATATACAAAATTACCACAAAAAATGGTGATGAATATGTAGGTCAGTCAAAAGATGTTGTAAAAAGGTTAAACCAACATACTAGTGGCCCTACACCAAAATTTGATAAAAGTGAAATAACTAGCATTGATGTTACACCAGTATCAGGAGGTAAAACAAATAGAGAAATTGTTGAACAAATGCAACTTGATAAAATTGGAGGTAAGGACGCACCTAACGTATTAAATAAAGTTAATCCCTTGGGATCAAAACGACAGAATTTGAAAAATATGCCTCTGGGTGGATCTGTAGGACAAACAAAATCATTTTCTACTGGCGTTTCAAATTCTATCTCATCATCAAATAGCAATTTTATTTTTACGCCAATGATAATTCCGTCTCACTATTCAAATAATAAATAGTATATATGGCTAAAAATGAATACGAAATAGTAAAAGGTAAATTTTCTGATGCAGTGTTGTTTACAAGCGAATACACGCCGGAACAAATTGATAAAATTATGCACGATGGTTCTTATAAGGAAATTTACCTTAGATGTTTTTACAATCCTAATTATGATTTCTCCTTCCTCACTAAGTATAGTCATTATTTGGAAGGTTTAGAAATTGTTGGAGCTACTAATAAAAATTATCATTTTGTAAATCAGATGATAAATTTAAAATATTTAAACTTGCAAGTCTATAGTGATGATGAAATTGACCTTAATAATTTTGTCCACCTAGAGAATTGTATTATACAATGGCAAAAAACAATTAAGAACCTATTCTATTGTTTAAGTTTAAAGAGTTTGTCGATGTCATATGATAAAAAAGATTTAGATAAATTTAGTAATTTAGTAAATTTAGAATATTTACAAATTAAAGTATGCCCAGCAACTTCATTGTTAGGTTTATCCAAATTAAAAAAATTGAAAAATTTAAAAATTTTTCAGTTCACTAAGTTGGAAAGTTTAGACGGGGTAGAAAAACTGTTAAATTTAGAAGAATTAGTTATCAACACATGTAAGAAAATTACAAATATAAATAATTTAGCAAATTTAACAAATCTAAAAAAGATTGTTTTAAATAATTTAAATGATATTGATAGTATAAAACCACTTGTAGGTGCTACTTCTTTGGAAGACATCGAGATTATGGAAGATACAAATATTATAGATGGTGATTTAAATCCACTGATTAAAGGAAAAAAAATTAAGCGTTTGGTTATAGCCGATAGGCCACATTATTCACATTTATCAAAAGACTTAAAAAAAATATTTAATATTTAATATTTTTTTAAATAATTATGTATAATGAAGTTCATGACATTATTTTGTATTTAATAATTGAAATAAGATTATTTTTTAGAGGTGTTTTTATTAGAAGCATTTGGGATTTAGTAAATATGGATAGTAATAAATATTTAAAACACGCAGATATATTGCTGAAATATTTAAATAAATTTAAAATTCAAAAAATGAAAGAGCCGATAGTTAGAGCTTTGTCTGTGAAGGGCTACTATACAGCATCTGCGGTTCTAATTGATGAGTTTTTGAATTCAGAGTACGAAGAGTCGGAAACCAGTTACAGGTGGTTGGTAGGGAATGCGCTGTATGAAATCAAAGATAGGAGTATTAAAAAACAAATCAAGGATATTGTTGATATTCAAAAATATAAAAAAGATTCAGGGCAATTGGTAAAATTATTAGAAGAAATATAATATGGATGATGAAATTAAATTTAATGATTTAATGTTCTCAGCACTAGATCACGGCTTTGATAGTATAAAGGATGGAGATGGTTTATTGATTCCATTTGTAATATATGAGGATAAAGAAAATAAAAGAGGTATACAAAGATTTATTTCAGATGATTTAGAAATAGGCGTAAAAGCTGCTAAAGAATTTGTAAACAAAAATTTGTTTGAAATATATGCAATAGTTTGGGATGGTTATATTGTTAAAGACAAGCAAAAACATGATGCAATTTTAGTCGAAGCAGGTCGCTTTCAAATAGCCAAAAAAACTTTTTTAGTACAACTATATTTGAAGAAAAATGATAAAAAGAAAGAATGTTGTGAACGTGTGGGCAAACCCGTTCTTGTATCATAGAATACATTTCCGGTAGTGTCCGTGATGGTGACACATCCTCTCAAAATTGGTATACTTATGAAAAGAAGAATAATATGAAAAAATATTTCTCAGCCATATTTTTAGTAGCCATCAT
>CAYZHG010000041.1:0-2836 GCA_964477455.1 uncultured Gammaproteobacteria bacterium
AATCGGCCAAGACGGTAAAACAAACACCAACTACCTATACACCAACCAAGAATACGACCAAGAGTCCGAACTCTATTATTACAACGCCCGTTATTACAACCCTCGTTTAGGTAGGTTTATTTCTCGTGACCCATTCCTTGGTCGTGATGGTGACACACTGTCTAGAAATGGGTATACTTATGTTAAGAACAATCCGCTCAAATATGTTGATCCGAGTGGGGAAAAGGACGTGTGTACTATCTATGACAAACCAGAACCGCAATTATATTGGTCGCAAGCACCTAAAAACTTTTCTGATTATGTGGGTGATGCTGCCAATTTCTTCAACGATGTTAAAGATTATAACTATCAAAATCCAGGCGATAATTTCCTTTTCCAAGGCATGAGTTATGGTGGTGGCTTTATATCAGGAATGGTAGGTGGCATATTAGGAAATGTATCAACTGTAACTGATCCGTATACTGATAGATGGGAAAAAGCAGAAGCCGGATTGTGGTTAGGTGTAGATGCTTATACTTTTGGAAGAGGATCTACTGCTAAGGAAGGAATTATAAAAGGGACGACGGAAATTTTATATCACGGTACAACTAAAAATAGAGCAACGGAAATAGCTAAAAATGGTTTTAAAGTAATTGACGACATCTTTACTTCTAAAGAATGGGGTACAGCAATCCGGTTTGCAGAAGACAAAACCGCTGAAATGGCTGCCAAATCAAGTGCAATTGTAAAAGTGAGTGTACCAAAAACAGTATTTGAAAGTTTGAAATCTGGAGGTCATATAATTGAACAAGCCATAGAACCATTTGGTGACGGTATGACGGAGACAATACTTTCTCCTACTGCTGTGAAACAGTTAAATGAGTTGAAGAATTCAGTTGGTTCTGGTGTTGAATATTTAATTAATAAAATATGGTAATAGAAAATATAGCAGATAAAAAATTAGAAAAATTAAATATTATTTTAAGACTAAAAAATATATCTTTAGATAATATTGTGTTCGTTAAAAATTGTTTGATAGATAAAGATATATTAGTAAGGTCTTTGGCCGCTAGGGTTGCGGGGCATTTTAAGATAGATGAATTACTACCATTATTAATTGATTCTTTATCAACAGGTGGAGAAAAAATGAGTTTTCCAGATTCCGTGGCTACATTTGGTGGAAAAATATTATCCATGTTAGAAGAAAAGTTGAAGAGTAAAACAAATATTACTTTTAGAAAGAATATGGCCTTTGTACTCGGCAAAATTGAAGTTGAAAAATCTAAAAAAATGTTGATGGTATTGGTGCGAGATAAAAGCTCAAAGGTAAGACGTGTAGCGATTGTTCAGTTGAATCGCTTTTTGGAAAAAGATAAAAATAAAGCATTCTTTCGTCAGTTGTTAAATGAAGAAAAAGATGAGACGGTTAAATTTTGTATTCATAAAATATTAAAAAAATAGGTTAGTGTTCAAATTTAGATTTTTAGTACAACCCATGTCAAGGTAGATTCATCTCTCGCGACCCGGTACTGGGCAGAGAAGTGGTGGCCAAATATTTGATAATTATATGGAGAATATAAATGAAAAATCTCGAAAAGAAATCCTTTCCATTTGTAGCAAGGTTATAGAAAATCATTTAGGCATAATCGAAGCGTCGAGAATTTTAGCGGACTATAGGGATAATTATCTTGGGATTACAAATTATGATGATATATTGCTTTTTGATGAGATTAAATCAGAAACAGATAGTTTGCCTATTGGAAAAGAGCGTGATATGTGGAATAAAAAAGTTTTAGAGGAAAAAGATAAGGAGATAAGAAAAATTGAGGCTAAATACCGTGATCGAGTGCTAAAGGCATGTAATAGATTATTGGAAGAAATGCGTTAGTACTTTGCAAAAAGTTACGGAGGTCTTGAGAATGATTGTAACTCAAAATTTAAATATGAATTTAGACAACGTTGTTAATATTTTATTAAAAAAATTCCTGAATTTAAAAATTCGGTAGAATTTTTTGAGTGTAAAGATGATTGTGATGTGCCCTATGTAATTATAGGAAGATTTGCAGATTTTGTTATTAAATTAGCCAAAGAAAAAAAGTATATACAAAATGTTTTTTCTTTTTTAGATGAAATGGCGATTTCTGCAGATGAAAAAATTGTAGAATTACTTATGTTTGGTTTTTTGGAGTGCTTAAATTCGAAAGAGAATTATTACAAAGATTTGGTAAAATTATTTAGCATAAAAACAAATCAGAGATTAAAAGAAACAATTGATCATAATAGCATAATTGCAAATTAAAACATTAGGAGAATCATCGAATTTTTTGGTAATTAATCTTATGAATACAAATAATTTTAAAGTTTTATTAGAAAGTTTAGCAAAACTCGACAAACCTTTGGATATAATAAAACATGAAATACAACAGAACGCTAAGCAAATGGTGGATATTCAGGATGTGGTAGTATTGCACAAAATTGATGTTGTCAATGTAATGAAAGTGTTTTTGGACAAGCTTATTAGTAGTGATGATTTGAGCATGTGGGCGGAAATGGTGGAGGGTAGGGACGGAATAAAATATGAAGAAGAATTTAAAAAAATGATAGCTGATGTTTTGTTTTGGCTTTCCTCTCCTGATATTAACGGTGAATTAACAAATGAAAAGGTAAAAGAATATCTTAGTTATTTATTGTAATATATTTGTTCTTACATAATACCAATACGACCCCTTCGGCCAACTCATCGGTCAAGACCATTCCTTGTCCGTGATGGTGACACATCCTCTCAAAATTGGTATACTTATGAAAAGAAGAATAATATGAAAAAATATTTCTCAGCCATATTTTTAGTAGCCATCAT
>CAYZHG010000042.1:0-14880 GCA_964477455.1 uncultured Gammaproteobacteria bacterium
TCTATTTATTACCCATTTTCACATGGATCATATCTGCGGTTTGCATGCAGTATCTCGACTTGGATTAAAACAACCGTTGACGATAGTTAGTCACAAAGGACTAAATTCAATGTTAAAAACAGTTTTTAACCACCCATATGCGATGCCATTAACAGATATAAATTTTAATGTAAAAACATTGGAAGTAAAAGAAGGTAAATATGATTTACCAATAAAATTTGAATGTTTGGAGTTGGATCACATTGACTACACTTTTGGATATAGGTTTTATTTAGAAGATAAAATTGTTTCGTATTGTAGTGATACAAAACCGTGTGCCAATGATATAAAATTGGCACAAGCTGCGGACGTGTTGATTCACGAATGTGGTTATAGTGTGCGACCAGAAAATGATTTTTGGGGACATACTGACCCAGAAGGAGCGGGGGAAGTAGCCAAAAATGCCGGTGTAAAAAAACTTTGCTTAACCCATTTTGGTCCCAATGCGTTTGATACCAAAGCGAAAAGGTTGCTGGGAGAAAAACGAGCTAAAAAAATATTTAAAAATACGGTTGCTGCTTTTGATGGTACGATTGTAAAAATATAGTGCATTTATAACAAAAAAATCCACCCCTTTGATTGAGGTGGTTTTTTTAGTTGACAGTGGATAAGATTTCCTGTATCATAGACCTATACCTATGGTCTAGGTATTAAATAAGATATTAATAAATATTAAATTATGATCGAACCATACAAAGGAAAAATAAAATTAAGTCTGAAAAAAGCCCAAGGACAACTTAAATTATTGGACAAAATGATCGAAGAAGATCGTTATTGTATTGATGTTGCCCAACAAATCAATGCCGCTATTGGTTTGCTCAAACAAATTAATATTACTATCTTGGAAAATCATTTACAAAGTTGCGGTACCAATAAACTCAGTTCAAAAAGTGTAGAGGAAAAAGATCAATTCATTAAAGAGCTAATTAAAACATTTAACTTAACAGGTAAATAATTTTTCATTTTTCTCACTTCACTAAATAATAATTTTTTATGCCAAAAATAATTCTCCCAATCCAAGGAATGCATTGTAAGTCGTGTGAAATATTAATTGAACAAAATATTAAAAAAGTAGAAGGTGTAAAACGCGTAGAAGTGTCACATACTACCGGACAAGCTCAAGTTTATTTTGATAACAACCAACCAGATCAAAGTCGTCTGGAAAATGCCGTAGTTGAATCTGGTTATAAAATTGGAAAAAAGGAAAAGGCTGGATGGTTGTCTCAAGATGTTAGTGATTATAAAAATTTATTTTCTGGTGCGGTTGTTTTGTACTTGGCATATTATGTAGCTCGTGGTTTTGGTTTGTTTAATGTAAATGTTAATACCGAAAATAGTGGTCTAGGAGTGGTGTTTATGGTAGGTTTGGTGGCTGGCATATCTACGTGCATGGCAATGGTGGGTGGTTTGGTATTGGGTTTATCAGCTCGTCACGCGGCCTTGCACCCAGAAGCTACCGCTCAACAAAAATTTCGTCCTCATTTATTTTTTAATATTGGTCGTATCGCGGGTTTTGCGGTACTTGGTGGAATTATTGGATTGCTTGGTTCAGCCTTTAAAATTTCGGCCGGCTTTTTGGGTGTTCTTACCTTCGTTGTTAGTATAGTAATGATTTTCCTAGGTTTAAAATTGATTGGAATTTTTCCATTTTTACAAGACAAAAATATTGCTTTGCCAAAAAGCATTGCGAAATTTTTTGGATTGGGAAATGAAAATCGTGAATATAGTCATCGAGGAGCAATGATGTCTGGTGTCGCTACATTCTTTTTGCCATGTGGGTTTACACAAGCTATGCAATTATACGCAGTAAGTTCTGGAAGTTTTTTTCAAGGTGCTGCCATAATGGGATTATTTGCTTTGGGGACTGCACCAGGATTACTTGGTATCGGTGGCTTGTCTTCAATTTTTAAAGGAAGAAAAGCACGTATATTTTTTGCGGCCGCTGGTATTGCCGTGATTTTATTCGGTTGGTTTAATATAAGTAATGCCACACGTTTGTTTGGTGGCGGAACTGTTAATAAACCAGTTAGCGCCGAGACAACTGATGCTCAGGTAGTTAAAATGACGCAAGGTTTTGATGGTTATAGTCCAAATATTTTTACAGTGCAAAAGGGTCGTCCAGTAAAGTGGGTGATTACTTCAAAAACTACTTTGTCATGTGCTAGTTATATTGTGATGCCAAAATATGATATTAGTCAGCCTTTGAAAAAAGGTGAAAATATTATTATCTTTACTCCTACCGAAACCGGCGAAATTCCTTTTTCCTGTTCAATGGGTATGTATACTGGTAAATTTGTTGTTGTAGATAAAGTTAGTGCAACAAAGCCAGTGCAACAGATTGTTGATAATAGAGAAGTTGTAGCACCTGTCGTCTCAAAAACAAATAATAAAGTTCAATTGATAAAATCATTATATACTCAGATTGAAGATGTTTCACCAAATGAATTTACAGTAAAAAAAGGTCAACCAGTAAAATGGGTAATTGCTATGAATGAGCCACCAACCGGATGTATGCAAAATGTGGTGATTCGTAGTATTGGCGTGACTCAGCCGATGAATACATCTGGTGAGACGGTAGTGGAATTTACACCAACCGAAGCCGGTGATCTCTGGGTAACCTGCAGTATGGGAATTCATCGCGCTACTATTCACGTAGTATAAAAATATGATAAAAACTAATTTTAAAATTACAAATTTAGATTGTGAGGCTTGTATTAAATTAAGCACAATGGCGCTTAAAAAATTGCCAAGTGTTCAAACAGTAAAAATAAATCTTGAGTCTGGTGCGACAGAAGTGGAATCAAATCAGGAATTAGAATGGAAGGATATTAAAACAGCTTTGGCCGAAGTAGATAAAATTGCTGAAAAATAATTATTAATATATGTCAAAAAAAATTCATCTTAAAATTTCTGGTATGCACTGTGGTTCGTGCGAAAAAATTATCGACGCTGAATTGATTGGTGTACCTGGAATTATTTCTAGCAAAATTGATGCTCAAGCTGGAGCTGGCGTAGTGGAGACTGAGGATTCGGTAGCAGAGAGCGCTGTAGTCGCGGCCATTAAAGTGGCTGGTTATGATGCTGAGATTGAACGAGTAGAAAAATCGGAAGTGGTTGAAGCGCCGGTAGTTTTTGAAAAAAAGATCGTTGATAGCCAGGCGCCATTTAAAGTAAAATTGGAATCCACAACAGTAGCTGATGGGAAAATCAGTACAAATAATGGCGAACCAAATTTTACTGGTAAAATTACTCAAAGCAAAAAAGGTGAATTTGAAATCCCTCAAGGCCGTAATGATTTAGAAAAAATTGTTCAAAATTTATTTGATGCGTCAAAAGTTGGGCAGTTGTTTAGTATGCTTACTGGTGAGACTAATCAGATTCAATCTTCGCCGGTAGATCACTCTTTGCATAATATGTCAGCTGCTACTCTAATTGCTTCAAAGAGCAAAAATGGTGACGAAAGTGTAAATTTAAGTTTGGGTGGAATGCATTGTGCTTCTTGCGCCTTATTGATTGAGAAGAGTTTGAAAAAAGTTTCCGGCGTAAAACAAGCAAACGTGAATTATGCTGCCGAAAAAGCCCGCATAATTTTTGATGGCAACCAAGCTAATTTAGAAAATTTAATTAAGGCAGTCAAAGACGCTGGTTATAGTGCTCAGCTTGCTAGCGCCGATCCAGAAATTGATCGTAAGAAAAAAGCTCAAGAAATAAAATCATTACAGAAAAAGTTTTGGTTCAGTTTTGCTTTTAGCGTACCGATGTTGTATTTCATGATGTTTGATTTCCTCGCTTTTTGGCCTGGAAAAGCGATGGTGCCATTTATTGGTATTATTTCATTGATTTTAACAATTCCAGTTCAGTTTGTTATTGGTGCTGGTTTTTATAAAGGATTGTGGAGTGGGCTGAAGATGAAAATGTTCAACATGGATAGTTTAATTGCAATTGGTACTAGCACTGCCTTTTTTTATAGTCTATGGCAATTGATAAATTATGTAGTGATAAATAAGTCAATTATTGGTTTGAATGGTGAAAAAATTCCGGAATTGTATTTTGAAACAGCCGCCTTTCTTATTACTTTTGTAGTGTTAGGAAAATGGCTGGAAGCAAGAGCTAAAGGCGGCACTTCGGAAGCGATAAAAAAATTAATGGGAATGCAACCAAAAACTGCCCGTGTAATCCGCAATGGTGTGGAAAAAGATTTGTCACTTGATGAGGTGATAGTGGGAGACGTCGTAGTTGTTCGTCCAGGAGAAAAAATTCCAGTGGATGGTGAAATTGTTAAAGGAAGTTCTAGTGTGGATGAGAGTATGTTGACTGGCGAAAGTATTCCTGCTGAAAAAAATGTTGGAGATAAAGTCGTTGGTGCCACTATAAATAAACATGGAAGTTTTGAATTTAAGGTTACCAAAGTTGGTCAAGAAACCGCACTGTCGCAAATTATAAAATTAATTGAAGATGCTCAAGGTAGCAAAGCGCCAATTCAAAATTTGGCCGATAATATTTCCGGTTGGTTTGTGCCTGCAGTTTTGATTGTCGCCGCGCTGACTTTTGTAGTTTGGTTTTTCTTTTTGGGAGCTGGACTGACATTTAGTTTGATGGCCTTTACATCGGTGATTGTGATTGCTTGTCCTTGTGCTCTAGGTTTGGCTACTCCAACTGCAATTATGGTTGGTACTGGAAAAGGGGCGGAATACGGTGTGTTGATTAAGGGCGGAGAACCGCTTGAAGCGGCTTGTAAAGTGAAAGTAATTGTTTTTGATAAGACCGGTACATTGACTAAGGGTGAACCAGAAGTTACTGATACCGTTCCAATGGGTGTATATGATGAGGAGGTAGTGATTGCTGTTGCGGCCGGACTGGAAAAAACTTCTGAACATCCTTTGGCTGAAGCAATTATTAAATATGCACAAGAAGAATCTATCTCATTTGATAGCGCTACAAATTTTAAAGCAATTCCAGGACATGGGGTGGAAGGTACAATTAATGGTAAAAAATATTATTTTGGCAATAGAAAATTAATGACTGATGTTGCTAAACTGAGTATTGAAAATGTCGAACGCAAAATGCGCAAATTAGAGGATGGTGGTAAGACGGCAATGATTTTGGCCAATGAAACTGAAGTGATGGGTTTGATTGCTGTCGCCGATACTATCAAAGATAGCTCGTTGGAAGCCGTGCAACAATTACAAAAACGCGGACTTCAAGTTTATATGATTACCGGCGACAATCGTCGCACCGCTGAAGCTATAGCCAAACAAGCTGGTATCAAAAATGTGTTAGCGGAAGTCTTACCACAAGACAAGGCTAATGAAATTAAAAAATTGCAGGATCAAGGGTTGCGTGTAGCGATGGTGGGAGATGGTATTAATGATGCACCCGCTTTGGCTCAAGCTGATGTGGGTATCGCGATGGGCTCGGGAACGGATGTGGCGATGGAAACAGGTGGAATTGTAATTATCAAAAATGATTTGCGTGATGTTCTGACAGCGATAGATTTGAGCAAGGAAACAATGAGCAAAATAAAACAGAATATGTTTTTTGCTCTACTTTATAATGTGATCGGTATTCCAATTGCGGCTCGTATATTCGTCACGTTTGGTTTGGTGCTCAAGCCTGAGTTGGCTGGGTTGGCCATGGCATTTAGTTCTATCTCGGTTGTTACCAATTCATTGTTACTTAAGAATTTCCGCCCACGTAAGCGAAATTGGTTTTCGATGTTTGCTCCGTTCGTGATGGTCTTAATTTTTACTTTTATATTTTTACAGTTTGGTAAATTGAGTAGTGGGATGAATGATAATCGTGTTGTCTATCCAATTTCAATTCACGAAAGTATTATTTCTAATGGTTTGAAGCGTTTGGATTTATTAAGTAAAGTGATTGTGTTAGATGATAAAGGTTCGTTAAAATCTTTTTATCAAGTAAATTCAACAGATACAAAATTACAAACAATATATAGTATGGATTTTGCACCTCAAATAATTAAAGGAGCAGAATATCAGAAAGTCTATGTTGGTGCTGACGAAGCCGAAATGATGATTGAAAATGGCTTGTTTAAAAATGTCGGTGACACAATTGATGGTTTCTTTGGTGTCAACGCAGTGATTGCTGGTATTTTATCTAAACAAAGCAATGCATTAGACAACCTACATTTTATTAGTCCAAATTTTACGCCAAAAATGTAACAAAATAGCAAAAAACAAGGATATAATAATCCTTGTTTTTTTATACTCAAATCCGTGATAAAGTATATAATGAAATAAACAATCATGTATGGTTGTAGTATGAATATATGGCTATAAATACAGCGAATTTTACTGATGAACAACTTGTGGTGGAGATTCGTGAAAATAACAAAGAATTGTATAGTGAAATAATGCGCCGTTATCAGACAAAGTTATCTCATTATTTAAAAAAATTCTTTCGAAGTCAGGACGAATTGGACGATGTACTGCAAGAAGTATTTATTAAAGCTTATAAAAATCTTTACGGTTTTGACGTAGATAAGAAATTTTCTTCTTGGATTTATCGCATTGCTCACAACGAAGCAATCAATCATATCAAAAAAAATAAAAGAAAAAATATTTCACTGGACGAAACAGAGTGGGAGATAGTAGATGAAAAACTGGACTTACATGAAGAATTTGATAGTAAACAAATGGGTGAAAGAATTCAGCGGGCGATGGGTGAATTAAAAGAAAAATATCGTGAACCGTTGATTTTATACTTTTTTGAACAAAAATCGTATGAAGAAATCAGTGACATCTTGCGTCTGCCACGCAATACTGTCGGGATACTCATCATGCGTGGTAAAGCCAAATTAAAAGATATTTTAAAATATGAATGAAACGCAAAATAAAATTGAAAATGAAGTAATGAATAAGATAAGTAGTGGTAAAGTGCAACTGCGCTCTAAATATATTTTTTTGGCAGAAAAATTGGGAATAGGAAGTGCCTTTACTTTAACGATCCTGTTAGCTGTATTATGTTTTAATCTAGCTTTATTTTATTTGCGCGCTTCCGACAATATGGCGTATCTTAGTTTTGGTAGTCAAGGTTTCTTAACTTTCTTAGAATCTTTTCCATATTTATTGGTTGTAGCTTTGATTATATTAGTTTTTTGTGCTGGCTGGTTAATCAAAAAAAGTGATCTATCTTATAAAAAACCATTTGGATATTTTGCTGTAGGGCTGATTTGTTTTGTAGTGATTGGCGGTATTATTTTAACCTATACAACTGTGGCGGAAAAGATCGAACAAGAAACTTTTGAATCACATATCGGTGGATTATTTTTCAAACCATTTTTGATGCACGGACTAGAAGCTAGACGTGGCGGTATCGTAGGGCGAATAACAGAAGTTGGCGGTGATTATTTGGTTGTTCAAACTCCGCGCGCATTGGAAAAAATAATATTAACAAGTGATACAGACTTACCTTCACAACCGTTGTTGGAAGGAGCGTTTGTAGTGGCGATTGGCAAACGTGTTGACAATATTTTTATGGTCACTAAATTACAGTTGATCAACCCAGAAGAAATGCAAATGATTCGTCGTGGTGTCCATCGCCGTTTTGGAAAATTTCAACCAAGAGCGGATATGCCAAATAGTTGTAGGTTATCCCCATCATCATCCAAGCCAAATAACGGCGGTTGCTTCTAAATTATTTACTTAAATATGGATAAGATTTTTTTTCAAAAACTTCTTCAAAAAATTTCAGAGCATAAATTGCGATCCGTTGTTATTGGATTATTAATTATTTCAGTCTGTTATTATACTTATACAAAATATTTTGCTTCTCAACTACCGTTGCGATATAGTACCACCAGTGTTCAGAAATCGACTATCGTTAGTTCTATCGTCGGTTCTGGTCAGGTTTCTACTCTAAACAAATTAGATATCAAACCGTTGGCCTCGGGTATTGTGACTGATATTAAAGTAAAATCTGGAGATGTGGTAAAAGCTGGGCAAGTGCTTTTGATTATCGATCAACGTAGTGTTAGCGCTAGTCTAATTCAAGCGCAAGCTAGCTATAATAAAATTTTGAATGCTTTGACGGCTGCTGATTTGAATACATATCAAGGCAATATTGCTAATGCTACTTCGGATTTAGAAAAATCAAAAGTGGATGTTGCTAATACAATCGCAACTGCTCAAGCTACTGTTGATACTGCTTACAATAATTTAAAAATGGCTGAAGGTGGAGAGAACAGTCAGATTGTTACTCAATCTTATCAAAATGCAGTAATTTTTTTGCAAAGTACTTTGGCTAAATTGGATAGTTCGCTTACCGCCGCTGATAATATTTTGGGAATAGATAATACATTAGCGAATGATACTTTTGAACAGTATTTGTCTATATTAGATAGTAATCAAATAAATTATTCTAGGTTTGATTATTTGTTGGTGAAAGAAGCTAGAAAAAAAGCTGGTGTGGCAATTGGTCCACTAAATTCGAAAAGCTCTCACACCGATGTGGATGTAGCTATGGTTTTGACAGCGGATGCACTAGAGAAAAGTATTCGTTTATTTGCTGATATGTCTGCGATGTTAACGGCCACTCCACCAGTTGGTGATCTAACACAGACTTCTCTCGATTCCATGAAATCTAGTGTCGCCACTCAGCGGACTTCGGCTACTAGTCAATTTACTAGTTTAATTAGTGAACAACAAACATTAGTAGATGATAAAAATAGTTATAGTTCATATCAAGCGGCGTATCAAAAATCATTGCGTGATTTGGATGCCGCCAAAGCTACAGCTGTCAATACAATACAAATAAAAGAATTTGCGTTGCAACAATATAAAGACGCGCTATATACTAAACAAAATCCACGCAAAGAAGATTTGGATAGTGCTAGAGCACAGTTAACCTCGGCAATTGATAATTATAATAACACAATCGTACGCGCACCTTTTGATGGTAAAGTAGCTACAATGTCCGCTCAAAAAGGTGTTCAGGTTGGTGGTCAGGTCGGTGATTTGACTGCGGCGGTAACATTGATTACGGCACAAAAAGTAGCGACCATAAGTTTAAACGAAGTGGATGTGGCCAAAATTAAATTAGATCAAAAAGCCACACTTACCTTTGATGCTTTGCCGGATTTAACAATAGCGGGAAAAGTTACTCAAATCGACAATATCGGAACGGTAACTCAAGGCGTTGTAAATTATAATGTGCAAGTTAGTTTCTTGTCAGACACTGATGAAGTAAAATCTGGTATGAGTGCACGTGCCGCGATAATTTTGGATACACGCCCAGACGTTTTAGTGGTACCAATGGCAGCAGTCAAAACAAGTGGTGGTCAAAATTATGTTGAAGTTTTGAATTCAGCTGATCTCGTTTCTGTTGCCAATATAAATAATCAATCAACTACAAAAAATCCTCCGCAGAAAATAAATGTAGAAGTTGGTTTGTCTGACGACACTAACGTTGAAATAATTTCTGGATTAAAAGAAGGGGATACAATTGTTACTCAAACAATAAATCCAAATACAGTCAAAACTACAACCGCAACACCAGCGGCTAGCGGTATTCGTATTCCTGGTTTAACAGGAGGTGGTGGCGGACGATAAAGCGGACGATTTTATGATTGAAATTAAAAATATAACTAAATCTTATAATACCGGTGAGGTGGAATTTCAGGCTCTCAAGGGTATTTCATTCACCATTAAAGATGGTGAGTTTGTTGCTATTATGGGACCAAGTGGTTCTGGTAAATCGACTTTGATGAATATTTTGGGGGCACTGGATATACCTACAACTGGAGAATATTTTCTTGATGGAAAAGATGTTTCCGCACTTTCTGAAGACGAATTAGCAAAAATTCGAAAAGTTAAAATTGGTTTTGTTTTTCAATCTTTCAATCTTTTAAAACGTACTAGTGTAGTTAGAAATGTTGCGCTACCACTTTTGTATACTGGTATGCCAAAAGCCCAGAGACTTATTAAAGCTAAAGAAGCGCTGGTTAGTTCAGGTTTTGAAGAAGATCATTTTTATCATCTTTCTAATCAATTATCTGGTGGTCAGATGCAACGCGTGGCGATTGCACGGGCTTTGGTAAATGATCCATCTTTGATTCTCGCCGATGAACCGACTGGAAATTTAGATACTAAAACAGGTGAAAAAGTTTTGGAAACATTTAAAAAATTAAATGACAAAGGACATACAATAATTTTAATTACCCATGAGCATGATGTGGCGATACACGCCAATCGTGTTATTACTATTCGTGATGGTTTGGTGGAAAGAGATGAAAACATTAAATTATGAACTGGCTTGATTTACTCGAAGAAATTTATTGGTCATTGTCCGCAAATAAAGTGCGTTCTTTTTTGACTGTACTTGGGATTGTAATTGGAATTGGTTCGGTAATCGCGATGGTAGCAGTTGGCCAAGGAGCCAAAGATTCCATTCAAGCAAGTATTCAATCTGTTGGATCGAATTTAATAATTATTACGCCTGGTGCTCAACGAGGAGTAGGTTCTCAAGTTAATGCTGGTCGTGGTTCGGCCCAGACGCTTACCCAAGCAGATGCGGATGCTATCAGAAGTTCAGTGGCTTTGATCCAATCTACAGCTCCTGAACTAAGCCGTCGTTATCAAGTGACTGCTCCTGGGAAAAATACCAATACTCAAATTATTGGAACTGTTCCTGAATATACTGATGTGCGAAAGATAGAAGTGGTTGACGGAAGTTTTATTTCTTCAAAACAACAAATTTCAAATGACAAAGTGGCAGTTATAGGTCCGCAAGCACGTGATGATTTATTTGGTATAGATGCGGCCGTTGTAGGAAGGCCGATTCGTATAAACAATATTGAATTTAAAATTATTGGTGTTACGAAAGCAAAAGGCGGAAGTGGATTTAGCAATCCTGATAGTAATATTTATATTCCTATTACTTCTGCGCAAAGGTATTTAGCTGGAGACACTTATGTGTCTACTATAAGTGTTGAAGCGACCGATCAAAATTCTATGGCGACAGTACAGGAAGATATCACCAATTTATTATTAACTCGTCATAAAATTTCGAATACATTATTGGCTGATTTTTCTGTTATGAATCAAGCCGATATTGTGGCTACTGCCTCAAGTGTTACCAACACATTTACAATGTTACTTGCTTCGGTTGCCGGCATTTCATTGCTTGTAGGTGGTATTGGTATTATGAATATGATGTTGACGACAGTGACTGAACGTACGCGCGAAATTGGCTTACGCAAAGCGATCGGTGCGGATAGAAAAGATATCAGTGCTCAGTTTTTATTGGAAGCTGTAACATTAACTTTTATTGGTGGAGTTGTCGGAATAATTTTAGGATGGCTGTTGTCCTTGGCAGTTTCTAAATTTGCGGGAATGAATACTCAAATTTCACTTTCATCAGTATTGTTGGCTTTTGGTGTTTCTGCTTTGATTGGTGTAATTTTTGGATATTATCCAGCTAGTCGAGCGGCAAAATTAAATCCAATTGATGCGTTGCGCTATGAATAAAATAATTTTATTAATAAAATATATTTAATTTAATTCTATTGATTATGAAAAAACAACTACCTCAGATTATCGTGGGAGTATTGGTAATTGGATTGGTCGCTTTTTATGCTGGTATGAAATACGGACAAAGTAAATCCGTTGTTACTGTCGGCAATACTTTTGGACAAGGCCAGCAACGTGGTGGCGGGCAGTTCGGTGGCGGAACTGGTATTCGTATGGGTGGTGGTAATCGCAGTGGTGCTGGTTTTGCCAACGGTGAAGTAGCTTCCGTTGATGAAAAAAGTCTGACAGTAAAAATGCGAGATGGTAGCTCAAAAATAATTATTTTATCCACCACTACTCAAATATTAAGATCAACAACTGGCACTTTGGCTGATGTTTTGTTGGGCTCATCAGTTACAATAACTGGCGGTTTGAATTCTGACGGTAGTATGACTGCACAAACTATCCAAATGCGACCATCTATGCCAAATAGCACATCAACAACTAAATAATTTATCGATAATCGTCGTACGGCAAGTCATTGATTATAGCCATTTTATAGCCATATTAAGCTTGTAATAATTTAACTGCTATGATAATATAGGCAGACCTAAATCAGGTCTGTTTTTGTTTAATATTGAGATATTATGACATTTTTTAGCAAATTGTTTGGTGATCCAAATGCTAAGGCGGTAAAAGAAATAATGCCATTGGTTGAAAAAATCAATTCTTTGGAAGTGGAGATGGAAAAATTATCTTTGGATCAATTAAAAAATAAAACTATCGAATTTAAAGAACGTCTAGCTAAAGGCGAAACTTTAAATGATCTATTGCCAGAAGCTTTCGCAGTTGTTCGCGAAACTTCTAAGCGTGTTACGGGCATGCGTCATTTTGATGTTCAACTTATTGGTGGAATCACTTTACATCGAGGACAAATTTCGGAGATGCGTACGGGTGAAGGAAAAACTTTAGTTGCCACATTGCCAGTTTATTTAAATGCGCTGGCAGGAAAAGGTGTTCATTTGGTAACGGTGAATGATTATTTAGCAAAACGTGATGCGGTTTGGATGAGTCAAATTTACGATGCACTTGGTTTAAGTGTGGGTATTATTCAACAGCAACTTGTTTCCTATAAATATAATCCAAACAAATTAAAAATTCTTGATGAGAATGGTCAGGATGCGATGGCCGAAGGCGGATCTGTCGACAAAGAGCGCGATGCTAAAGGCGCATACAAAGTTGAATATGAATATTTAGAAACTTGCAGTCGCAAAGAAGCTTACGCTTGCGATATTACTTACGGTACCAACAATGAGTTTGGTTTTGATTATTTGCGTGACAACATGGTGACCAGTTTGGAAGAAATGTCTCAACGTGCATTTTATTTTGCCATCGTCGATGAAGTTGATTCGATTTTAATCGATGAAGCGCGCACTCCTTTGATTATTTCTGCTCCGGCCGAAGAGGCGGCCGATATGTATTATAAATTTGCCGATATTGTGGCTCGCATGGAAATCGATGTTGATTATAATGTCGATGAAAAAATGCGTGCGTCTACTTTGACCGATGCTGGTTTGCAAAAAGTCGAAAAAGCTTTGAATGTAGAAAATATTTATGCCGAAGGCGGGATGACGATGGTTCATCATATAGAACAAGCTTTGCGCGCACGGGCATTGTTCAAGCGTGACCGTGATTACGTTGTGGATAATGGCGAAGTGATTATCGTTGATGAATTTACTGGTCGTAAAATGCCAGGTCGTCGTTATAGTGAAGGTTTGCATCAGGCAATTGAAGCTCAAGAACACGTCAAAATTCAGCGTGAAAGTCAGACGATGGCTACCATTACATTCCAAAACTATTTCCGTTTGTATGAGAAGTTGGCTGGTATGACTGGTACTGCGGTGACGGAGGCGGAAGAATTTGCCAAGATTTACAAATTGGAAGTAGTAGTAATCCCAACTAATAAAAATAATTTACGCACTGATCATCCAGATAGAATTTACAAAACTGAACAATCAAAATATCAGGCAATCGCTTTGACCGTCAAAGAATTGCAGAAAAAAGGACAGCCAGTTTTGATCGGTACTATTTCGGTAGAAAAAAATGAAGAGCTGAGTTTGTACTTGGAGCGCGAAGGTATTAAACACGAAATTTTAAATGCTAAAAACCACGAACGTGAAGGTGAAATTATCGCTCAAGCGGGACGGGCTGGCGCGGTAACTTTGGCTACCAATATGGCTGGTCGTGGTGTGGATATCATCTTGGGTGGTAACCCGCCAGACAAAGAAGAAAGTGAAAAAGTCCGCAACGCGGGTGGTTTGTTTGTTATCGGCACGGAACGTCACGAAAGTCGTCGTATTGATAATCAGCTTCGCGGTCGTGCGGCTCGTCAGGGTGATTCTGGTGAAACGCAATTTTATTTATCAACTCAAGACGATTTGATGCGTATTTTTGCTGGAGACAGAATCCGTAGTGTGATGGAAACATTGCGTGTGCCAGATGATATGCCAATAGAACAAAAATCTATTACTCGTATTATTGAAAGTGCTCAGAAAAAAGTAGAAGGTTTTCATTTTGATTCTCGTAAACACTTACTTGAATACGATGATGTGTTAAATCGTCATCGTGAAGTAGTATATGGAAAGCGTCGTCAGATTTTGGAAACATTCAATAAGCAAAAAAATAATCAATTGCCGGAAGGCGAAAAAACTTTGCAGACTTTGGTTTTGGATATGATTGAAGCGGAAATCGAACAAGTTATTTCTTTTCATACCAATGCGGAAGACAAGAATGATTGGAATATGAAAGAAATTTCAGAAGTTGTTTCGACAATTTATCCAATCACTGAAGAAGAAAAAAATAAGATATTAAATTTTGGTGAACATGGCGATCAAAAATTGGAAGCAGTTACTGAACGCACACACATTATTGAATTTTTAACTGAATTGGCCAAAGAAAAGTATCAAAAATTATTAGTGGAAGCCATCGGAAACAAAGATATACAGATTGAAATGGAAAAACAGATAATGTTGCGTTCTATGGATCTGTTGTGGATTGATCATTTAGTTGCTGTCGATTATTTGCGCACTGGTATTGGTTTGCGTGGATATGGTCAGCGTGATCCATTGGTGGAATACAAAAAAGAAACTTACACGATGTTCAATGAATTGCTTTCCGCAATGCAACACGAAGTAGTGTATTCTATTTTTAAAGTGAGCGTAGGTTTACAACCAGCTCCAGCGTTGATGCAAAGAAAAAATTTAAAATACAGCGGACCAGAAGGTGAAGTGGTAGATATAAATACTAAAGTAAAAAATGAAGAAGGTGATAAAGTGGGAAGAAATGATTTGTGTCCGTGCGGAAGTGGAAAGAA
>CAYZHG010000043.1:0-8159 GCA_964477455.1 uncultured Gammaproteobacteria bacterium
GTTCCGCAATAATCGTATCTGGTGTACGCCCAAGCATATCTTTGGCTTCCAATCCAACCGCCAACACTTTGCCATCAGCTTTTGAAATAGCTACAACACTTGGTTCGTTCAAAACAATCCCTTTTTTAGGCACATAAACCAAAACATTTGTCGTTCCCAAATCAATGCCAATTTTCTTAATAAACATATTATTTCCCCATTAATACTTTAAACTCCCTGTCCTGCGTAAGATCGGTCGAAAAGTCATATCGATTATCACCATGTTTAATAGCGTCTTCACCAGGAGTGGCTGAAGTTAATTTTTTACCAAAATCTAATCCCAAAGTCAACATAACACCATTAGTTCCAATTTCTTTTTGCGTTAACAGACTATATTCTCCTTGAATGATTAAATTAGAAATACTTTCTGGAAGATAATATTGAAAACTTAATTCAGAAGTGCGCCCAGGCTCAACAGAAACAAAACCACCAAACCATTGGCGCCCATTTTCCATGCCTTGATCAATCGCTCCAACTTTATTTGATTTTTCCGACTCCATTGTTCCTACTGCTTTAATAAATTTACTCCCCATCGGTACATATATTCGCGCATAATCACGATAGCGAGAAGTACGCCAATCAAATTTTCCTTTGTGAATAAATTTCATTTTTGCAGTAGCAATAAATTTACCAGTGCTAGTTGGTGTGACAGAATAATTTAATTCGCGTTTGATAGCCACATCTGTTTTTAAGGAACCTAAATTGGCATCCGCCCACAACAAATAATCGCCAGAATTTGCTTTCATTTTTCCAGCCCAATCTTTACTTACAAGAATATTTTGCTCATCAATATGTTGCGAATAAACAGCCATTTGTTTTTCAACTAACATGCGCTGTGAAAGATCATAATATCGTTTCCAATTTTTAATTACATCATAACGTAAATTAGACAAAAGCGCATGAGCCAAATCTTTCAACATATTTTTACGTTGTGCAAATTCAAGACCCTTATCTTTATAACCGTACTCTACCTCATACTCCAACTTTTCAGTAAAATTGGCGGAAGTAAATTCTTCGCCGTTTATTTTAATCGGTCCGTGTATCTTTAAAACTTCTTCGATTATCGTTGGAGTAAAACCAATTACCGCATCAATATCATCTCTATCACCCAAACCGCCTTGTTTCAAAAATAATTCAATTGATTTTTGCGACGAACTTGCAAAATCTGGCGACCAGTTACTATCTCTAAAATACCATCTAGAAACCTTTAAAAATTTAGTAAGAGGCGCCGGTGCAATAGATTCAAAATCTTTCTTTCCGCTATTATCCAATATTTCCGTGCCTTCCACTTTTAATAAATTTGGCACGCCTCTATCAAGCTTTAACAACGCATACGCTCCGATAAATCCGCCTCCTGGTCGCATCTCGGTATTGTTTAAAAATAATATTAAATATGTTCGTGGTTTTTCAAAACCCAACATGGCTTGAATTAAATTTTTTTCAGAAGGATTTTTAATCAATTGACTGGCGACTTCATTCACGACAACTTTTTGCAAATTTCCAGAACGAAAAGACCAATACCCAAAGCCAGCCACGCCTATTATGAGCAATAAAATTACAATTATAATTGTTTTAAAAATTTGCATATTTATAGTGCTCTCTTTTTTGTAGAAACATTAAACCCTAAATATTTTCCAAACATCAAATGAGTAATCGCATCAATACAAGGCGCCGAAGAAAATAAAATTAATGAAACAGGCACGAGCAACCATTGCAAAACCATAAACAGATAGTTATATTTTGGATGACTTTCTGGACGAGGCGGCAAAATTAACATGCTAATGGCCGCAGAAAAAATTAATCCAAATGTAGCCATGCCCATGAGATATTCAAGGACGTGTGGTGTGTTAAAGAATAATGCACTCTGACGAACGTCATTATTTGCAATCCAAAGCGGTAAACGCCCTAGAATTGTCAAAAGGATTGCCACTACCGCCCAACTCCATTTACCTTCCCATTCATGAAACATTATCACTGTTTTTTTCCATCTACTTATTTCTGGGTGTTTCCCAAATTGCCACAATAAATATGGAATATTTTCTGTACCCCACGCCCATCGACGCTGTTGTAAATATAAATTTTTCAAACTCTTCCACAAGCTGTCGTCGCGTACCGTATCCATAGAAACTGGAATATAAAGTGGTGTAACCGTATAATCACCACCATAATGCAACCAACATTGAAAAAATATTCTGGAATCTTCACTCACAATATCTTTGGAGTGTCCGCCACTTTCTAGTGCGGCTTTAAAGCTCATACTATGCGAAGAAAATGTTACCAACCCGTCCAATCTTGCCAAAGAAAATAACATCCAAAAACTTGTACCAAATGCCATCACCCGCAATATTGAAGGCGATTCCCACATGTTGTTATTATATAAAGTAATCGGTTGAAATGAACTACGTTCTGGATGGGGATGCAAATTGTACATGTAATTGAGATGCGCAAAGTATTCTGGATGCACCACCGTATCAATATCAAAAACCGAAATTATTACATCAGCATAATTCCATTTACGAATATCCGCATATTTTTTAAATTCCAATTCAGCAAAATGAATATTCGATCCTTTTCCTGGGATCTCATCCAATAAATTATCTGGATGAGTATAATACAAAATATCAGAAAATTTACCGACAAAATTTGCTTTAATTTTTTCTTGCACCAGATTCCAATTGGTCTGACGGCGTGCTTCCCCGGAAATTACCACAATCATTCGGTTGGCCGGAAAACTGGAAGACAACAGCGCATTAAGCGTCCCTTCCACCACTTCATAACTTTCGTTGGCAATTGGCAAGAATATTACATTTTTCCTGACTAACCATTGTGGAAACTCTGTTTTTAATTTGGTCATCCAATCTGTTTTAACAGCCTTTCGAAATCTAGTCCAAGATAAAACAAGATAAAAAGAAAAATAAATCACTCGCAATACCCAATAAACATCAAAGACGATAATCGCATAAATCATCACCAGTGGAAAAAAGAAAGACAACAAGACTCCGACTATCAAAGTAAGCCAGATCGATAAACCTGGTAAAATTTCATAAAAACGATAACGTTGATAGTCTGATAGCATGATACTATTGTTTAACACCACCAATGTTGGCTGGAGCGCTGTATTGCGCACTCACATATTGCCCGACTGGTGACGCTTTAATTTCTTTAATTAAATTCGGGTTAAAATCATCCACTGCCACAACCGGTATTTTTAATGCGAATGATAATGTATTAACTAAAGTAGTAGCAATTCTAGTAGCGGTAAATTTACCCTTACCGACAACAACTGCTAAACCCTGCAAATCTGGCAATTTTTTATTTATACTCAACAATAAATTTTCCACAATCTCCATGAGACTTCGATTATCTCTCTCGTATTGAGATTGAATCCAATCGGTATCCAAGCAATAATATAAAATAATTTTATCATTTGGTGAATTATCTATTAGTAAATACATACTAGTCTAACTAATTTTTAATTCATCAACTGCAAAAATATGTTTGCCTTCAAAAATTGAATATAAAAATCGATCACCAATTTCTCTTCTTTCAGAAAATTCTTTCTCGTCTAAAATAGTATAACGTACCGGATGATTTAAAAACTTTTCAAAATCTTTCATTACTTTTGCAACCGCAATTGATTTTATTTCTCCCACAAACAATATATCAGTACCGACATCTGGTGTATTGGTAAAAAAACCAGTTAAAATCATGACTTTAATACTACCTGCACGTTTTTTCAATAAATCAATAAAATTTCTTTCTTCTAATAATTGTGTTTTTTCCAACAACGCTCCTAATTCTTCGTGAAGAAAAAATCCAGTATTAATTTTGTAATACTTTGATCTTTCCGTACCAACTTCTTCATCTTTGGATTGTCCAAATTCAGTCTGTTTGATGATACCTATCTCTTCTAAATTGGCCAACTCACGACGAACGGCATTTAGTTGAATTTCAATAGTACGTGAAAGTTCGCGGACAAAATATGCCCGTTCAGGATTTCCATAGAACAATCGTAAAAGTTTTATTCGAGTTAATGAACCAAAAAGGTGTTCAAGCATAATTTCATTTTTAGTGTATCTAAAATCATCCATTTTTACCCCTAATATTCATTGGACTTGTGATATTATTTGTAGTATACTACAAGCGTTTATGGATTACAAGCTACAATTACACGAGTTTTTTATCGAGGGTGGCAACCGGGAGAAATCTCATGTGCTACTCCATATTACTGAACCCTCAACTGAAAAAGAAAGGCAAAAGGGTTATTTTTTTGCTGTTTGTGAATTGAATAACAGCACTACAAAAGATATTGTAAAATTACAAAATATCGTGGACGAAATCGAAACACGATATTATGAAGCACCCCTTAATGTTAGTGAAAATTCACTAGAAACGGTTTTAAAAAACATAAATCGTGAAAATAAGCCGACACTAAACGAAGATGTAAAAAGACACTGTGTCGTGGGAGTAATAAAGGATCAAGATATTATTTTTTCATTCTGTGGCAAACCAAAAATGCTTCTTTTTTACAAATCCAAAGAGGATTTATATAAAGAGATGGATTTAATATCTACCAATCAGGATGATACAAATGATCAGCTTTTTTCTCAAATAGTGGAAGGTAAAATCACAGCAAATGATTTTCTGTTTATTGGAACACCTCAATTGAATGAATTTTTTAGCGATGATCGATTATTAAAAATAATTACCACTCGCCCATCTCGTCAAAGCTCTCAACATATCGAACGCGTGTTGTCTGATATACGAAATGGTTTTTCCTTTGGCGGCATGGTTGTTCATTTAAATGAAGAGAAACCATCTTTTTCGACCGATGTCAAAAGACGTCCGTTTTTGAAAGGTGGGTCAGAAAAATCTTTACATAGTTTATTTGCAACCGAAAAAAATACTGCAAGTACTATGTCCCCTTCTCTATTTCCAAATATTAACAATCGACTTAAGAATGTTTTTCAAAAAGATGATGTCGAAAATGTCGAGCAAAAATCAAACCAAAACGAACAACCACTTCAAGTACCAGCAGAAATTAATTCAGCACATTTACGACAGTATCGTTCCAAACCGCCACTACCTCAAAAAACCGACATTTACAAACAAATTTTAAACTCTTTTTTAAAAACTGTTTTTACTTGGTTTAAGTTTGCCATTCGTTTTATTTGGCTATTTTTCTTGTTCATACTAAATCTATTAATCTCCTTGTGGAATTTTTCAACATTACTATTTTGCGTTTCATTTAATTACCAAAATCGTCGTCGAAATATATTGGAAAACTGGTCTCAACAATGGCGTAATTTTAAAATTAATATTAAAAATTTGCCAAAGACTACCAAGCTTTTCTTTTCTTTAAGCTTAGTTATTTTTATTATTTTTATTGGCAGTGTTTTGTATATTAGAAGCAATCAGATAAGAGTTGCACAGGAAAAACATTCCCAAGAAATCATTAGACAGATAATTGCCCACAAAGATGCCGCTGAAAGCTCGGCCATATATAAGGATGACAATAACACCCTAAGCGAATCTCAAGCAGTCAAAAACTTAATTAGCCAATTGGATTGTAAAAAATATAAAAAAGAGTGCGATGAATTCAATCGACAGATTAATAGTGTGTTGGCTCAAATTCGCAAAGAATTGGTTGTGACACCAGATCTTATTTTTGACTGGAGTAAACAAGGAATAAATTTAGCAAAGTTAGCAAAGATCAATAGTCAAATAATAGTTTTACCAACCAATTCATCTACAATTGTTATTTACGATTTGCTTACCAAACAATCTAAATATCTAAATACTAGTCTTACTAATTTTGATAGTATTTCAATACCAAAAGAAAATGATTACGCCGCAATTTTATCCGATCACAAACTTATTACTCTTTACGACCCTAAAGATTATTCATTAAAAAATGCAGATGTTTCTTACTCCAGACCAGACGTCACAATTTCTGATTTAATAATTTACAATCGTCGACTTTACAGCCTTGATACCGCCAACAATCAAATTTATAAACACGAGAATATTAAAAATGGTTTTGGACCAGGCAAAGAATGGATAAAAGATATTTCAGTCAATATTAAAAATGGCCTTTCTCTCACAACTGACGGCGACATGTTCGTCAGTAAATCCGACGGCTCCATTGAAAAAATTACCGCCGGCAATAAACAACCATTTGAAATTTCCGGTTTAGATCCAGCCCTCAAAACTGGCGGCCAAATTTGGACCTATACCGATAAACAATTCATCTATCTTTTGGATACTGTCGGCAAACGTTTAATAGTGTTACAAAAAGACGGTCACCTAAAAAACCAATTCACCACCCCATTGTGGAAGGGGCCAACCAGCATGATAATTGACGAACAAAATAAAACAGCCTTTATTTTAGACAACAATAAACTTTATCAAATAAACTTATAGAAAAATACGGCTGGTAATTACTTTTTAAGCGGGTTATGAGCCGAGGGTCATCCTTTCGCCCTCGCGGGTGAAAAAAGCGTAAAAGTGATTACCAGCCGTATTTTTTGTACAAAAAAACTCCTAACAATTTGTCAGGAGTTTTTTAATTGAAATTATTATTTCAAAGTAACTTTACCACCAGCTGCTTCAATAGCTTTTTTCATAGCTTCAGCTTCTTCTTTCTTCAAACCTTCTTTGATCATTTTAGGAGCTGCGTCAACCAAAGCTTTGGCATCAGCTAGACCTAAACCTGTCAAATCTTTAACAGCCTTGATCACGTTGATCTTGTTTGCTCCAACGTCAGTTAATTCAACGTTGAATTCTGTTTTTTCTTCACTAGCGGCGGCAGCAGGAGCTGCAGCAGCCATCATCATAGCTGGAGCAGATGCAGAAACGCCAAATTTTTCTTCCAATACTTTTACCAATTCAGCCAAATCCAATACTGACATTTTTTCTACTTGTTCCACGAAAGCTTTGAACTTCTCAGGAACAGTTACAATTTTTTCTTCGGACATAAATTTATGAAAATTAATTAAACTTTTGCTGTTTTAATGTTGTTTAGAACGTTTACTAGGTTGCTCAAGTTACCACCAAGTACTTTGACGAAGCCAGAGATTGGAGCGTTAAGCGTACCAACCAATTGACCAAGTAATTGTTGTTTATTTGGCAAGCTGGCCAAATGTTTCACAGCTGTTGCGTCAATAAATTTACCTTCAAGCACACCGCCGTAAATAGTTACGGACTCATGAGTTTTGGCAAAGATGCTAACGATTTTTGCAGCGGAAATTTCATCAGGACCAGACAATGTAACGATACCACCTGCGAAAGCTTTTGGATCGGCAATTACACCTAAATCCTCGAACACTCTTTTTACCAATGTTTTCTTGGCTACCTGTACCTGAACTTTTTCCGCTCTAGCATCTTTGCGCAAAGCTTCAAAATCAGCTACCTTTAAACCAGTAAAATTGGCAAAAACAGCGCCTTTACTTTCTTTCAAACCACCAGTCAATGACTCAATGGTGAGAGCTTTCTGTTTTTTTGTTTTTGGCATATTTACAATAAAAAAATCTGTGTTTCCACAGACAAACTATACAGTACAAATCGACTTTTGCTTTATCATTCCCGTGTAAACGTGAATCTAAAACACTTTGTACCTCGGCAGGTAATTAAGGCTCTCGCCTCCTGCTGTCTATGGTGTCGATATAATATACAAAAAGAAGGCCTTTGTCAAGACCTTCCACACACAACGACTTTAAGCAATAATTGTACCTACAATCTTTTCCTCCCCTTTCAACACCTTGGCCAGATCAGACAAATTATTTCCATTCATCACCACCACTTTAAATTTATTTTTTTCTGCCTCCCTGCTGGCAATCGGATCAAATGGTGCGTTTGCTCCAGGCACCCATTTATTACCAACAATTTTTCGAAATTCTTTCCAACTAATATTTTCTATTTTTTGAGCGTCTTTAAATTTATTTGGATCCTTATCAAAAACATAGTCAATATTTGATAAATTTACTATAGTTTTAGCGCCATATTTTTTTGCCAACACTACCGCATCATAATCGGTTGAATGTCCAGGTACCCAACCGCCAGAAAATAATATTTTATTAGTCCATTTAATCTTATTTTTTTCAGTTTTGACAATTTCATCT